>CAZSUW010000078.1:0-4235 GCA_964610115.1 uncultured Algimonas sp.
GATGGCGGTCTGCCCGAACTGGAAGAGGCCGTGGCGCGCTATCAGGCGATGCGCGAACGCGGCGAACCCACCGTGCCGACGACTGTGGGCGTCGAGCGCGCGACCAATCCGTTCTGGCTGGCCGGAAGTGCGGAACAGCTGGGCGAAAGGCGGGCGCTCAAGGACTCTGGGAAGTTCTAACTGTCCCCGGCATTTATTGCCGGGGTCTTGTGGCGATGGGTCTTCACAAGACGTGGCTCGTGAAGACGGTGGAGGACAGGCCCCGGCAATAAATGCCGGGGACGTAAAGTTTTAACTTACCCCGCATCCTCCTCATCCAGCGTGTCCAAGAAGAAATCCAAAATCTGGCGGTCGCGGTGCATACGGCTATGATTGCCACGGAAACCGTGTTTTTCACCCGGATAGGTCATCAGGCGAAGATTATGCTGACCCCGTTTCTGCATGGCGTCGATCAGCTTGACCGTATGGCGGAAGACCACATTATCGTCCGACATGCCGTGAATAACCAGAACAGGTTCGCTCAGGCCGTCCAGATGCGGGAACACGCTGCCGCGTTCATAGGCGCCTGGCGTATGGTTGGGATGATCCGGTCGCGGATCGCCCAGATAGCGCTCTGTATAGGCTGTGTCGTAAAGTTCCCATTCCGTCACGGGGGCTCCGGCCACGCCTGACGCATAGTCATCGGTCTGGCCCAGCATCATCAGGGTCATATAGCCCCCATAAGACCAGCCATAAACGCCCATGCGGTCCGGATCGATAAAGGGCTGTTCCTTGAGCCAGGCTGCGCCGATCTTCTGATCGACCAATTCCGCGCGCCCCAATTGGCGGTAGAGGAAGTCTTCGGTCTTTTGGCCATTGATGGACGAACCGCGCCCATCAATCTGAAACACGACAAAGCCGTGATGGGCGAGGATATTGGCCAGATGCTTACGCTCCCACCGATTGATCACACGCGGAGACGCCGGACCGCCATAGACCAGCGTGACAGAGGCGCGGCGCTCGCCGGGTTTTAAGTCCAGCGGCTTATAAAGCTCATAGGTCAGGGCTTGGCCCGTTTCCGTTTGAAGCGTGCCATATTCGGGTGTTATGCGTTTTGCCAAGAAGGGCGCAAAGGGGTGATCGGCATCGAGCGCATTTTCCGACAGCCAGGCCAGCGCGGTGCCATCCGCGTCAAAGACACGGGTCTGCGCCGGTTGGGCGTTGGAACTAAAGCGGCCGAGATAGCGCGTGCAGCCCCCATCAAAGCTCGCGGAATGTTGGCCATCACCCGATGTGATTACATCGACGTCAAAGGCCACAGGTGCAGGGCGATCGGTTTCAACATCCGGCTGGCTGGCCGCGACACGCTCAACACGGAAAAGATGCCGGGAAAGGGGGTCGTCGCGTTGCCCGGAAATATAGAGTGTATCACCGGTTTCGCACCGCACACTCCGCACAGACAGGCTACGTGGTGTCAGGGCCTCGATCCCGTCTTCCGTGATTTCATAATAGCGGCGCTGCCCGTCCCGCTCGCTGATCAGGCGCAGGCCGGCTTCTGTTGCCTTGAAGCCGGAAAGGATATTGATCCAGGTCTCGCTGGTTTCTTGATAGAAAAGGTCTCTCGCGCCAGAGTTGACGTCATAGCGGTAGATTTGGTGGCTTTTCTGATCGCGGCTTAAAATGCCGGCATAAACATGCTGGCCATCTGGGGCCCATGCCACACGGGAGAGATAGATGTCAGGATCATCGCCTAAGTCGAGCCAGCGCGTCGCGCCGCCCTTCACAGGGATGATGCCTAAGCGAACGGTGGCATTATCCGTGCCCGCAAAAGGATAGCGTTGATCCAGCGTCGTGATCCCATCGGGGCCGATATTGGCGCGCGTTTCAATCGCGATGGGGCTTTCATCAATTTGGGTATAGGCAATGCGGTTCGCGTCCGGCGAGATCCAATAGCCCGTTGTGCGGTCTAATTCTTCCTGCACAACAAAGCTGGCCGTGGCGTTGCGGATTACGTCGGTGGCGTCATCCGTCAGCTGGCGTTCTAGGCCCGTCTCTAGCTCTTTGACGAACAACTCGTCACCGCGCACATAAGCGACAAGCGAGCCGTCTTTTGACACTTTCGGATCGGTCTCAAATCCTTTGGTGGCCGTGATCTGTCGGGCCGTTTCCGTCGCCAGATCATAGAGATAAATGTCACCGCCCAACGGGAACATAAGCAGCTGATCCCCAACCCAGGAATAAGACACGATCCCGCTGGCATAAAGGCGCAGACGCTCGCGGCGGTTCTTTTCTTCTTCCGACAATTCTTCCGGCGCGCCGAGCAAGTCTGTCGAGGAGACAAGGACGCGGCCTTCACCGGTTTCGCTATCAAAGCTCCACAGGTCGAGCAGGCTGGCATCGTCTTCGCGGCCTTTTAACAAGGTGATCCGCGTTCCGTCCGGGGAAATGCGCGGGGACCGGACTGTGGGTCCATTCAGGGCCGCGCCGGAATGTAAAAGTTCCGGGGTGAGGAAGCCCTCACCGGGCTCGCGGATCAGATAGCTGGACTGGGACGTGCGTGGCGTCTGCGCTTCGGCGGCGGCCTGTTTTAATTCGGCGACATCAGACGCGTCGATACCTTCGCGCTCCACCGGATCGCCGGAGTAAGAACAGGCGCTCAGACAGAGAGCCATGGTTGAAAGCAAAGCCGGGGCGAGACGTGTGTGTTTCATAGCGCGGACGTGACGCCATTTGCCCCACAAGTCAATTTCAGAGCGCCATGATGAAACCGCCTTGTGCCTCTTGCTCCCGCCCTTGAGTGCGCTATGGCGAAGCATGCCGGACCTTCGTCCCGTTTTCTTTGTCATTGGCTTGATGAGCGCTGCGCTCGGCTTGCTAATGTTCGTCCCAATGGCCGTCGATTTCGGCTATGGCGATGAAAGCTGGCAGGCTTTTGCAATTTCCGGCGTACTCGTGACATTAGTGGGCGGCGCTTTGGCAACGACCACCTATCAGCCCAAGCCGGATCTGCGCGCGCGTGGGGCGTTTCTTCTGACCGTATTCAGTTGGATCGTCTTATCTACATTGGCGGCTATTCCCTTTATGCTCGATCCGATCCGCCTGTCTTTCACGGATGCTTTGTTCGAAGCCACCTCCGGGATTACAACGACCGGCGCGACCATTATGACGGGTCTGGACAGCATGCCCAAAGGCATCTTGCTCTGGCGCGCCATGCTGCAATGGATTGGCGGGATCGGGATTATCGTGACAGCCATGGCGGTTCTGCCCATGCTCGGTGTTGGCGGCATGTCTCTTTTCCGGCTGGAAAGCTCGGATGTGGGCGAGAAAATTCTACCCAAAGCGCAATCCATCGCCATTAATATTGCAGCGATATATGCGGTCCTGACGGGCGCCTGTGCCTTCGCCTATATCGTTGCCGGCATGGGGCCATTCGATGCCATCGCCCATGCTATGACCACGATTGCCACGGGCGGCTATAGCACGTCGGACGGGTCCATGGGTCATTTCGCGAAAGGCGGGGCGGATATTGTCGGCAGCGTCTTTATGCTGCTCGGCGCGCTGCCCTTTGGGATGTATATGCTGATGGTGCGGCGCGGGAAAATTGACGCGCCCTTACGCGATCCGCAGGTCCGCGCCTTTCTATTCACGATTTTCATCATGACGGCCCTCGTCGTCTTCATGCTTAGCGCGTCAGGCGCAGCCGACAGCCAAAGCGGCTTGCTCAACAGTATTCGCGTGTCCGCATTTAATACGATCAGCATCATCACAGGCACAGGCTATGCGACGGCGGATTATATGCAGTGGGGTACGGCAGCCGTGGGTGCGTTTTTCTTCTTTATGTTCATCGGCGGATGCGCGGGTTCGACGGCTTGTTCGATCAAGATCTTCCGCTATCAAGTCGCGCTCGAAGCCTTGCGGGCCTATCTCTTCCGCATGCCGCGCCCCCACGCGGTTGCGCCCATGCGCTATGGCGGCAATGCCTTGCCTGACGCTGTCGTCTATTCGGTTTTAGGCTATTTCTTCATCTTCTTTGTGACAGTCTCTGTGACAGCGGGTCTGTTAAGTTCTATCGGTCTTGACCCGCTGACAGCGTGGAGCGGGGCCGGCAGCGCCGTGGCCAATGTCGGCCCGGGACTAGGCGAGATCATCGGGCCGAGCGGGACGTATCAAGACCTGCCCAATACGGCGAAATGGGTGCTGCTGAGCGCCATGATTATCGGACGGTTGGAAATTGTCACGGCGCTGGTCGTTGTGAC
>CAZSUW010000078.1:4335-9402 GCA_964610115.1 uncultured Algimonas sp.
AACCCACATCCAATGGGAAAACATATTCCACATCACAGAACTCACAACGGGCGCGAATTTTGCCGTCCTCATCCGCCATCTCTTCGCGGGCAGCCGCGTCAAAGCTCTTCAGCGTGCTTTCCAACCGCTCCCGTGAGCAGCGACAGTCGGCGCTGACATCAAACCGTTCCAGCACGCGCACGCCGTCCTCGTTGAACAGACGATAGAGCAGGCGGTCCATGGGCAGATCTGGATCGATTAGTTCGGCATCTTCAACCGTCGCCATAAGCGCCTTGGCGGTCGCGTAGACATCATCCGTTTCCCCACGCGCTTGGTCTTCGGCCACACGTTGGATCATCAGTCCACCGCCTGTCCAACGGGGGCCGTCCTCGCCAACGTCCTGTCCCACGGCGAGGCGGATCATGGTTGGGATTTGGTCGGATTGTTGAAAGAAATGCTCGGCGCAATCGGACAGGCGATTACCTTCAATCGCGGCGAGTCCCTGATATTGGTCCATATCCGGGCCCTGATCGATCGTCATCGAAAACGTGCCGCCGCCCAGCAGCGCGTCTGCGCCCGGGTTTCGATTGTCGAGCATGACGGATTTCAGGGCTGCTTCGTCATAACGCGCATAGCCGCGGATTTGTCCATCCGTCGTGCAGTCCGCCATGAGCAGGCTGACCGCGCCTTCATTGGTGCCGTGGCATTGCACGACAAGACGACCGCCAAACTTTAGCGCGCGCGCCACCAGTGCCCCAACAAGCATGGCTTCGCCAAGAAGACGGGCCACCGCCTCTGGATAGCGGTCAGACAGCGCCGTTTGCAGCGCGCCGGGTAAGCGCACCGCTCTCCCGCGCACAGGGGCAAGCGCTTCGTCTGTCCCGCCAACGGTAAAGACGGTTAGGGCATTTTGATCACGATGAAGCATTCGCCGCAGATTGGGTGCGATGCGCCGGAGGTCAAGGCATTAGGGCTGTGGACGCGCAGGTGGGGGTCCTCGTCGGTTCGCTTGCATTTCCCTATTTTCCTTTCCAGGCAGGTGCGCGTTTTTCGAGGAAGGCCCGTGGGCCTTCCCGCATGTCCTCGGTCTGGGCAACGCGGCCAAAGGCTTGCAGGCCTGCATTCATCAATTCCGCGTCAGTCGCGTCAAAAGCTTGGCGCGTCACAGAGAGCGATTCGCGCACAGCAATCGGCGCATTGGCCGTGATCTGTGCGGCAAGGCTGCGGGCCTCTCTCATGACGTCTGCGAGCGGAACGATCCGGTTGACCAGCCCGTGACGATGGGCTGTCGGCGCGTCGATCGGATCGCCTGTGGCCACCATTTCCATGGCGATGGCTTGGGGCAGGCGACGGGCCAAGCGGTGCACACCGCCTGCGGCCGCCACAAGGGAACGCTTCACTTCAGGCAGGCCGAAACGTGCCGCCTCGTCTGCCACCACCATATCCGAGGCGAGGGTCAGTTCCATGCCGCCAGCCAGAGCGCTGCCTTTCACCGCGGCAATCCAGGGCTTTTTGCGCTTGGCCGTAACATAGCCTGCAAAGCCGCCATCCTTGGTGGATAGTAAATGTCCTTTGCCTTCGCTAATGGCTTTCAGGTCGGCGCCTGCGCAGAAGGTTTTGTCATTGGATGACGTCAAGATGGCGACCCAAATGGCGTCATCCGCTTCCACTGCCTTCACAACCCAGTCTAGGGCTTCGGCGAGTTCGGGCGAGACGGCATTGCGCTTTTCGGGCCGGTTCAGCGTGACAATGGCGACATTGCCTTCGCGTTCGAAAAGAATAAGCGAACCAACGCCTTCAGGTTTCTCGGTCATATGCGTGTCCTCCTTTCCCAGCTCTAGCAAGGCAGAGAGAGCGGGAGGAGGGCGGAACGATTTCATTACGTCCCTGATCAGGCCGGGCTTATCGGCGCTCCATCTGTGCGGCGCGGGCTTTACGACCACCGACACGAATGATCAGGAAGACGATGACGGCCAGCGTTGAAATCAGTGTAAACAGCGCAACAAATTTCATGATCCGGCTCTGGCGCTCCAACTGCGCTTTATAGGGGCTGGTTTCGTGGCGCGAAGCATTAATGGCGCGAAGCTGACAGCACGCACCATCATCCGTGAAGGTATGGGCGGTTTGGACAAGCAAGAACGCATCGCTGTCAAAGGCGATTTCGTGGGCGAGGTTATAGACACCAGAGCGCACCGCCCCTTGCGTATCGCTATAGGCTTGGTCTGTGCGGCCTTGCACACCCACAATGTCGCGGCGAAGAACGGCGCCGTTCGGGACATTATCGACCATGCGGGTGATCTGTTCGCGAAAGGCGGGGTTGTTCCGCTCTTCAGGGAATGCTGCGAGGATGAAATCGACATCTTTTGCGATCAGGCGATCAATCTGTGCGTCCACTTCCGCGCGGACATCGGCCGGCACACGCTTTTCGGCCATGGCTTGCATAGAACAAGCGGACAGCCAAAGCCCGGCGAGTACGATAAACAGACGATACATAGGCGGCGTTTAGCGAAAGATGACGTAAATGAAAAAGCGCGATGGGTCGCAGGGTGGACGCTCGCACTTTAAATGGGTTGCAGCGGGACTGTCAGCCGCGATCAGTGTGTCAATTAGGCTTTCAGCGCGTCTTCAACAGCGCGGATTTGGGCATCAAAGGTCGGGTCGTCAGCGCGGAGCTCCGTGATCCGTTTCACCGCATGCATGACCGTTGTGTGATCCCGTCCACCAAAGCGGCGACCAATATCCGGCAGAGATCGCTTGGTCAGCTTTTTAGATAAATACATGGCGACTTGGCGCGGGCGGGCGACCGCACGGGCGCGGCGCTTACTGCTCATATCGGTCAGACTAATCGAAAACGCTTCGCAGACGGTGCGCTGAATCCGGTCCACGGTCAGGCGTTGGCCCGTCATATAGCGCGAGTCCGAGAGTGTTTCCTGGACCGTTTCGAGCGTGATCGGCGTACCGAGAAATTCACTCTGCGCGACGATCTGATTAAACGCGCCTTCCAGGTCGCGGGGTGTCGCGTTCATCCGAGCCGCCAGATGATCGCGCGCATTTTGTGGAATGCTCAAGGTCGGGCTATGTTCGCGGCGGCGGGCGATAAGGCGGTCAAGAATACGTAAGCGGAGCTCATAATCAGCCGCGCTAATCTTACAGACCAAGCCTGATGACAAATAGCTTTTGAGGCGGTCAGACGCTTTTTCAATCGTATTCGGGTGCCGGTCCGCGGCGATCAGGATTTGTCGTCCGGCTCCGATTAAGCTGACCACAGTATGGAGCAGCTCTTCCTGACTGGCGGGTTTGTCCGCAATGAAATGCGCGTCATCGATGATCAGTAGATCAACATCGCGCAGGCTTGCTTTAAACGCGGCTAGATTTTCCCGCCCACTACCCCGGACACTGGCGACGAATTGGCCGACAAAGTCTTCGGCGGACACAAAACGCACGCGACGATCCGGGTCTTGCTGCCCAATCTCGCTTTCAATCGCGTGCAGGATGTGAGTTTTTCCCATGCCGTTCGCACCGTGCAGGACGATGGGGTTATATTGCGGTTCGCGCGAGGCGATCACTTGCTTGGCCACAGCCAATGCCAGTTCATTACTGGGGCCCACAACGAAATTATCCAAGGTGAACCGCGCGCGCGCCGCTTCATTGATCGGTAAGGGTTTTACGGACCTGTCCACACTGCCCAAGCGGCTTTGCGCGCGATTATTGACCGGAATGCCTGACAGAGCGCTACGCCGATCTGCAGAGCTGCGCTTTGCTCGGATACCAGAGGGGCGAGACCCAGCGACAATCCGCACACCGCGCGGCGGATCGACAAGGTCATGCTTACTCCAAAGGCGTTTCAGCGTTTCGGCATACTGGCTGTTGATCTTGGACGCGACAAAGGCGCTAGGTGCGGATAGGGTCACAGTATGCGCATCAGCGCCGGCAATATAAAGCTGACCTGTCCAGGCGCGATGAACATTGCGGCCCAGCGCGCGTGCGAGGTCCTCATTGACGGCTTTGAACGTGTTGTGGGCGCTCTGGACGGGGGGTTCCCCTGTATAGAGGTCAGGCGTTGTCTCTGCGACCGCACTGACCGTGTCACCCAGCTGTCCCATCTACGTCACTCCGCACGCCTCTAGCGGGTTCACTTGGCGTAAACCCTTGTTTAATATAACAATATTGGGAAACGTTGCGTGCTATGGTCCCCCGACGCAACTTTGTTTCCGGCCCGGAAGTCTGATGTTAGTCGCTCTTCCTGACCTCTATAAACCGACTCTTTTTAGCGCGGTCAACGGACGAATCACGCGAATCGGCAGCAAAGATTTCTTGACTCAAAAAAAGCCAAGAATCGCAATTATCTAGCCTTCAAAAAAAGTTCACATGCGTAGCGAAGATTTTTGCGACAGTGGCAGCGGCCCTAAGAAATTGTAAAATTTCCACAGGTTCGTTTCGGAGGCGGTCCGAAATTTCCGCCCTCTCCAGTCGTCGACATTCAGGTGTAGATCACGCACAAAAAAACCGGGCGTTGTGCCCGGTCTGTTTGAGGCCTTGGAGGCCAATCTGAGGAAGAGCCTAGCTAAGCGCTTTTACCCGTGAGGACAGGCGGCTAATCTTACGGCTCGCCGTGTTCTTGTGATAGACACCTTTAGAGACAGCGCGCATCATAGCAGGCTCAGCGGCTTTCAAAGCGTCCGCTGCGGCAGCCTTATCGCCCGCGGCGAGCGCGTCTTCGACGCGGCGCAGAAAAGTGCGAACTTGGCTCCGGCGCGCTTTATTGACGGCTGTCTTGCGGGCCATCTTGCGAACATTCTTTTTGGCAGAAGACGTATTTGCCATTGTCTTATCTTTCGTCTGTGTCTGTCATTGCGCCCCACTCTCAGGAATTGGGCGTCTTATCTAAACGTAACTTAGCCCACCCAAAAGGGCAGGCCTTATTCAGGGGCGGGCATTAGGCGGCAAGACTTGCCCTGTCAACACAGCAACTGCGCTGGCATATGCTGTGCAAGCGGACTAAATGGCTCCCATGCCAACGACGACTTACCCAACGCTTCAATTCGCCCATTCCGAAATGACGGAGGCGATTCGTGAGACCGTTTTTCA
>CAZSUW010000079.1:0-9366 GCA_964610115.1 uncultured Algimonas sp.
TGACCCAGAAAATCCCCTACTTCACCACCGCCGCCGCCAGCCGCGCGACAGTGGAGAGCCTCCGCGCCTTAGCGGCGAAGGATTATGAGGTGGAGAGTTTGCAGAGTATGGCGGGGTGAGGGGTGGTAGCTCACGCATCTTTGCAGGAATGGTTACTTGGCGGCCGAGAGAGTTATTCGGCTGTGCCTGTCTCTTCCGTATCGACATCAAAAGGCACCCAGTGCTCGAAGATGGTCTCGCCCCCAGCCGACGTTGCGTCGTGATGGCCGCTTAATTCAATTCCGAAACCATTACATCGGCAAATGCCGAACACGCTGATATGGTAATAAGAATTGGGGGAGACTTCAGGATCAATGTCTATAGGCGTACCATCAAGCAAAAACGCAATATCATAGTCCAAAAACTCATTATCCCCATCAAAATCATACCGTTTTTGAATGGTGATTTTCGCCGTGTGGCCCTTGCAACTGATCTCTTCAACCGTGGAAGACCTTTGCGTGAGCGTTGCAGACTCCCAGTCACTTCCCGTCGAAATGATAATGTCTTCGCTCTGCGTATCTGCCTGAGACACGGTGCAAAATGATAGGGCTAAAGCCAAGCTAACTGTCAGGGACTTAAACACCACAATTTCCTTCCGCGCCCTCTCCGCGAAGGATTCTGAGGTGGAAAGCCTGCAGAGCATCGCGGCGGGGTGAGGGGTTAGTTTTCGTCATCAAAAGTGAGCCCTAGTCCCGTTTCTCCAAGTGTTGAAAAAACTCGACCATCGTTGTTTAGATGAATAATCGTGTCCGCATTATCTTTATTTTTAAATGAAAGCCCAATGCCGTCTGCATTAGCTAGACAGCCAAACTTTAAAGAGGCCTCTGACTTTATGTCGTCGAGTGCTTTACGTAATTCCGTATCAATATTCACAGGCGAAGGGTTACCTTTTATAACCAGGATTCCAGTAACTGATGGAAGTTGATCGGGTTTCTCAGAAACAAAAAAATGTCCAATTACATGTTCGCAAGCCACTCTCTTTGAGAACACCTCAGGGGTGACACTCGCGTCTTCAGGTATTGGGGTTGCTGCCAGTGATGCTGAGCTAAAGAGCAAACACAGGAGTGAGACGTAAACGGAAGTTTTAGCAGTTACCATTTGCGTCATCCTCATATATATCAAATTTCTTCTCGATCGTATCTACTTCATCATCGCCAAGATTTCCGGTTAAAAAATCAGGTTTTGCGTTTTGGTCATATTGCCTAAGTTTTCCGTAAGGACCTATAATGTAATGAGTGAACCTAGCTTCGAAATTTTCCGCCGACATTGCGCCTAAATCTTCTACAAGAGAAGCAAGCCATTTTCCAACTTGGATGTCACCATTGGACGGAGCATAGTTTATGACATCCGTGCTTCGGTTGTAAGCGGCGCTAGAGGATTCTTCGGGAGGATGATAATGTACGAGACCAACAATATGGACAAATGAATACCCATTGCCAATGAGTGTTTGATTCAGCAGAGCGAGATCACTCTCTCGAGCACCTCCTTCTACACGCGCTAGGGTTTCAGTGGTGTTTCCAATTCTTACAATTAGAGCGCCATATTCTAAATCTGGATTAGCATATTGGGAGTCATGTCTGCTTGTGTTCACACTTCTCCCCGCTGAACCTGCATCAATGAAGCGTTCAAAATCTGCTAAGAGTTTACTTGTGAATTCTTGTGATACGTCATCTTTAGCTTTTTCTGGAGGGGTTGAATTTTTTCTTCTGCATTCCCGTCTTGAATATGGTTCCCGTTCTTCATTCGATGCCCCATCGCTTCCTGGTCGTTGTTGTGGTTCTCGATTTAAATTCGGATTATCGACCCGTATTGATGCGGGATTACCGTCGACATGCCGTTGATGTTGCTGAAAAACAGAGCATTCTGTTTTGTCAATAGTTCCGCGACAACCTGTTTCATCATCTGCATAAACAGTCGAAAAAAACGAGTTGCCTGTCCCAAGCGTACTGACACCCGCAAATGCAATGATGCCACTTGCCAACAAAACCTTTTTCATATCCCCTAAACCTCCCTGCTTGCCAGATCGCTAGCAAAAAAGGGGGGGGGCAAATTTCAAGGGTTAAATTCTAGGGTGTGTTTTTGGGGGCTGCGGCGGCGCTTATTTCCGCCACGTCCAACCGGAAGGGGCCGTCCCTCCCGTCGGCGAGGATGATTCCCATTTCCCGCACGTCCGTGGGGTTGAAGGTTCCGGCTCTCACGCGGCGGCCGAAAATGCTGGCTTGGGCTTGATCGAACGGGGCGGTGACGTCGGCCCATTCGCCGGCCTCGGTTCGCGGGATCGGGATTTGCCAGGACACGCTGCGCCCGCGCCAACGCTGGCTGGTACGAAAGGTCAGGCGATAGGCCCGCCCATCGCTCTTGACGCGCAAGCGCATGCCGTCTGCCTCTGATAAGGCGCCGGGCGTCATGGGATAGCGGATGGACGAAAAGCCGCCACCATTCGTGTTGATCGTTCCGGAAAAGACCAAAGCCTGCGCGCCTGCATCAAAGCGCGGCCCCCCTGAGGACAGCCCGCCCATCACCCCGTCATTGACGGCGCGCCAGGGCATGACCGCTTCTGCCGTGTCAAAGCGGATCATCATGGGGGCCTCCATTGGTTTTACGGGGGATTGCGCCGCAACTGAACAGCCGATTAGAAAAAGAAAGGAGAGGAACAGCGCGCGCATAGCCTGCCTACGATAGGGCATGGGGGGCGGATGTGCGGTAGATATGAAAGCGCCGGGGCTCCTGGTCTCACGGGGCGCAAATGGAGACCAGGAGCGTGCAGTGTCAAAGACAACTACACGAGAGCCAGATAGGGATGACATTCTGATTTGTCACGTGATGAAATGTCACTTCACCGTGAAATTAGCAGAGAGAGTGCAGCGCTCGGTCAGGAATTGATCGTTACAATGTCAGACAGGTCAGGCCGCGCCCGCGGGGAGGCGTTGAGTGTCGGTGTACCAATATGGATGAAGCCCGCCACGTCTTCTTCTTCGTTTAAGCCCAGTGCGTCTCGGGCGCGATCGTCATAGGCATACCATTCGGTCAACCATTGCGCGCCGTAACCGCTCGCTTGGGCGGCGAGACAAAGATTAAAACAGACCGCCCCGGCAGAGAGTTGCTGTTCCCATTTCGGCGTCCCGCGCAGGCAATCGACGGGCGCGTAATACACACCGAGGACGAGCGGCGCCCGCAAGAAGCGCTTGGCTTCAAAGTCCTGTCTTTCCTGTGGGTGATCTGGATTATCTTCTACATAGAGCGCACGCAAGGTCTCGCCGATCCGCGCCCGCGCTGCGCCCTGCCAGACGGTGATCCGCCACGGGGAAAGCTTGCGATGATCCGGCACACGCATGCCAATCGTCAGGATGCGCTCTAGCTCCGCTTCGCTCGGCCCCGGCTCGGACATGGCTTTGGATAAGTTTGACCGCCGGTTTGACAAAAAGTCCAAGACGGCGTCATTGCGGGTGGGTAAGGGGAAGGCGGTATCGGTCATTCCCATCACATAAGGCTCTCGCGCCAGAAAGGAAGGCTTATGACGATCGATAATAAGGTAAAGGCCCTCGGTTTCACCCTACCCGTTCCTGCCGCCCCGGTCGCCAATTATGTGCCTTATGTGATAAGCGGCTCAACCGTGTTTATTTCTGGCCAAATTAGTAAGATCGGCGACGAGGTGGTCTCTGGCCGTCTGGGCGCAGACCTGACGGTTGAGGCGGGGCAGCGGGCCGCACAACTATCCGCGCTTAATATCATTGCCCAGTTAAGAGCGGCCTGTGACGGTGATCTCTCGCGGGTCAAACGCATCGTAAAGCTGGGCGGATTTGTGCAAGCGACTGCAGACGCCACAGGGCCCGCCATCCCGCAAATCATCAATGGCGCATCCGACCTGATGGTCGCCGTGTTTGGTGAGGCGGGTCGTCATGCGCGTTTCGCCGTCTCCGCACCCAGCCTGCCGCTGGATGTCGCAGTGGAAATTGACTGTATTGCAGAGATTTCCTGACGCGACAGCGCTCTAACTGGTCTGTTCCCTTGATTATCGCCTACTGGCGCGCCTATAGCGCCCACGAAGAGCGCGGCCATGAGAATCGCGCTTATATCCACGAAAGACATAGAATTTTATGAGCATTCCCGGTCAAACCTTTAACGACCGCCTCCAAGCGCAGAAAGAGGCCAAGCTGGCCATGCTAAAGCGCGCGAAAGAGAAGCAACTCGATCCCGAAGAAAAAGCCCGCATCCTGAAAGAGCGGGCCGAGCGCAATGCGGCTCGCGAAGAGCGTGAAAAACAACGCGCGGCTGAAAAAGCGGCTAAGATCGCCCGTGAGAAAGAAGAAAAAGCGGAACGCGAGCGTAAGAAGAAGCTCGCCGAAGAAGCCCGCAAAAAAGCCAAAGAAGATTTGGAACGCTCTGCCAAGGCACGCCGCGACGCGAAATATGCCGCGCGGAAAGCCCGTCTCAAAAAGCGCTAAGTTATTTTAATCGCCAATAAAAAAGCCCGCCATCTGGCGGGCTTTCTTTTTGAAGCGATGAAGCTGAGGGTCTAGTAACCGACTTTGGCCAGTTCTGCTTCCAGCTCTGGTAGGGCTTTGAACAAGTCAGCCACAAGGCCATAATCAGCCACAGAGAAGATCGGGGCTTCTTCGTCTTTATTGATTGCGGCGATGACTTTACTGTCTTTCATACCGGCCAAGTGCTGGATCGCACCGGAAATGCCGACAGCGATGTAAAGTTCCGGGGCGACAGCTTTGCCGGTCTGTCCGACTTGGTAATCATTCGGCACATAGCCCGCATCGACAGCCGCGCGCGACGCGCCAACAGCGGCGCCAAGCTTATCCGCAATGGTTTCAATCAGAGCGAAGTTTTCGCCAGATCCCATGCCGCGCCCGCCAGAAATAACGATCTTTGCGCCGGTCAGTTCAGGACGATCAGATTTTGTCAGTTCTTCCGACACAAATTCCGACCCTGTCTCACCAATGCTGGCGTCTTGCGTGGCGACAGAGGCGGAACCCCCATCAGCCGCAAGGGGGAAGGCCGTGGTGCGAACGGTGACCACTTTTTTGGGGTCATTAGACTTTACATAGGCCAGCGCATTGCCCGCATAGATCGGACGCTCAAACGCGCCGCCTTCAATGCCTGTGACAGAGCTGATCTGCTGTGTGTCGAGATGGGCGGCGACGCGGGGCATGTAAGCCTTATGCGTCGTCGTATCGGCGGCCATGACCGTATCATACCCCTCCATCAGCGCCACAACGGTCGCGGCCATGGCTTCCGGCATTTGCTTTTCCAGCGCGTCATGCTCGATATGGATGACGCTGCGCACGCCGTCAATCGCGCCCGCGGCAGAGGCAGCGGCTGATGCGCCTTTACCTGCAACAAGGATATCCACATCCCCGCCCAAAGCTTGCGCGGCAGAGACAGTTTTAGAGGTCGCATCCGCAAGGGACGCATTATTATGTTCAGCAACGACGAGTGTGGCCATTAGATTACTCCCGCTTCGTTTTTCAATTTATCGACGAGTGTTGCCACGTCTTCGACTTTGATCCCGGCTTCACGGGATTTTGGCTCTGTGACTTTTACGATGCTCAGGCGCGGGGCCGTATCGACATCAAAGTCGGCTGGCGTCTTGGCTTCAATCGGCTTTTTCTTAGCCTTCATAATGTTCGGCAAAGAGGCGTAGCGTGGTTCGTTCAAGCGCAAGTCAGTGGTGACCACGGCAGGCAAGTTGAGCTTCACCGTTTGCAGGCCGCCATCAATCTCGCGTTTCACTTCCACTGTGCCTGCAGCCGGCGTGACCGTGTTGGCATATTGCGCGATGGGCCAGCCGAGCAGGGCGGACAGCATGCCGCCCGTTGCGCCATAATCATTGTCGATGGCCTGCTTGCCCATGATGATAAGTTCAGCCCCTTCGGCCTCCGCAACGGCCTTAAGGATTTTCGCGACTGCCAGCGGTTCCAAATCGTCATCGGTCGTCACATGAACGCCTCGGTCCATGCCCATAGCGAGCGCCGTGCGGATGGTTTCTTGTGCTTTGGCAGGGCCGATAGACACAGCAATTGTTTCTGTCGCAGTGCCGGCCTCTTGCAGGCGAACCGCTTCTTCGACGGCGATTTCGTCAAAGGGGTTCATGCTCATTTTGACGTTAGAGAGGTCTACGCCAGTTTGGTCGGGTTTCACCCGCGCCTTGACATTATAGTCAAGCACGCGCTTGACGGGGACGAGGACTTTCATGGGGTCTCCGTAGATGTTTGTTTTCGTTGGCGGTCATATGCGGGGAGGGACGCCATCTTTCAAGCGACATTCCCGCACAGTTGTGATGATTAGGTGTGCGTTTCTAACTGATACAGAGTCTGGCTGAATGCACCCTGTCTATCCTGACGTCGTGGCCGTATCGTCTGGAGCCGTCTTGTGGACCCGTTTGGCAATCATCGCCGTGACGCCATTGAACGCCAAGATAAAGCCTGCAAATCCATTCAGGACCGTGAAATAGCCTAAAGCAGCCGCCCCAAATCCCAGACCGGCTTGCAACCATTTAGAAAGATGGTCTTGCCGGGTCAGTGATAATTCATAGGGGCTCAGCGCCAGAACATCTCGTTTCCGAATGACATGGCTATACATCAGCGCGATAAGCATATGAGCAAGGCCGTAAATCGTCGCAAAGAGCGCGATAATCTGGCCCGAGATTTTAAAACTCATCACCCCGATTTCAATGTTTCGCGACTGATCCCCCGTTATCATCCCCAACACCCAGGCAAACAGGCTGTCAAAGGCAAAGCGTAAGGGATAGGCCATGTAGAGGATGAGAAAGATCAGCAGCGCATTGAGGAAAATAATGGTTTTATCCGCCACGCCATAGCGCCGGAAGAAGGTATAATGCGCTGTCCAAATGCCGAGCAGCACGGAAAAACACGCCGCCGCGGGGATACCAAAGGCCAGAAACGCGATGAGTTCTTCAACCGTGCGGGGCGAATCCACGCCCGTAATGATCATGCCCAAGGCGACGGCAAAGGCAATGTCGGACAGATTTTCGATCCGCGTGACAGCTTCGCCGCGCCAGTGAAAATTCGGATCGTGATCCAGCTGCTGTCCGACAAAATCCCTAACCACAGTTTACTTCACCTCGACGGTTAGGTTTAGCCCGTCGAGCGAGGCGTCTGTCCCGGTGAATGTGGTGATGGCGACGGGTTGGTCCGGGGCGATCCGGATTTGCATTGTCTGTCCCGGCGTATCGAGAAAGTCGATCAATCCCGTGCCCAGCGTATCCATCAAATCACGCTGAAAATCGGACTGCGCTGTCAGGGATGACAGGGCGATCATGGTCTTGGCGCTGCCTTTTAAGACCGGAACGGGTCGGCCTGTGACCTCTGAGGCCACAGCGTAAGCCCGGTCGACAAGGCTGTTATCCGGCACGTCCTGAACGACGCAATCCAAAGCGGCTATTTTGATGTTCGCATTCGCGTCAGCCATCGCCGTTTCATAGGCGCTGAGCTGGCTTAAATAGGCGTCGATTTCTTCTTCTGTCTCAAAGCTGGTGAAGTCTGGGGGGGTGGCGCCGCTCGCTTCCAGCGCGTCCGCGGCCGCCCGCAGGCCTTCAACGGCATAGTCGCAGTCAAAACGTAGCCCGCCATCGATTTCAAACTGCGAATCCGTGACGGAGACGCGGTCCGCGCGCCGGTCAAATGTGCTGGTTTGAGAGCCTTTCATGGTGATCTCGTCCAGATCATTGGCGCGTATGACATCCATAAAAGGCGCGAGCGGTGTGCCGGTTGCGTCTTTCACCCGCAGCACCATTGGAGCCAGAACAGATTGCAAGGTCATACGATCGCCGCTTTTTTCTGTCTTCGCTTCAAAGCCGTCCATGTTCAGATCAAAGGCGGACATGTTCAGGGTCATCGCCCCAAAATCGACTTCGCGGTAAGGCGGTTCTGCGCGCGGTGACAAAGCCCCCATTGCGAATAGCGGGTTTCCAACGCCAAAGCTGTCATCCATATCCACCTGCACACCCAAGGCCGTCAGGCCGTCCATGCGCAGGGTGATCGGCTCAGGCGCGCCCTCTGTCGCCATGTCATAGGCAACCGTGTCGATGATCACATCCAGCGTGTCATCCTTTTCGTCTTGACCAAAGACGAGTTGGCCTAGGGAAATCGTGCCTGTCGTGACGCCTTCATTGACGGTTGCGCTTAAGCCCTCCACGCGCAGCCCCCGAAAATCCAGATCGGTGTCTAACGCCTCCATTGGGTCCGGCGTCTCTACCGCCTCCTCCCCGCGCAGGGCGGCTATAATGTCGGCGGCAAATTCGGCGGTCGGTTCGACTAAGACCAGCGTTTCTATCGTGCCATCTGTCACAACGGTCCGGTCCTCTGCGGCGTCCGCATCTGGGTTATCGTCGCTATATTCCAATAAGCGAATATCGCTCATTTCAATCGCATCGAATGTGGCACCCTCTTCGCTTTCATGCACACCGCGCAGGATCACTGTGCCGGCCGTAACTTCGCTATCGCCGTCTGTCGCGCGCCAATCCGTATAGGTCACGGTGCTGCCGTCAATCACGCGGCCCTCTGTCACCTCGGACAGTCCTAATCCGTCTAAGGCGGCCAGCGCATCACTTTCAGAGCCGCGACGGGCCGTGATCTGAAAATGCCGCTCCAGCGCTTTGGCATCAGCACCCGAGAGGTCCAGCGACGCCGCTTCGACTGTGATTTCTTCAACCGGGAGCTTGTTTCCCCCCGAACACGCCCCCAAAACAAGTAAGCTGGCCGCGCAAAGGCTCAGCAAACCCTGACGCGGCGGCGTCATACAGAAAGGTGAAGTGTTCATGGCAGGAATCCTGTCGCGTTTTTCGTCTCTTACCTCCGTTAGTAGCGGCGGGACGGGTCCTGACAAGGCGCAATTCCCGCTGACCGATCCCAATGATCCGCGTGTCATCTATGTCTTGTCCGACCGCGCCCGCCGCATATCGCTTAAAGTCAAACCGGCGGATCGCTGCGTCCACGTCATCGTGCCAGGCCTGTCTATGTTTAAAAAGGCGGTCCGCTTTGCCGAAGACCAGCGCGATTGGATTGACGTCCAGCTAGAGCATTTGCCGCCGCCGCAACCCTTTGTGCCGGGGGGGACGATCCTCTTTCAGGGGGATCGTTACGAATTGGTCTGTCCCGAAGGCGCAGGCCGTCCGCGCATTGATCGCGCGCGGCAACGCCTGCTTGTGCCCAGCCCTGATCCCGAGAGCTTTCCCGGTCGTGTCAGGCGTTTGCTCATCCGCGAAGCGCGGGCCGAATTAGAGGCGGCCACCCATCATTATGCTGCAGAGCTTGGCAAGCGCGTCGCCAAAGTCAGTGTGCGCGATCAAAGCAGCCG
>CAZSUW010000080.1:0-9002 GCA_964610115.1 uncultured Algimonas sp.
TGTGATCCGCGCGACGTGATCCGGCGCTGGCCCGGTATGGAACCGTCTACCGTGATCGCCGGGTATTGGCCGATCGGGACGGAATTTGATGTAGGTCCCCTGCTGACCTATTTGGCCAAGACCCATACCATCGTCTTGCCTGTCACCCCGCGGGATCGGTTGCAGCTAACCTTCCGGCGTTGGACGCCTGATGCGGACATGGAACGGGGCCCCTTCGGCACGTATCATCCTGTTGGTGAAGCCGGGGGCGGCGTCGCGGCCTCTGTGCCGAATGTCATTCTTGTCCCGCTATTGGCTTGGACGCGGGCGGGACATCGCCTTGGCTATGGCGGCGGCTATTACGATGCCACGCTGCGCGCATTGCGGGCGGAAAACCCCGCTTTGCGCGCCGTCGGTGTTGGCTATGACGGTCAACGGGTTGATACGCTACCGATTGAAGATCATGACGAAGCGCTCGACTTTATGTTGACAGAGCGCGGCCTGCGCGCAGTGGGCAGCTAGGCTTTTTGATCGCGAATTTGCTGTAGCGCCTTGTTCAGTGGCGTCTTGGCAGATCCAGGTTTTAGCGGTTTTTGCTGGCTTTCATGCGGGGCCCATCCCGCCATCCAGACTAACTCAAACGTGATCGAAACCGGTTCATTGCCCTGTCGCATTTGGGTCTTTAACGCACGCAAAAGGCTCGGCATGGGCGTACGGTCCCGCGCGGCGAGCGCATTGGTTAGGCCTACATCCCGCAGATCGGCGGCGAGCGTCGTCAGGGCACGATAAGACACAATAAAGCGATCCGAGTCGGTTACAGGTATAGCGAGACCGATATGCCCTAAAAGCTGCGCGGCGGCGCGGACTTCAATCATGGGATGGATGCGCGGTGTGGGGGCGCTGCGCGCGTCTGTATCGACGGCATAAAGCGCTTGCCGTAATTCCGTCAGGCTATTTCCGCCCACCAGACAGGCGATAAATAGGCCGTCGGGAACGAGCATAGCGCGCACCGCCTGCATCCACGGGCTAACCGCATCAATGGATTGCAGGTGCAAAAGACTGATCACGAGATCATAGTCTTCGCCCTTCGGTGTCTCCGCATAGTCAAACTTAGTGGGCCGTTTTTCAGGTGGCAGGGCGGCCAACACATCATCTCGCCAGTCTAAGGGTCCGATCAGGCAAGCGTGAGAAAAAGTCCGTTGAATATCTTGAAGGCGTTCGGACAAATCTGCGATCACGCGGCTAGTCAGAAAAGGCGTTGCGCCAGATTTAGCCCGACGTCGTCTCGCGCGGTCAAAGCGCTGGGCCAGTGTATCCGGATCAAAAAGAGCTTGGGGCGGAGTGGGGGCTTGCGCGGCGGCCATGACGCGCTCACTAAGGGGGCTGTGGCGCGCTGGCAATCATATCTCTGGGATTGGGGACAATCCACCGCACGGTTGATCGTCGATACGGTCTTGCCACCAACCGATGATGCAGAACGGATTGCCGATCTTACCTTTCTGGATGATCCCTGCTGTGCGTCTTGCGGCTACCCTTTTGATCATCAGATGGTCGGCTTAGCGGCCTTTGATTTGCAATGCGCCAGCTGCCTTGCCCGCCGTCCGACCTTTGCAACCGCCCGTGCGGCCTTTCAATATGATGACGCCTCGCGGTCAATGATCCTGTCATTCAAGCATGGTGGTCATACGGACCGGCTGGATAGTTTTGCGGCGCAAATGCAGCGCGCCGGGCGCGTGGCCTTAGCCGAGGCGGATGCTCTCGTCCCTGTGCCTTTGCATCGCCTACGCCTGATCCAACGGCGCTATAATCAAAGCGCACTGCTCGCGCGGGCGCTTTCAAAGCGGTGCGACGTGCCCGTCGATACACAGGCGCTCATCAGGACGAAACGCACACCAAGTCAGGGCGGCTTGTCCGCTGTTGGGCGTCGGCGAAATGTCGCGGGCGCTTTTTCTGTCCCAGACCCGGATCAGGTAAAGGGCAAACGGCTCGTCCTGATTGATGATGTGATGACGACGGGCGCGACACTGAATGCTTGCGCGCATGTTTTAAAACGCGCGGGCGCGGCGCGTGTGGATGCGCTCTGTCTCGCACGGGTCGTCAAACCGCTTTCGGCTCCCTAAATAGGCGGCGAACGATTTTAAAAGGACCCTGCCATGGCGGCCAAAGTTGAACTCTATTCCAAAATGTTCTGCCCCTTCTGTATTCGCGCGACAGCGTTGCTGGAAAGCAAGGGCGTTGACATCATTGATATTCCGGCGGCGAATGACAAAGCCAAGCGGGCCGAGATGAACCAGCGTTCGGGTGGGCGAAACACCTTCCCGCAAATTTTCATCAATGGCCAGCATGTCGGCGGCTGCGATGATCTTTTTGCATTGGAACGGGCGGGTAAGCTTGATCCCATGCTCGCGGCCTAACCTTTCATGCGCTGTGCCTTGCTACAGCTTTGTTCGGGAACGGACGCGGCCGCCAATGCCGAGCGTGTCGCTAAGATGCTGTCAGAGGTCGAAGCGGACCTCATCATTACGCCAGAAATGACGCCGCTTTTGCAAAAGGATCGCGCCGCTTTGCGCGCTGCGGTCCGATCTGAAACCGAAACCCTAGCGCCCTATTGCGATATGGCCGCGGGTCTTGGCGTTCATTTCCTGCTCGGCTCAGCGGCGGTTCTGAAAGAGGATGGCGGCATTGCCAATCGGTCGGTTTTGATCGGACCGGATGGAGCTATCATCGCTCGCTATGATAAAATCAATTTGTTCGAAGCCGCGCTCCCCAATGGCGAAACCTACCGGGAAGCCGATAGCTATGCGGCGGGGGATGAGGCGATCTCGGCCCAAATCGACGATTGGAAAATCGGCTTGTCAGTTTGCTATGACCTTCGTTTTCCCGCGCTTTACGCCAACTATGCTTTGGGTGGCGCTCAGATTATGACCGCGCCGTCGGCCTTCACTCATTCGACCGGAAAAGCCCATTGGGAAACGCTATTACGCGCGCGGGCGATTGAAACGGGGGCGTGGGTTCTGGCTCCGGCTCAAGGCGGGCTACACGAGGATGGTCGACGCACTTGGGGGCGGACAATGGCGATTACGCCCTGGGGTGAAGTCGCGGGGCGGCTGGATCATGATCAGCCCGGCGTGCTGGAGGTGACAATCACCCCGTCGGCGGTTGAGAATGCACGCAAACGCATTCCGGCCTGGCGACAGCGGCAAAGCGCGCCTATCTCGCCGGCATGATCCGTTACGATCTCATATGCTCACGTGGCCACAGCTTTGAAGGCTGGTTTAGCTCCAGCGCCGATTATGATGATCAATGCGAGAAAGGGTGGCTAAGCTGCCCGGAATGTGGGGAGGCCAAGATTGAAAAAGCGATCATGGCCCCAGCGGTGAAACGCACCGATAAATCAGCGGACATTGCCGCCGCCATTCGAAAAGAGATTGCCGATAATTGCGATGATGTCGGCGATAACTTTGCCGACGAAGCGCGTGCGATGTTCTACGGCGAAAAGCCCAGTCGCGGAATTTATGGCAAAGCAACCCCGGACCAAGCCAAAGCCTTACAGGAAGAAGGTGTTCCGGCGCTGCCTATCCCGCCTGCGCTTGATCCAAAACGGGCGCAGAAAAAGCTGAATTAAATCACGACCTCAAGGCTCACTTTGGCCGTATCGCCCACGCTGAGGTCTTCTGCTGTCCGCACCGCCTTCTTTACGGGTAGGATGTAACCGCCGCGCTCTGTGCTTGGAAAGACGCTCGTTTTCCAGGTCGAGCTGCCAATAGTAACGCGGACTTTGACGGACCCAAATCCGCCTTTCAAACCGCCGGCAAATAGTTTGATTGCGTCGCTTTCTTCAGGGGGAACGGTCAGGAAGTGCCACGCCCCTTTTTCAGCTTGCCAAATCCAGAGCTTAGAGTCGAATTCGATGGGTATCATTTCAGTGCCGTTTTCAACGGAGCCTTCGGATCAGCCAAGTTTGTCTTGTCTAAGGTCTTGCCTTTGCTCAAGGCCATCTTGGCCATCATGAAATCGCGCGGCGCATTCACGGCATCGACAGCCAGCAAACGCTCTCCTTCGAAGTAGTAAGCTGCAAAACTATGTTCGGCCTGATTGCCGCGCAGAACAAGATCGTCATAGCCCTGAGAGAGACCCGCAATTTGAAGCTTCAAGTCGAACTGATCTGACCAGAACCAGGGCAAGGTGTCATGCGGTTTCGGATCACCCGTGATAAAACGGGCGACGGTTTTAGCCTGTTCGGTTGCGTCCGGGACGCTCTCTATCCGAACCTGCCGATCATAAAGTGGGCTATATTGCGCCGCAACGTCGCCAATGGCGAAGACGTCTGAATGAGAGGTTTGGCAGAATTCGTTGACCTGAATACCATTGCTAATCGTCAGGCCTGCAAATTCGGCGAGCTCTGTGTTCGGGATCACACCAATGCCGATGATGACCAAATCGGCCGCATGGCTTTGCCCGCAAGAGGTTTTTACCAGAAGTGGGGTGTCCCCGCTGTGCGCGATCTCACTCGCTAAACAGCCCTCTAGTATCGTCACACCCGCTTGGCCATGAACCTGTCGGTAGAAATCACTCATCACAGGTGAGGTCACGCGCTGCAGGATACGCTCCTGCGCTTCAAGCAGGGTAACCTCCATACCGAGTTTGGTGAGGCTCGCGGCCGTTTCCAGCCCGATATAGCCACCGCCAATAATCACGGCACGACCGCCCGCTTCAATACGGCCTCTGATCGCTTCGACATGACGGCTATCGCGAAGGTAAAACACGCCCTCACGATCCGCGCCCGGGATCGGCAAAGACCGAACCCGCGCCCCAGTAGCCAGAATTAACTGCGACCAAGACAGACGCTCTCCACCACCCAGCTGCACCGTCTTGTCGTCCAGATGGATGGCGCCGACCCGCGTCCCAAGGCGAAGATCGATGTCATGCGCGGCATAGCTTTCAGCGGGGCGTAGCAAGAGCGCGGCTCGGTCCATTTCGCCAGATAAATAGGCTTTGGACAAAGGGGGGCGGTGATAGGGTGCAACGTCCTCCTCGCCGATCAGGGTGATTGCCCCGGCATAGCCCATTTGTCGCAAAGCGCTTGCCGCGCCTGCGCCGGCATGGCTGGCGCCTATGATGATGATCGGATCGCTCATGCGGTCTACATAGGGATGAAATCAGAGAACGTGAATGGCTTTCTGAAGCCCACATTAATGCGGGTACAGCCATTCCGCTTCAATGATTGGCGCGGACGATAAATCCCTCTATATTGAGACTGAAATTACATTGAAGGATGCCAAATGGGCAAAGAATTGCTGAACTGGGAAAATGGTCGCTGGATCGGGCAAACGCTCGAAGTCCCGAACGGCGTTTGCGCGACGCCGGGCCATGATCTCGATGGTTATCCAAACGGACTTGAATATACCGATGCGGTCAAGGCCGCGACCGATCACCTCTATGAGCGTGTGTCGGACTTCATCCCGAGGGCCGAATGGCCGGCCTATGCGCCGCTCGTCCACGCTATCGAAACTTTGAAGGCCGAGAAGAACGCGGTCGTTCTGGCGCATAATTACATGACGCCGGACATCTTCAATCTGGTCGGCGATTATCGCGGTGACAGCTTGGGGCTCGCCATTGAGGCGACAAAAACAAAAGCCGATATGATCATTCAGGGCGGCGTGCATTTCATGGCGGAAACGTCGAAAATCCTGTCGCCGAAAAAGCGCGTCTTCATCCCGTCCATGCGTGCGGGGTGTTCCCTTGCCAGCTCTATTACAGGCGAAGATGTTAAGCTCATCAAGGAACGCTATCCCGGCCTGCCGATTGTGACCTATGTAAACACGTCGGCGGACGTGAAAGCGGAATCTGACATTTGCTGCACATCGTCAAACGCGGTTGCCATCGTCGAACATATTGCGGCGGAATATGGCGTCGATAAAGTCATCATGTTGCCGGATGAATTCCTCGCTAAGAATGTGGCGCGGCAGACGGACATTGAAATCATTAGCTGGCATGGCCGCTGCGAAGTCCATGCCCGCTTCTCCGCCCAGGATGTGCGCGATATGCGCGCCGCCAATCCGGGTGTTGTCGTGCTTGCTCACCCGGAATGCCCGCCAGAGGTCGTCGCAGAGAGTGACTTTACGGGTTCAACGAAGGCCATGAGCGATTATGTCGGCGAACATAATCCCGGCAAAGTCATCCTGCTGACGGAATGTTCGATGAGCGACAATGTGGCGGTCGCCAACCCTGACACAGACTTCGTCCGGCCCTGTAACCTGTGTCCCCATATGAAGCGCATCACGCTGGAAGGCATTTACGAATGCCTGCTCAACGGCACGAACGAAGTGCTGGTGCCCGAACCCATGCGCGCCAAAGCCTTCACCGCCGTACAACGCATGATCGATGTCAGCTTCCCGAAAGAGAAAGGCTATTTCGATCCGGACAGTCCGATCAAAGAGATCAAAGTGATTTAGGTCGTGGATCGCCGACTGATTACCTTCACGGTGGTTATATAGGGGCTACTTAGAGCACCGTGGCCGTAACCTCACAATGCTGGAGAGTTTCCAAGTTTTGCCCCATAGTAAGGGCTTCAAAGGTTTATACCTTTGCGTAGCCAGTCAGCAGGGCACCTATGCTCAGTCTTGAAACGCCATATAAGTTTCCAAGCCAAAACTTTGGCCTAAGTGAATTGCCACTGCGCAAACGACAATGCCGAGACCGAATAATAAAAGACCAACGTTACCATCTTTATCTTCAGGGATGATTTGATCAGCGAACATACCAAACGGTACAGCAAAAAGAATGGCCCACCATTTAGATGAATACAGGAAGAACCCTGCAAGGAAACTCAAGGCGACGGTCACAGACGTAAGTTTTATGTATTTGCCCATAAATCCAACTTTTCTAGTTTTTCTATTTCCCTAATCCGCCAAACTCGCCCGCAATGGCTCTTCTTGCGGCATACCGATCGCATGAAAGCCGCCATCGACGTGATGGGTTTCGCCCGTGCAGGACAGGCCGAGGTCGGACAGTAGATAGAGCGCCGCACCCGCGACGCCTTTTGGATCGGTATTGTCTTGCATCGCGCTGGCGGCTTTGTTGAACCGGAACATGTGACGGCCAGAGCCAATGCCGGCCGCCGCGAGCGTCTTGATCGGTCCCGCACTAATGGCGTTCACCCGAATGCCGCGCGGGCCAAGGTCCGCCGCGATGTAACGCGTGCAGGCTTCCAGCGCCGCTTTCGCTACGCCCATCACATTATAATTGGGCACGACCCGTTCACTGCCCAGATAGGTCAGCGTCACCATCGCCCCACCATCATTCATAATCGCGCTGCCGCGTCGCGCCGCGTCGACAAAGCTAAAGGCGCTAATATCCAGCGCGCTTTTAAATCCGTCCCGCGTGGTGTTTTCGACGAAGTTCCCGGCCAGTTGATCCTTACCCGCAAAGGCGATGGCGTGGACGAGAAAGTCAATTTGGCCCCATTTGGACTCTAGCGCGGCGAACGTCGCATCCATCTGATCATCATTGGTGACGTCGCAATCCAGCAGAAAATCGCTGCCCACACTTTCGGCGAGGGGTTTGACCCGACGCAACAACTTGTCCCCTTGATAGGTAAAGGCCAGTTCCGCGCCTTGTGCGGCCAGCTGTTGTGCAATGGCCCAGGCGATGGAGTTCTTATTCGCCACACCCATGATTAGCCCGCGCTTGCCCGCCATGAGCGTACCGGTTGGAAAGTCACTGTCAGCCATTCGTCTGTCCCTTAAGCCTATCGCTTTTAATCCTGTCCCCAGGCCCTAATCCCGTCGGGCCAGACCCGCAAGCGGCCTGTTAGCGTTTCGTTCAGGTTACGTTGTCTCTCTTCCGGTAATTTCAAGAGGCGCAAAGGCAATCCGCCGTTGAATTCGCTGTCCGCCGGATCGCGCAAACGGTGGTTACAAATTCAACGGTCAATGGGGGCTGTTACATTCATGTCGACCCTTTTGTCCCAACGAAGTCTGCCTTCAATTCTGCCAACCCTTTCTGATCTGGTCTCTCGACAAGAAGACCTGCGCGCGGCGGATAACCCCAAAGCCGTTTTTGACACCTATGCGGCGCGTATCGGCTATTACGGCTTTAGCCACATCTTTGCGGGACGGCTCAGCTTGGCTGTGTTGACAGACCTGACGCCGGATCCCTTTGCTTTCGCCAATGTACAGCCCGGCTTTGTGAAGGACTATCTGCGCAAGGGGCTGTTTGTGCATGACCCGGTCTTTGCCCATGCGCGGCGCTATAATCGCCCCTTTCGTTGGCGCGAGGCCACAGCAAAGACCACACCGGCCCAAGCCGAAACGGTGGCCGCTTTTGCAGCCGGAGGCCTCACACATGGCCTGACCGTGCCTGTAGACCGGGTTGGCGGCGTGATGGGCATCGCCACCTTAGGCCGGGGCAGCGATTTCGACCTGTCATCCGAAGCCTTGATCGAGATCGAAATTCTGACGCGCACCCTATTCGCCGTGATCGACCGCCTGCGCGCCGCCAGTGGGTCAGAGCCCGTATGCTTGACCGAGCGCGAGCGCGATGTGCTCTCCCTCGTGGCGGAAGGCAAAACAAATTGGGAAGCGGGACAGATTTTAGGCGTGTCCGAATATAGTATTCGCGACTATATGCGAAACCTCGCCCGCCGCCTGCAAACGACGAACCGAACCCATACGGTCGTCCGCGCTATGCAGCTCGGCCTGATCCCCGTATAGCCCGGACAGAGGCGCTGCCCCCGCCTCGCGCGTAAAGGGAAAAGTCACAGCGCTCTACCCGAATGTAGGGTGGTCGCCAGACGGGTTATGCGCCATCTCTCTAACGCTGAGGCGTGCAAGCGCCAAAGCCGGAGACGGGCGCCCAAACCTTTGCCCCGCTTCGAAGCCCTCCGACCTGCGCTCACCCCGCCCGACCCGCTCAAGTGCCCCGAGAGGGCGGGCATTAAAGGGGATGAGATGCGGGTTGGGGGGCGTTTGGGGCGACAAAAAAGGGAGGGGGGCGCGATCATCAGGCAAGCGGCATCGCCC
>CAZSUW010000081.1:0-8964 GCA_964610115.1 uncultured Algimonas sp.
GTGCTCGATACAACCCGATCCATGAGCTACCAAAACCGCCTGACATCGCTTCGGACGGCGGCAAATACATTTGTGAACGTATTGGATCAGTTGGATGCCGACGATCGCGTGCGAATTTCCATCGTGCCGTTTGGTGAATATATGAATGTGGGCCTGTCGCAACGGGGTGAAGACTGGCTGGATGTGCCTGCCGACTATACGGAAACCTTCCCGACGACATGTTCCATGCAACGCGGCCCTATGACGGGACAAACGTGTGCAGCAGGGGTCACACAACCAACGCCGGGCCGCGCGGCACAACCCGCTCAGCCTGCCCGCCCAGCGGAATTTGGCACATGTAATGACGATGGTGTCTCGTACAGTTGTCAAACACGCGGGCCGCAGGCCGCTGTTCCGGCTCAACCCGCTGTGCCCCCGTCACCCGGTGGGCAGCCGACGACTGTGTGTACGCCGACTTATGGTCCGGATCAGAACGTCTGCAACACACCTACACCTAAGCAACATACATGGAATGGCTGTGTTGGATCGCGTCGCAATAACTCTAACACCGATGCAGATTATTCTGTCGGTGAGCCCCGTGTGCCGGGCTTTCTGGATTTGAATTGTGGTGATTCCATCCTGCCGCTGACGAATGATTTCACAGCGGTCCGGAACAAGATCAATAATCTCAGCCTGCATGGCGAAACCTACACGGCCCAAGGTCTAATCTGGGGCCACCGTATCCTTGATTTCAACGCGCCGTTCCCGCTGACCCGCCGCGATTCTGCCGGTAATCCACCGCGCCGCATTATGGTCTTCATGACAGATGGGTTTAACACCGTCTCCCGTGTCGGCGAAAGGCATACAGGTACTGACCGGGATGATGCGGATCGCCTCTCCAAACAGATTTGCGATAAGATTCATGACGATGATATCGAAGCCTACACAGTGTCTTTCCGTGTCACGGATACGAATGCGCGCAACTTAATTCAGGATTGTGCGTCGATACCTGGGAACTACTATCAGGCGTCTAATAACGCGGCTCTGATTACAACGTTTGAGGATATTGCCTACAGCCTGCTATCGCCTCGCCTCACCAACTAGGCCGGGCGAACTAGGCTTCGGTCAGACGTTTCGCTCTGATTGGCCAAGCGAGGTAGAGCGAGGGCTGGGCGCGGCAGACAAAGCCTGCTAGCGCAGTCATATGACGCAAATGCCCCTCCCTAAAGTTGGCCCTTTACGGGTTGCTATTGCACAACTTGCGCCCGCCTTTCTGAACCGGGAGGCGGGTGTAGCGCAGATCGTCACCGCTATCCAAGAGGCGGCAGACGCTAAAGCACAGATGATCGTCTTTTCTGAAGGCTTGCTTCCGGGCTATCCCTTCTGGTTATCCGATGGGGATGGCGCGCGCTTTGACGATCCGCGCAATAAACGCCTCTTCGCCCATTACAGTGATCAGGCCGTCACGATAGAAGCGGGCCATTTACAGCCCGTTCAGGCGGCATTGCGCGCCGCCGGAATGTCGGCCTATTTGGGCATTATTGAACGTCCGCGTGACCGGTCCGGCCATTCGTTATATTGCTCTTTTGTTTTCCTTGACGCCGCGGGCGAAATCCAATCCGTGCATCGTAAGCTGCAACCAACCTATGAAGAGCGCTTGGTCTGGAGCCCGGGCGACGGGGCGGGACTCGTGACCCATAAAGTGGGGGCGTTCACGGTGGGCGGGCTGAATTGTTGGGAAAATTGGATGCCCTTGCCCAGGGCGGCGCTTTACGCGCTGGGCGAAGATCTTCACATTGCCTGTTGGCCCGGCAATCGCCGCAACACAGAAGACCTAACGCCTGTTCTCGCCAAAGAAGGTCGGTCTTTTGTCATTAGCGTCTGCGGGGTCATACGGGCCACTGATGTGCGCGACGATATGCCGGACGCAGATTTCGTGCGGACCGTGGTGGGCGAAATGCCCGCTAATGGCGGGTCATGCGTTTGTGCACCGGACGGTTCGTTTCTGCTAGACCCTTGGGTCGGGGAAACAGGGCTGAAACTTGTTGACCTTGACCCCGCGCTTGTGCGGGAAGAACGGCAGAACTTTGACCCAGCAGGTCATTATTCCAGACCTGATGTTACCCAATTGTCTGTTGATCGCACTCGCCAATCGACGGTTATCTTCAAAGATTAGAGGCGGCTCCAACAGGGTAGAAAAGCATTCATCCATGGTTCACCGTCTATTTGAGAAGTTCCAATCATCGCTTTGTGTGGGGAAGAGGCGATGGATGGGAGATCATCATGAGCAAAAGAGACGAATTGATCGAAAAATATGTCGATCAGTTGCGGGGTAAGTTGGGCCATGAACCAGATGTGGCGCTTCTAACAAAAGTGACAATTGGTTGCGGTCCGACTATTTACCGACGGGACAGTAGTACGGTTGCCGCGTCCGACCCATCTGAGGTCGCGACCGTCAAAAAGAACTTTTTGCTTAAGAAGTTGGGACTGATCGACAATCAACGCACGGATGAGGGCTTGCATAAAGTTCTCGAAGTGTACGGCGCTAAATGCCGGACAAAATATCGCGCGGTTGTCTATTATTTACTGACGAAAGAATTCGGCCGGGAGTCCGTCTATAACACATAGGCGTGGCCGGATATGTGGGAGCTGCGCCGCCCGTATTGATTTAATCAAGGCGGGCGGCGTCAGTGTTTCTCACGTTTCGTTTTCTCTTGAAAGTAACGGGATTATTCCGCATTATTCGTGATATTATCGTTGTTCGCGCGGGATGTTTGCTGCCGCATCAACGTGTCTAGCCGGCGCATTAAAGGCTCTGACAGCAAGTCCAGTTTTTCCGATCGAACGCCGACTTCAACCTCGGCAATAGGCTGGTCTGTATTTGCGGAAAAATGCATCCATTGGTCGCCCGTCTGTTGCGGCCAAGTCGGCAAGTCAGAGCCGTTGGGATTGCCCGTCTTGGCGAAATTGGTCCAATAGCCAATCATCGTTTCCGTCAAAGCGGCATCATCCTCTGTCAGGCCTAAAACCTCTTCATGGCTGTCAAAGACAAAGGGTATTTCTGCAGCATGGAAGGCCCCAAGCGTTTGTGTCTTGGATGGGGGCGTGCGGGACCAAAAATACGTCCAGCTAGGTTGACCTGTCGCCGCGTTTTGGCGCGCCGCATAGCGAACATTCACCCCAAAAATTTCATCACCCATCCATTGCGTGCCGTAAGTGTCCCAGTCCTGATGCAGTGGGTAGAGGTCTAATAAGCGGTCCGCGCCGTTTGGAAATTCTGTTTCTAGCCCGGCGAATATCTCGTCCCGTGTACCGGGGGCTAGGTGTTTTTGATAGATGGTCGGCTGTCGCCCGTCCGGGAAGAAGAGCGTGCCTTCATCGGCATTATATCCGGCCAGTAACGGCACGGCATTGATCTGCCCAGTTTTAAACGCCACGCCGACATTTAGCGGAAAGACAACGCCGTCTCGAATATGGTGGAAGGCCTCATCGGCGAGAGGGGGCAGATTATCCCGTATCGTTTCTGCTGGCAGGGCGCGAAGGTCTTCTGCGCTTGGGTTGCTCAGCCCGAGCGCTTCAGCCACGCGGACGCCATTCTCATGCCCTTCTGGCCAGCCTAGACCATCGCCTTCTATTTGACTGAGGTGATAGGTGGACGAACCCGATTGCAAGATCGCGCGATGGAACAGGCCGCTCGCTAAAGGCGTGCTCATCAATTCGGTTACGGACCAGGCCCCCGCGCTTTCGCCGAAAATTGTCACAGTGTTCGGATCGCCGCCATAGGGGCTAATGTTGTCCCGCACCCACTCCAAGGCGGCGATCTGATCGAGCGTGCCGTAATTGCCAGAGACGCCACGCGGGTCATCGGCGGACAAAGCGGGATGGGACATATATCCGAACGCGCCGAGCCGGTAATTAATGGTGACAAGAACAACATCTTTTTCGACCAAGCCATCGGCTTGATAGTAGGAAAAATCACCGGATCCGAATTGGTGCCCGCCGCCATGAATCCAGACCATGACCGGTAAGTTTTCGGCCTCTATGGGGGCGCGCACATTCAAATAAAGGCAGTCTTCGCGCATTGGCGATGGTTCCTGCGCGGCGACAACGCGCTTTATCGCAAAGCTCTTGATTGCGCTCAGGCCATGGCCATCAATCAGCCGTTCAAAAAAGCCGTCCTCGGTCCCCACGGGCTGCATACAGCGCGCGCCATAAGCGCTGGCGTCACGGGTTTCAGTCCAAGTTTCGGCAACTTGGGGCGGGGCCCACCGTAAATCCCCGACTGGCGGGGCCGCGAAGGGCAAGCCGTTATAGGTCGCAATTGCCGGATTATCCGCGCTCAAAACCCCTTGCACAGGACCCTGCGGCGTTTGCAGGACATCAGTTGGTTCCAAGTCGGGCGCACTAGTACAAGCGGCGAGGAGAAGCGTGGTGGTAAGGAGAAGAGAACGGAGCATGGCGTTTATTCGGCCTAACTAAAAAAATTCACGCCTTCAGACAGGTCAACCCGATCGGTCCGGCAGTTATTGGCGGGGTGGTCGCTGGCATAGCCAAAGCTCATGCCGAACAATATGCCTTGCTCTTCGGGGATGTTCAGCATCTCTTTGACGGGTCCGGGGAATTGGCCCAGCGCGCCTTGCATGATGGATTGGATGCCGCGCTCTTCGAGCAGCAATGAAAGGGTCTGGGCGTAAATGCCCATGTCCACCGCGCCCATAATACCAAGATATTTTTCCATGCAGAAGAAAACCCCATGTGGCGCGCCGAAAAATTGCCAGTTGCGGCCCATAGCCTGCATGCGTGACGCCTTGTCTTCACGCGCAATGCCCATGGAATTATAGAGCGCCATGGCGCTACCCCATTGGCGGACTTTGTGTACGCCCTGATAACGGACGTTCCAGTCAAACTCTGGGCGCGGACCTTTCCCGTCCATGACTTGGGACAGCATCGCCGCGCTGACTTTATCCTTCATGTCGCCCGATACGACGTAAACGTGCCAGGGTTGTGTGTTGCAGTTTGACGCGGCTTTCAGGCTAGCGGCGAAGACGTCGTCCAGCACGTCTTGAGGAACGGGGTCAGGTTTAAAGCCGCGCACAGAATAACGATTGGCAAGAATATCAGGTAAGGCAGTCATATTTGTTGCCCTAGCGTGGGATTCCCTAACGCGCCAGCCTCGAGCAGACTTAGACTGGCGCGATCAGTCTCGTGATGCAGAGGGGTCTTATACCTGTCGCGCCCTTTGGCTCGCCTTCCTGATGAAGTTTCACGGATCAGACTTGGCGATCGTCTGCGAGTGCTTTCAGGTTTTAATCCCGCTTTTAACGCATATTTAGCGGGCATAGATCATAAGACCGCCAAGGGTGCGCCGTAAACGTGGGTAAAAGGACGCAAACTGATCGTGCAAACATTGCCGCAATCTACGAAAAACAATGTGTTAGATCTTTTGGGTCTGGCCGTGGTGGCGGACGAGCGGGTTTTTGCCGAAGAGGTCTTTGCCTTTGTCAAAATCGGCCTTGCATTAGGCGCAGGGTTGAGTGAAGCGCGATTGCATGAATGGTTTTCAAATAATCGATCGTCTCTACGCGCGCGGCTGAATGATAGGGACTTTGCTCAATGGCTGCCAACTTGTCTGGACAAGGTCGCCAATCAATATGAGCCTATAACGATCCTCAATCATCTGCGGGACATTGCGGCCTCTGATCAAGATATTCATGTCAGCGAAACGGCCTTGATCGTGCTAGCGGCTCGCCATTGGGGGTTGGATTTACCCGAATTATCAGTGAGCGCCGCTCCATAATTGCTGAGCCGCCTTGAGCCCGTGATAGTGGGGTTGGTCGATAAGAAGCCGCTCCATGGTCGAAAGGCGCAAGTGATCAAAAATATCGGGACTTCGCCAATCAAGAGAGCCGTCCCCTAAGCCATTATTGAGCTGTTCAGGAGTAAGGCGAAGCGTCTGAAGCCGGTGCCTCGACCGTACCGAAAAGTCTCGACCCATGTGCGCTTCGCGTTGCAGCTGATCGAGCAAATTGGCCGCAATGCGAGATTGGAATAGCGCGCGTCCCTTGGCGGTCGGCATCACCTCGCTTGCATTCCATTCGGACAGAGCGATCATCATTTCCCGCAAAGATGTTTGTCCCACAGGGAAGCGCGTATCTGGGATTTCGAGGTCGGGGAGCGGCTTGGCGATCACCTCTCCGATCTCTTGCAAAAGCAGCAAAAGATCGATCTCAACTTCGCTGATACGGCGTCCAATCGCGGCGCGTTCCAGCGTACGTTCGCGTCCTTCGCGCCAATCGGCCAGCATTAACATGCAGGCTGATCCCCAGAAGAGTGTTGTCAGCACCTGCCAAAACTGAAATCGCGCGGGATCAACCTTGCGGCCCGAGGTGGCTTCATACGCTTCGAGGAAAGGTTGCAAATCCCCAATACCGCCGACGACCTTATCCCGTCGTCCAAAGCGCCAGCTTGGCGCGCAAATATAGGCCAGGTCCTGATGGGGGTCGCCTCGATGCGTGATTTCCCAATCCAGCACGCCTGTCAGGCCGGTGTGATCAATCAATAGATTGCCCATTCGGAAATCGCCATGGATAAGGGCAGGGGCCTCATAGGGGGCGGGGCAGATATCTTCTAACCAGCGAAAGGCGAGTTCGAAAACAGGGCGTCGCTCGCCAAGGGCTGTATAGGCTTTGCGGTAGCTCTCGATGAGTTCTCGGGCTCCGGCAAGGGGGATGTCCTTAGGTAAGGTGTCCGTCGGAATAGCGTGGATTGCGGCCATCTCTTGCGCCAGTCGGGCAGGCAGGGCATCCAAAACAGGGTGAAGCGTCGCGTCCTTAAAGAGCTTATGTGGAAGCGCTTCTCCGGATAGGCGGGTCATGGCAAAAGCGGCTCCGACCTCGCTCTTTGGGTCAAAGACATGAATGACGTCCGGTGCAGTCACACCCTGTGCCCGGGCAATTCGGATGATAGCGGCTTCGGTGGCGAGTGATATGCCCCCAATGCCGCGCGCTGCGTCAGAGCCGCCCGGCGCTCGCCGTAAAATCAGCGGTCGACCGTCCAGCTCAAAGGCCCAACTTTCCATCGATGCGCCCGCAGTGAGCCGCGTCAGGCCCGTGACGGAACCGCCCAGTTCCGCAGCGAGAGCGTCGGCGAGTTCCATTAGCGGCCTTTGAAGGTCGGTGTGCGCTTTTGGACGAAGCTCATAATGCCTTCGACCGAGTCTTCGGTGTTCGCCATAATCATTTGATGCTCAGACTCCAGCCGGGCAACGTTATCTTGGGTCTGCGTTGTCGCGGCGCGCATAATTACTTTGAGCGATTGCAGCGCCAGCGGCGCGCGGGCTGCTAGACTATGCGCCCATGTGAGGGCTTCATCACGGAGTTGATCGGCCGGGACAACCTTATTGACCATACCCGCTTCGAGACAGGTTTGCGCGTCTAATCGCGTACATTCCGCCATGGCGGCAAAGGCGCGCTTATAGCCTAGGTGATGGACAAAGAACCAACTCGCCCCACCATCCGGGACTAATCCAATACCCGTAAAGGGCGAGAAGATGGTCGCGTCATCCGCCATAACGGACAGGTCCGCCCCTAAAGCAAGGCCGAGCGCAACGCCGCCGGCAAAGCCATTAATGGCGCTGATGTAAATTTTCTTGGATTTAGCGACCCCATCGACGAGGGGCTTGTAATCCCGGATAGAATTGTCAAAAAATCCATTTTTTGGATCCCCGCCCAAACCTTCTTTTAAGTCCGTGCCCGAAGAAAAAGCGCGGCCTGAGCCGATCATCACCACAATGCGGATATTGTCATCGCTTTCCGCTTTAGCTTGGGCGTCGGCCAGACCGCCGCGCATTTCGCGGTTAAACGCATTCATGGCGCCCGGGCGGTTAAAGGTGATGATGGCGACATGGCCATCAGTTTCATAAGACACGGTGTCGGTCATTAGGAGGTCCTTCTAAATTTCACGGCCGAGAAGAGCGCTGACATGGGCGCGACCCGAATCTGGTGTTGGCACTTTATATTCCGGCGGGGCGTAATCGCCGCCAAAGACCGGGGCGGGGCGGGAGTGATTAAACGGCCCGACGTTCGTGAGGGCCCCTCGCGCCGCCATTTGCGGATGCTCTGCCGCTTCGACATAATCAAGAACGGGCGATACACAGGCGTCAGAGCCGTCAAAGTCTGCCGCCCATTCCTCGCGTGTTTTCGTCTTGAACAGGGCTTCGAGCAAAGCGTGCTGTTCCGCATAGCGGGATTTATCATGCTGCCCGCCATAGGTTTCCGGGTCGATCTTTGCGATGCGTATGAACTCGGCAAAGAATTGCGGTTCAATACAGCCCACGGCCATAAACTTGCCGTCCAATGTTTCGTAACAACGATAGTAAGGCATGCCACCATCCAGAAGATTCGCTTCACGGTTTTGCGTCCATTGGCCAACGGCGGACAGGGTGTGGAACATGCTCATCATGCTGTTCACCCCGTCAATCATGGCCGCGTCAACGGTGGTGCCTTGGCCGGTTCGTTCTGCTTGCAAGAGAGCGGCGAGGATACCACTGACGAGGAAGAGCGAACCTCCGCCATAATCGCCGACCAGATTAAGCGGCGGTCGTGGCGGCTGTCCCGCTTGCCCCATAGCGGCGAGCGCGCCTGTGATTGAAATATAATTTAGGTCGTGCCCGGCGGTCTTGGCCCATGGCCCCGTCTGACCCCATCCCGTCATGCGTCCATAGACAAGCTTCGGATTGACCGCGTGGCAGGCGTCGGGCCCGATACCCAACCGCTCTGTTACACCCGGACGTAAGCCTTCGATCAGAGCGTCGGCTTTGGTGACAAGGTCTAAAACCGTTTGCACGCCGTCATCTGTTCGCAAGTCCACACTCACCGGGTGCTTGCCACGATCATGGATGGTGAGGAGCGCGGGGCCGGGACGGTTCACGAGGATAACTTCCGCGCCCATATCGGCCAGTAACATGCCCGCATAAGGGCCGGGGCC
>CAZSUW010000082.1:0-8794 GCA_964610115.1 uncultured Algimonas sp.
ATCGCCGAAAGCGAAAAGAAGGGCGGAATCGGACTAAAAGACTTTTATGTCCGGCGGTTCATCCGCCTGATCCCGGCCCTGATCGGCATGACCTTTGTGACCACAGCCATCCATATGGCGCTGTCCATTGGCGCGCCGACGCTTACCGAATTTGCCGCCGCCAACCTTTACTTCACCAACTATTACCAGATCGCGGAGCTTTCCGCAGGCAATGCCCCGCATATGAGCTGGACGCCCCTCTGGTCGCTGGCGGTGGAAGAACATTTTTATCTGATGTTTCCCTTACTCCTCGTTTTTCTGCGGCGGGACTGGGTGAAAGTCTTTTTTGTATTGCTGGCCGTGATTGCGGTCGTCCCGCTTTGGCGGCTGGGGATTAGCGTGGTTCGTCCAGATGTCGCCGAGCTTTATACCTATATGGCGACCGATGCGCGGATCGATAGTATTGCCTGGGGGTGCTTATTCTCTGTCGGGCTACACTTGTTAGGGAAACCCGATCGCCTGAAATTTTTGATCGGATGGGGACCCGTTCTAGTGGCGGGCGCGGTCTTGCTGTCCACCTTCGTCCTGCGCGATCCTATGTTTCGTCAGGTCATCCGTTACAGCCTGCAAGGCCTCGCCATTGGCGTTTTGATCCTGAACCTCTATTTCGGTCGCGCCTTTCAGTGGGCGTTCCCAATCCTGGAACTTGCGCCGCTACGCTGGATCGGTCGGGTCAGCTACGGGCTTTACCTTTGGCATTTCCCGGTGCTGGATCTGGTCCGCCGGATGGAGCTCTCCGGACCTGTCACGATTGTCCTGGCGCTTGCGCTCAGCTTTGCGGTCACGGCCCTTAGCTTCTACTTCTGGGAACAGAAATTCGTACGGCTACGCAAACGTTTCGGCGCACATATTGTCAAAGCCCCGACTTAAAGCGGAACGCTAGCGCACCACGTTGAACTTCGCGACAGGCCCGCGCGACCCGGGCCGCCACCAGGCGGGCTCGCGCGCCCAGAGCTTCGCAGTTGTCGCCACAAACAAGAACCAGGACAAGTCGTTCTGCTGCAAGATCGAGCTTTCGGACAACGAAAAGCCGATAAAGAAAAATAGGCTCATCACCACCCAATAGGTCTCAACGCCACCGGATTTAATGCGCGCAAAGCTGATGAGGATCGTTGGCACAAGCAGAAGTAAGAAGAGCGCGATGACGACCGCTCCGCCCGACAACCAGGCGTCAAACCAGCCATTATGCGCCGTCGGCACCGCCCATTGCAGCACGGTCCGCGTCTCATAGCTCGGCCCCAGCTGATCGAGCCAGAACACCCCGTAACCGTAGCCGAGCCAAGGCCGCTGTTCGATGGCGCGCGTTAAGAGCGTCCAGATATCAGTCCGCCCCGTCAGGGTCGGATCTTTACCGATCAGAGACAGCGCAAATTCGAAATCGACAATAATGAAGGCGACAATGGCTGATATACCCGCGACAATCGCGAAGACAACAGGAATGCGCAAAATCGGATAGCGCCGGAAAATCCGCAATACGATGAACATCCCAATTAGGGACAGGCTGATCAAAAGCGACGTCTTTGACGTCGACAGCAGCACAAGCGCAAAGCAAAACAGACCCGTTGGAATCCATAACCACCAGCGCTTTGGCGCCACGGCAAAGGCGCAAATCGCCGCCGCCAGACCTTTGGTCATCACACCGCCCAGATAGTTTTTTTCGACCCACGGTCCCCGCCAGGCCCCGGGGTGAATTTCTTGCATGATACCGCGCATCGGGTTGGTCACCACGACAAAGAAGACGATAAAACAGAGCACAAGCATGACGGCGGCGATGCGTTCGATCATTTCGCCCCATTCAAAACGGGCCGCAAAAGCAAAACCCGCAAACGTCGTCATCAGAAGCGCGATGGATCGTCGTAAGGTCGCGCCAGGGTCAACGGACCAGAGAAAGGTCAATCCACACCACAAGACCATGAGGACAATCAATGGGCTGTAGGCGGCCAACTGGATCGTACGCGGCATACGAAACACGGCTAATGCGAGGATAGCGGCATAGACCGGATACCAGAGCATACGCGCCCACGCATTCTCTCCGCTATCCAGCGCAGCCGCATCCGCAAATGTTAGGCCGATAATCGCCCCGGAAAAGAAAAGCAGGACCATCACCCATAGCAGGCCTTCTATCCCGCGGCCTAAGCCTATCAGCGCATAATTGCGCTGTTGCAGCTCGGCATGGGTGAAGTGGGTCGCAACCATAAAAGCGTTTTGCGCGCAAAAGGGTTAGGACGGCGTTAACCATGTCCACATGCCTGCGTATAATATCAGCCTGTAAGTTCACGCTGCAAAAGGCATGACTTTGCGCACGGGAGCAGGCAAACGTCCACGCATGAGCAAGATTGTCAAATTGGGCGGGGCCTCTGGTTATTGGGGCGAGAGCGATATGGCTTGGGGACAATTCCTTGGCGAAGACGCGCCGTCCCTCGACTATATCGTCTTTGACTATCTGGCCGAAATCACGATGAGCATTATGGCCAAGATGCGCGCCCGCAACCCGGACGCCGGCTATGCGCCGGATTTTGTCGCCAATCTTACGAAATGGCTCCCGCAGATCGCGGAAAAAGGCGTGAAAATTTGCTCCAATGCCGGGGGCGTCAACCCTCTCGCTTGCGCCGACGCGGTGCGCAAAGCCGTGGCAGAGGCCGGCCTGGATCTGACAGTCGCTGTCGTGACGGGTGATGATTTTATGGACCGGCTGGGTGACCTTCGGAAAGCCAAGGAAATGTTCACGGGCGAGACATTTCCTGACCCAGAAACCATTGTATCCGCCAATGCCTATCTGGGCGCCTTTCCTGTTGCCAAGGCCCTTTCAGACGGGGCGGATATCGTCATTACGGGGCGCTGCGTGGATAGCGCGGTGACGCTTGGCGCGCTGATCCATGAATTTGGCTGGCAAGCTGGCGATCTGGATAAGCTCGCCCAAGGCTCGCTCGTCGGTCATCTGATCGAATGTGGTCCGCAAGTCACAGGTGGCAACTTCACAGACTGGGCCAGCGTCGCCGACAGTCTTGTCGATGTTGGCTATCCCATCGCCGAGGTCGAGGCGGACGGCGCGGCGATTATCACTAAACCGTCGGGCACGGGCGGCGTGGTCAATCGCGGGACGGTGTCAGAGCAAATGCTCTACGAGATTGGTGATCCGTGCGCCTATTACCTGCCGGACGTGGTTTGCGACTTTACCGATGTCATCATTGAAGACCTCGGCGGCGACCGTGTGCGGGCGTCCGGCGCGAAAGGCCGCAGCGTGCCTGAGACCTATAAAGCTAGCGTCACCGTGTCTGACGGTCATCGCCTCTCCGCCGTGTTTTTTATGGTTGGCGAAGACGCACAGGAAAAAGCCCGGATATTCTATGACGCGACAATGGCCCGCGCGCGGCGCAAATTGCGGGATCGGAACATGGCCGATTACCGACAGGCCGAACTCGAACTCACCGGAAATGGCTTTCACTTTGGCGAAGACCGTCCCAGTGACGAGCTCGCTTTTCGTATATCCGTCCGCCATGACGATCCCGCCGCCTGTACGCTCATGCTGAAAGAAGCGTCCGGTTTCGCCCTCGCCATGCCGCCAGGCTTTGCGCTGTTTTCTGGCGCACGTCCCAAGCCACAAGCCGTCGTCCGCCTGTTTAGTACGCTGGTGGATAAAGGCATTGTCGACATTGCCCTGAATGGTGAGGCTTTCGCGCCACCGAAAATCAAATCTGGCCCGCTACAAAGTGTTTCGCGTGAAACACCCCCAGCGCCCGAAACGCCGGCGGATGCAGACGTCCCGCTTGTCCAACTCGCCTGGCTGCGCTCTGGTGATAAAGGCGACAAAAGCAACATTGGCGTCATCGCCCGCGATCCGAAATTCATGCCCTATATTTGGGACGCGCTGGACGAGGCCACCATCGCCGCTCATTTTACGCACTTTGTCGACGGCACGATTGAACGCTGGTACCTGCCCGGATCGCACAGCCTAAATATATTGATGGACGAAGCCCTGGGCGGGGGCGGCATGGCATCCTTGCGTAATGACAGCCAAGGCAAAAGCTTCGGGCAAGTGCTGGCGCGCCTGCCCATTCCTGTCCCGCAAGCCCTGCTTTAACGCCTTCATCCCCCATCTGATAAAAGCGGTGCGCGACCCTGCGCGCTCTTTATGATCGGCTATGCCCTCACTTAGACGGGTTGAAACATCCGCATGGGGAGAGCCGGATTATGCGCCAATTTACTGAGGAACAAATCCTTTTCCGTCAAAGCTATCGCCAGTTTCTGGAAGAAGAAATCGCGCCTAACATGCCACAATGGCGCGAAGACGGCATTGTTGATCGCAGTGCCTTTCGGAAAGCCGGCGAGCGCGGCATGTTAATGATCTGGCCGGATGAAAAATATGGCGGACTGGGCGATCCGGACTTTCGCTGGGATCAGATCATTATCGAGGAAAGCGCACGCGCGGAATGCGGTGAATTTTTTGCGACGCTACATTCCCGCCTTGTCGGTCCCTATTTCAAAACCATTGGCAATGAAGAACAGCGCGAGCGCTTTTTGCCGAAATGCATTAGCGGCGAAACCATCCTTGCCGTCGCGATGACAGAGCCGGGCGCAGGCAGTGACCTATCCGGTATGAAATCGACAGTCCGCGATATGGGCGACCATCTGATCCTCAACGGATCCAAGACCTATATTTCCAACGGCATTAATGCCGATGTGATTATCGTGGCTGGCAAATATATTGCCCCCGGCGCGGACGCGCCCGCCAATCCGCACGCTATGGCACTTGTCATTGTTGAGCGGGGTATGGAGGGCTTTTCGCGCGGGAAGAACCTGAAGAAAATGGGTCTGCCCGCTCAAGACACGGCGGAGTTATTTTTTGATGACGTCGTGATCCCGCGTGAAAACGTTCTGGGCACGCCCGGCATGGGCTTTATCCACCTCATGGAAGGTCTGGCCGAAGAACGGCTGATCGCCGCCACGGGCTATGCAGCCTCTGCGCGCCACGCTTTTGACATTACCCGCGACTATGTGATGGACCGCAATGTCTTCGGTAAGCCGCTCTCGAAAATGCAAAACACGCAGTTTAAAATGGCGGAGCTCGATAGCGAAATCGACATGCTGCAAGTCTATGTCGATCATCTGGTCCACCAGCACAATCAAGGCCTGCTCACCGCCAATGCCGCCGCCAAGGCCAAACTGCTCGGCTCTGAAATCCAGTGGAAGATGATGGATGAAGGTGTGCAGCTCCATGGCGGCGCGGGCTATATGGACGAATATCCCATCTGCCGCATGTTCACAGGCGCGCGGATCAATCGCATCCTGGCCGGCAGCTCCGAAGTGATGAAGCTGATCATCGGGCGAGACGTCTTTTCGCAAAATTACCAATCTCTGCTGAATTAGGAGCGCAAACCCATGGACTTAAATGACAAAGTGGCCCTCGTCACAGGCGGCGCGTCGGGCCTCGGCGAAGCGACTGTGCGCCGCTATCACGCCCATGGCGCGAAAGTCGCCATTCTGGATATGAATGATAAGCGCGGCGAAGCGCTTGCTGCAGAACTTGGCGACGGCGCGATCTATTTCAACGGCAATGTCATCGATGAAGACCCTGTCGCGGAGGTTATTGCGGGCATCGTCGACGCCTTTGGCGCGCTGCACATCTGCAACAATTACGCAGGCATTGGCAGTGCCCATAAGACTTACGACAAGAAAAAAGACGCCCCGCACCCGCTCGACACCTTTCGCAAAGTGTTGGACGTCAATCTAATCGGGACGTTCAACGTGGCACGCCTCGCCGCGAAGCAAATGGCGGGACAAGACCCGGTGACAGAGGACGGCCAGCGCGGCGTCATCATCAACACGGCGTCTGTTGCTGGCTATGAAGGACAGATCGGCCAGGTTGCCTATTCGGCTTCTAAAGGCGGTATCATTGGCATGACAATCGTGATCGCCCGCGACCTCGCCCAAGTCGGCGTGCGCTGTAACACCATCGTACCGGGTCTGATCCATACACCGCTTTTCGACACGCTGCCGGATCATATTTTCCAAGCGCTGGAGAACACAGTCCTCTATCCGAACCGTCTTGGCAAACCTGACGAGATCGCCATGCTGAGCCAACAAATCGTGGAAAATGATTACATCAATGGCGAATGCATCCGCATGGATGGCGGGATTAGGATGACGCCAAGATAGGCCAGCGTTATCGGGCTTTTTCAAAGCCTGCCCACGACAGAAATGAAACGCGCGCAGCCAAAGGCGAGCACGACGGTCTTTCGCTGTGAGCAGACGTTGCGGCTTTCGATCCGCTGCCGTAATGCGAGCCTCATGGCAAAGATGAATGGTAATGAAATTAAGCCCGGCAATATCATTTTGCATAATGATGCGCTTTGGGTGGCGGTGAAATGTTCCCACGTCAAACCCGGCAAGGGCGGCGCGTTTAATCAGGTCGAACTGAAGAATATCGAAACGGGCTCTAAGCTCAATGAGCGCTTCCGCGCAGCCGAAACGGTGGAGCGGGTGCGCCTCGACCAAAAGCCGCACACTTACCTTTATGATGAAGGCGACATGGCCGTCTTTATGAATTCCGAGACCTATGAGCAGATCATGCTGGAGCGGGATTTTATCGGCGACCAAGCCGTTTACCTGTCTGACGGAATGGAAGTTGAACTCGAGTTTTACGAAGAACGCCCGCTCGGCGTGAACCTGCCCGGTCAAGTCGAGCTGGAAGTCGCTGACACCGAACCCGTCGTGAAAGGTCAGACTGCCGCCAACAGCTTCAAGCCTGCTACATTGACGAATGGTGTGCGCACTAACGTACCGCCTTTCATTGGCGTTGGCGATCGTCTGGTGATCAATACGGAAGACGGCTCTTACGTCACGCGGGCGTAAAGCCAAACCGATGAGCCCTGCTGGTCACTTCACACTCTTACGCGTCATCCCGATCATCGTGCTGGTCGCGGTGGCGTTGATCTTGCAGCAGGGTTTTGGCGCGGACCGCTTGATTGCGGCGGGCGTCGGACTCGTCGCGGCCATCATCTTACGCATATACCTTCCGCGCATTTGGCCGGAAGCTTAAGGACAAAACCATGGCCGGCATGTCAGCAATCATGGGCATTATGCAGGCGGCGGCGCGCAAAGCGTCCCGCAATCTGCTGCGCGATTTTGGCGAGGTCGAAACCTTGCAAGTCAGCCGCAAAGGCCCGTCCGATTTTGTTTCGCGCGCCGACCGCAAGGCCGAGCAGACGATCTTTGAAGAGCTATCTCGCGCCCGTCCCGGCTATGGCTTTTTAATGGAAGAACGCGGCGAGGTCGAAGGGACCGACAAGTCGCATCGCTTCATCGTTGATCCGCTGGACGGCACAACGAACTTTCTCCACGGCATTCCGCATTGGGCGATTTCCATCGCGCTGGAACGCGAGATCGATGGCAATCCGCGCGAATTGATTGCGGGGCTCGTCTATAATCCGGTGACGGATGATATGTGGTTCGCCGAAAAAGGCAAAGGCGCCTACATCAATGATGGGTCACGGGGCGGAGCGGATCGTCGATTGCACTGTGCCAAGCGCACGGACTTTTCCGAATGTATCTTTGCCACTGGCGTACCGTTCAAAGGCCGCCCCGGGCACACCAAATTCCTAAAAGAACTGCACCAAGTTATGGGCACGAGCGCGGGCGTTCGCCGCTTTGGCGCAGCCAGCCTGGACCTCGCTTGGACGGCAGCCGGGCGTTATGATGGCTTCTGGGAACGCGGCTTGGCCCCGTGGGACGTCGCCGCCGGAATCGTCATCGCCCGCGAAGCGCGGCTCAGCGTCGAAAGCCTCTCCGGCGGCGACCCGCTGCACACGGGGGATATTATCGTGGCGAATGAAGCAATCTTGCCGTTACTGCGCAAGCGGGTGGATTAACAAAGAGCGTAAGCCAAGCTCTGACTCCCCCGCTTGATTCCTGATGCCTTCACTCATATAGCCCCGCCCACACCACGGTGGGGCCATTTAACGCTTCCCTGCCGTACCGAACATAGAGATAAGACCATGAAATCAGACGGCCATCCCGATTACCACACCATCACTGTCAAGATGGTGGACGGCACCACTTACGAAACACGCTCCACCTGGGGCAAAGAGGGCGACACGCTCGTCCTGGATATTGACCCGAAAACGCATCCGGCCTGGACCGGCGGCGAAGCCCGTATCTCTGATCGCGGCCGGGTGTCGAAGTTTAAAGACAAGTTCAAGGGGTTTGCGTAAGCCACACTCTAGCCCCACGGATTTCGTTCCCCGCATAGGGGTCTAAGGTCGGCACAGCCGACCGTACGAAATCCCGCCGCTAGGCGAATGCGCCTAAAGCGCATTTCGGGAGTCTATCGACGTTAGCCCAATCATACCTCTACGCCGCAGCAGCGAAAGAAATTGTTTCACGTGAAACAATCAAAAACAAAGCCGCCCCAATCGGGCGGCTTTTTTGTTGTAAAGATCGGTGTGATCTTAAAATCTTCCGGGTCGAAGGACGCGTACCTCTGACACGCTGAGCACGCCAATATGCCGGTCGAGCAGCTTATGCAGCGGGTCAAGCGCCGCCATGATGACGTCCGCCCCGCCAATACTGACGAGTACGACCATATCGCTTGCCCCGGAAATATCGGTCCCGCGTGACCAGCGCACGCGGCCACCATAGCCGGAAATGCAAGGCATGACCGTCCAGCCTTTTACCCCGGCTTCGTCCAGAACATTTTCCATACGGCGGAGGGCGGGGCGTTCGACAATGATTTCCAGCCGCAGCTTATCGTGTAATT
>CAZSUW010000083.1:0-8737 GCA_964610115.1 uncultured Algimonas sp.
CGGGGGGCGATGAAGGTCATGTCTAATCCGCTATAATGGAAGCACAAAATGCTTTGCCAAAGTCTGTGAGTTGAAACTCTTCAGTTCCATTGCTTATGTAAAATTTGTCTTCGTAAGCACCAATTCTATCATCGTGCTCCGATCTACTGAACTCTCGGTATGTCGAATCTACAATACCGAACCGTATAAGCGACCTCACATCATGATCGCTGTAGTCAACTTTCCCAGACATATTTCGGTAATTGAAGGCTTGATCAACAACGATGTCTTTAGAAGAGCCTTTCTTGATCTCCCATGGGCGGGCTTTCCTAGTGGTAAATCTGTTTTCCCAAAGCCATTTTAAGAACAAGGCGTTCGTTGGAGTTAGGAGCTCAAGCACTTTAACGTAGCTCTTATCGACGTCTTCCTTAGATGGATCGATAGCGCTTGCTAGTAAGTTTGACCACATTTCCTTCAGAAGCGTATCAGTCTCAAGCGTAGCCGCTTCTATTAATGGTACACCCACACTCAATTCGATGGGTTCGATGTTTTCAACGCCGTTTTCTGTCAGTTTTTTTTGAACTCGAAGTGAGAGTGCTATTCCATTCTCAATACGAGCGGCCCTAATAGGATCACCCCAAAAACGTCCTACAGTGTCTTCTATTGGTTGACCAAATACACGACTAAAGAACCCGCCAGCTTTCTCAGCAGCGTCGATAGCTTTACCTGTCGCTTTAGCGACTTCTTGGACAGCTTTGGCATTCTCGTCGCTAGGCGACATCACACCCACCACTTCTCCGGCTTCGCGGTAAACCCAGCCGCCTTCTCAAGCGCAGCAGCAGCCCGGAAGACCGAGCTTTCATCCAACGCTTTACCAATCACCTGCAAACCCAGCGGCAACCCATTCCCATCCAGCGCCGCAGGCACTGAAATGCCCGGCAGCCCAGCCAAGTTCGCCGTCACCGTGAAGACATCGTTTAAATACATTTGCACGGGGTCAGTTACTTTCCGGCCCACTGGAAACGCCGCGCTTGGTGCCGTGGGTGTCAGCAGCACGTCGCATTTGTCCCAAGCATTCCGGAAATCATCGGCGATCTTTGTCCGAACTTTCTGCGCGCGGAGGTAATAGGCATCGTAATAGCCCGCGCTCAACACATAGGTCCCGATCATGATGCGGCGGCGCACTTCGTCGCCAAAACCTTGCGTGCGTGTGCGCTCATAGGTGTCGGTCAGGTTCTCCCCCGCAACCCGTGCGCCGTAACGCATCCCGTCATAGCGCGCGAGATTGGACGAGGCTTCCGCTGGGGCCACGACATAGTAGACAGGCAGCGCATATTTCGTGTGCGGGAGAGAGACCTCGACGATCTCGGCCCCCGCCTCGCGCATCCATTCAACGCCTTGCGCCCAAATATCTTCGATCTCTTTCGGGATGCCATCGACCGTATATTCCTTCGGCACGCCGACGCGCAGACCTTTGACGGACTGGCCACAGGCCGCGCGCCAATCCGGCACGGGCAGGTTCAGCGATGTGCTATCTTTCGGATCATAGCCAGACATGGACTCCAGCAAGATCGCGCTATCTTCGACCGTTTTCGCAATCGGCCCCGCTTGATCGAGCGAGCTGGCAAAAGCGACGATGCCGTAACGCGAGCAGCGGCCATAGGTCGGCTTAATCCCGACCGTACCGGTGAAGCTGGCCGGCTGGCGGATCGACCCGCCTGTATCCGTCGCCGTGGCGCCTAAGCAGATATCCGCCGCGACCGCCGCCGCGGAGCCGCCAGATGAGCCGCCAGGGACCAAGTCTTCGCCGTTTTTCCAAGGGTTAATGACGGGGCCATAGGCGGACGTCTCATTGGCCGAGCCCATGGCGAATTCATCAAGGTTCAACTTGCCAAGCATCACCATGCCGTCATCGAACATATTTTGCGTCACAGTCGACTCATAAGGCGGGGTGAAATCGCCGAGAATGTTGGACGCGGCCGTGCTTTTAACACCTTCCGTGCAGAACAGGTCTTTCACGCCGAGCGGCGCGCCTTCGAGCTTGCCAACCGTGCCCCCAGAATTCTTAATAGCGGCGCGGCGGGCATCAGAGGCTTCGGCTTGGTCTATCGCGCGTTGAAAGGTCGGCGTGATAAAGGCGTTGAGGTCTGCGGCTTCCATGCAGGCGTCAATATGCGCTTTGGTCAGCTCGACAGACGAAAATTCGCCCGCTGCCATGCCGTCGAGTGCATCCGCCAGGGTCAGTTTGGTGAGGTCAGACATGTTCGATCCTACTCCACCGACCGCGGCACAACATAAAAGCCGTCTTCTTGCTTCGGTGCATTGGCCAGAACTTGATCGCGGATACCGCCGGCAGTCACCTCGTCCGCGCGCATCGGGGCCTTCATGTCCACGGCGGATGTCATGGGCTCAACACCGTCCACATCAACTTCGCCCAGCTGTTCTATCCAGGCCAAAATACCATTCAGGTCATCGGCAATCGCGGCGCGTTGATCGTCGTCCACATGCAAGCGCGCAAGTCGCGCAATCTTGGTCACGTCGTCAACGCTAACACCGTTTTGTGGTTCAGCCACGCGGCTCTCCCTTACTTCGCAAACGCGGCCCGTTACCAATGCGGGTCCGCGCCTGCAAGCGCTCTGGCATGAACAGGCGCTTCATTGTTCTATTGATTGCAGTCACGCCCAAGTTTAGAGCGGCCAAATTATGAAATACAACAACCCTCATATGAGTGAGCACTCTCCCCGCATGGGTAATGCGGTGACGCGCGCGATTGGGTCTTTCTTTCTCAAGCTGATCGGCTGGGAGCTGAAGGGCCAGATGCCGGATGTGCCGAAATTCGTCATTATCGGCGTGCCGCATACATCAAATTGGGACGCGATCGCGGCGAGCCTCGCTATGCTGGCCAGCGGGTTCAAATATACGTTTTTGATCAAGAAAGAATGGTTCTTCTGGCCGATGGGGCCGTTCATTCGCGCGCTGGGCGGCTACCCAGTGGATCGGTCTAAGGGCAGTAATGTCGTGCGGCAGTTAACCCGGATTTTCGAAGAAGAAGACAAAATCTGTGTTGGCTTCCCGCCAGAGGGCACACGCGCCTATGTTGACCGCTATAAAACGGGCTTTCTCCGCGTTGCTTATGCCGCCAATGTCCCTGTTTTCATCTGCGCCTTTGATGGGCCCAACAAACACGTCGTTCTGGATCGCGAATTTCCACTGACGGGTAATATTGAGCAGGACGCCAAAGCGATCAAAGACTATGTCGATGCAAATTGGGTTGGGGTAAACCCGGAGAACCAGTTCCTTAACACGGATGCGAGTGCCGCAACGCTTTCGTAGCGCCGTTACGGCGGCCGCCTGCAACGTCACGGTTTCGTCACTATTCTATCGCCAATTCTTCCTGTAGCTCTAAGTCTATGGATTCGTATTCAGAGGCGCAAAGAGGTGAAAACGCGGACCCGCAAGACGCAACGATCGTTATTCCGATGACGACGTCATCCGGGTCTTACCCGCGCCAAGGCGGGCGCATAACGCGGGTTGTCGGACGGCTTGTTTTACGCCTCATGGGTTGGCAAGTCATTGGCGATTGGCCAGCTGAAAATAAACTCGTCATCGTGGGTGCGCCGCATACGTCGAACTGGGATCTGCCTTTATCGCTGGGCATGCAGATGTCGACGAACCTTCGCCTGAACTGGATGATGAAAGCGGAGGCCTTTGTCTGGCCCCTATCCGGCTTATTCAAGCGCCTCGGCGGTATACCGATTGACCGCAAAGCCGCCAGTGACGTGGTAGAGCAAACAAAGGCCGTCTTTGACGCGCGCGAAAAAATGTATCTGGGTATCACACCTACGGGGACGCGCAGTGCCAAAGCGGGCTATCGCAAAGGATATCTTCGCATTGCCTATGGCGCAGGCGTGCCCGTTTTTATCGCGGGCGTAGATGCACCGAATAAGCGACTGGTACTGGACCGGATTTGGCCGCTTACAGGCGACATAGACGCCGATAACGATGCCATACGCGACTATATCCGCGCCACCTATGAAGGCATGAATGCAGGCCGTGTCAGTGTCGATCAGGCGCGGGAAGACAGTTAAACCGTGACGGCCTCAGCTTCATTGTGTAACACTTCAACACGATGACGGAACAATTTGAACCCAAATCAGAGACTTATCCGCGCGCAGGCAACCGGATAACGCGCGCGATTGGCGCGGCGATCGGCAATAGCCTTTACGCCCTCATGCGATGGAAAATCGTTGGGCACCTTCCCGCCAAAGCCAAGGCGATTATTATCGGCGGACCGCATACGTCGAATTGGGATTTGTTTCTGGCGATGGGCGCCATGTTACAAAAAGGCCTGCGCTTTTCCTGGATGATGAAAGCTGAAGCCTTTGTCGGACCACTCGGAACACTCTGGAAAGCGCTAGGCGGCATTCCCATTGATCGCAAAAACGCCAAATCCGTGCCGGAACAGATGGCGGACTGGTTTGCCAGTGTGGAGAGTGGCTACCTTGGCATTACACCCGAAGGCACACGCAAAGCGGTCGAGCGCTATCGCAGCGGCTTTCTGCGTATCGCCTATGCCAGCAAAGTCCCCGTCTTTGTCGTCGGCATTGATGCAAGAACGCGCACGGTTCACTTGGATAAACTCTGGCCCCTAACGGGAGATCTGGAAACCGACCTCACTGCTATCCGCGATTACATCCGCGCCAATTACTCTGGGATCCGGCCAGAGCATAATTAGCATGGCATCAGAGCTTAGGCGGCAGCGGTGATCACACCGACCCATATCATCACGGCTTTGGCACTCCTTTCCAAACGGGACGCACCCGGGCGGAACTGGGCGGTTTTGGCGGGCGCGGTTATGCCTGATCTGGCGATCTATATCTGGGCGCCGTGGCAGCGCTGGATTGCGGGGCAGGATTGGCCGGTAATTTGGGACATACTTTATTTCGAACCGCCAATGCAGACCGCGACGGCTTTGACGAATAGCCTGCCGCTATATCTGCTATTGGCTTTAATTGGCTACATCTACCGCGCCCGGCTGTGGGGTCAGCTATGGTTCGTCTTCGCCCTCGCCGCTGTCATTCACATCGCCCTCGACCTTCCCGTTCATTCCAGCGATGCTTACCGCCATTTCTGGCCCATCAGCGATTGGCGGTTTATGAGTCCTGTCAGTTATTGGGAGGTTGATAAGGGCGCGCCATGGGTCTCACTAATTGACTTTGCCCTCGTAATGATCAGCGGCCTTCTGCTATGGCGGCGCTTCCCAAAATGGTGGGTTAAGATTGCCGTGACACTGACCGCCCTATTCTCGCTGGGCTTTGCCCTTGCCTATCAGTTCGCGACTATCCAAGTGCCGAGCTGATGGCATTGATAGACCTAGAACATCTGGCCGCCTCCTCTGGTGCGCTTATGGGGCTCGACCCCGGCACCAAGACGCTGGGCCTTGCCATATCTGATCGCACCCGTTTGATCGCGACAGCACTCACGACGATCCGACGCAAAAAGTTTACACCCGACGCCACAGAGCTTTTGCGCCTTTACCATGAAAATGAATGTGCCGCCCTCATCGTTGGCCTACCGCTAAATATGGACGGTAGCGCCGGACCGCGTGTGCAAAGCGTGCGGGATTTCTGCACCAACCTTTTACGCTTAGACGACATTCCGATTTTTCAGTGGGATGAGCGCCTTTCAACGGCCGCGGTTACGCGCCAGATGATCGAAGCCGATGTTAGCCGCGCCAATCGCGCCCAGACTGTTGATGCTCAGGCCGCCGCTTATATTTTGCAAGGCGTACTCGACCGCTTGCGCGCGTGATCGGAACTCTGTAAGGCCCCCAAAGTTTTGCAGCCGTTTCGCGTGAGGAAAAACCGTGACGCCATTCGAGGGATATGCGTTCACCAAGAGGCATTGCCTCGATATTTCCGATTTTCACCGCGCTGACATTGAAAACCTGCTCGCCCTCGGGGCGCATTATGCGGACTTGGACACGCAAAAGCACGGGCCACGGGATGTGCTTGCCGGAAAAACGCTGATCAACCTCTTTTTCGAAAACTCCACGCGAACGGAAAAGTCGTTCGAGCTGGCCGGAAAACGGCTCGGCGCGGACGTGATTTCCATGCAAGTGGGCAGTTCATCCGTCAAAAAAGGCGAAACGCTGCTGGATACGGCCGCGACGCTGAACGCCATGAACCCGGATCTCCTCGTCGTTCGTCATGGTCAGTCCGGCGCGCCGTCATTACTCGCGCAGAAAGTGAGCTGTTCGGTCATCAATGCCGGTGACGGTATGCACGCCCATCCCACTCAAGCCCTATTGGACGCCCTGACCTTACGCGAAGCTTTTGACGGAGATTTTGGCGGCATTCGTATCGCGATTTGCGGCGACATTCTGCATTCCCGCGTGGCGCGGTCCAATGTGAAGTTGCTCAATCTGCTCGGCGCAGAGGTCCGCCTTGTCGGCCCGCCGACCTTAATCCCAACAGATGCCGATCAATGGGGTGTCGATGTCTTTCACGACATGAAAGACGGGCTAAGCGGCTGTGATGTGGTGATGATGTTGCGTTTGCAATTAGAGCGGATGAGCGGTGCCTTCGTGCCGAGCCAGCGCGAATATTTCCACTTTTACGGTCTGGATCGCGCTAAGCTCGCTTTTGCCAAACCCGGCGCGCTGGTCATGCACCCAGGGCCTATGAACCGCGGGGTGGAGATCAGCTCCGATATCGCGGATGATCCCGATGTCTCGCTCATAACACGCCAGGTGGCCGCAGGAGTCGCCATGCGTATGGCGATTCTTCACGCCCTCGCGGTTGGGATTGAATAGGGCTAAACCATGCGCACACTCACCCTAACAGACATCCGCATCATGGACCCCGCCTCAAACCGGGATGAAATCGGCCATATCTTGATTGAGAACGGTGTTATCCAAGCCATCGGCGACACCCCGGTTCGCGGCACAGTCATTGATGGGACGCGCTTGACCTGCGCGCCGGGCCTGATCGATGCACGTGTCAAAGCGGGCGAACCGGGACAGGAAAACCGCGAAACGCTCGCTGGGGCTTCCGCCGCCGCCGTGGCGGGCGGTGTCACGCAATTCGTCGTTCAACCTCAGACTGACCCGGTTATCGACGACATGTCACTCGTCGCTTTCCTTAAACAAAAAGCCGACACGCTGCCAGTTAGTGTCCATGTTGCCGGAGCTTTGACAAAAGGTCTTGATGGGCAGACAATGACAGAAATTGGACTGATGAGTGATGCAGGCGCGGTCATGTTCGCCTCAGGACCCGACCCAATCCAGGACGCGCAAATTATGCGCCGCCTTATGCGCTATAGCGCAACGTTTAATGCGCTCATCAGCAATAGCCCCGTTACGCCAGATCTGTATGATGGGGCCTGCGCGCATGAATCCGACGTCTCCGCCCGCCTCGGACTTACAAGCGCTCCGTCAGTGTCAGAACGCATTATGGCCGAGCGCGACATGGCGCTGGCGGAGCTAACGGGCGGACGATTACTGTTGGATCTGATTAGTGCTGCTGAAACAGTAGAAAGTCTTCGCCGCGCGAGAGAGCGGGACATTGATGTTACCGCAAGCGTTTCGATCAATCACTTAGCGCTCAATGAACTCGACATTGGCGACTACCGCACATTCGCAAAGCTCGACCCGCCTTTGCGAGAAGAGCGCGATCGTCAGGCGTTGCTGCAAGGGGTAATCGACGGCACGATTGACATCATTGTCTCTGACCATGACCCACAAAGTGCGGGTCGTAAACGCCTGCCCTTCGCGGAAGCCGCCGCCGGTGCGGTTGGGCTCGAACTCCTCTTGCCTGTCGGATTGAAGCTCGCTGCCGAAGGGGAATTGGACCTGATGACGTTTCTGCGGGCGGTCACGATCAATCCGGCCCAGCTTCTTGGTATTAGCGGCGGACACCTAAGGGAAGGCGCGAAAGCCGATCTGGTGATCTTCAGCGAGACAGAGCCCTGGGTCGTTGACCCTGAAACGCTGCGATCCCGCTGTAAGAATACACCCTTTGATGGTCGCCGCATGACGGGCCGGGTCCGCCATACAATTATTGGCGGCGACGTCGTCTATTCAGCCGAGAGCTGAGGCTCCGCAACACCCGCTTTTTCCAATTCTCGCCCCATCGTGCCCGTGAGGAAATGGAACAACATACGGAAATCGCTAAGCAAGCTCCAAAGCGGGTAGGTGAATGTCGCAGGCTTGTTTTTCTCAATAAGGCCGTGACTCAGCCAGGCGAAAAAGTAGCCGCTGGCCAGCACTAGGGGTAAGAAAATCCAACGACCCGATACGATCACGAAGACAAGCACGACGAGGGCCAAGAATGTCCCCACATAGTGCCACGCTCGCGTTGCCGGCTGCGCATGTTCTCGCAGGTAATAGGGCCAGAATTCTCGATAGGTCCGGATCGCTTTCATAAGCTAAGAATAGCGAGCCGTGAGGTCTTTTGCAAAATCAAAAGCACGTTAGCACTCTATTAACCCTAAGCGTTTACGAAGAAAGAGTCTCCTCTAGGGGACACCCACCATTCACCTAATACTTTCGGGCGCTTCGGCGCCCTTTCTTTTGCCCGCATGGTTAAAAATCACTCTTAAAAAGAGTGTGTGAAAGGTGATAAAAACGGCTTGAGGTCAAAGCGCAGGCGTCTATATAGCGCACTTCACTGTTTGGTGATCCGCAATAGCTCAGTTGGTAGAGCAAGTGACTGTTAATCACTGGGTCGCAGGTTCGAGTCCTGCTTGCGGAGCCATC
>CAZSUW010000084.1:0-4579 GCA_964610115.1 uncultured Algimonas sp.
GCGTCGCTCTTCCGGCCGGGCAGTGCGCTGTTCCAAGGCGCGGCGATTGTGTTTCTGGCTTCACTCTTCGGGGTCGAAATGGGGCCGGTCAGTTACGCGACGGCCTTTCTCGCCACCTTTGTGATCAGCCTGACGGTTGCGCCCGTGCCCTCGGCCAGTGTGATGACGCTCGCGCCGGCGCTGGGCACGCTGGCCATCCCGGGGGCAGGGCTGGGGCTCTTGCTGGCGATTGACCGCATTCCGGATATGTTCCGCAGCGCGGTGAATGTGTGGGGGCAGATCGCTGTGGCCGCCTTTGCCGGACAGCGGGTCGAGGCAAGTCTTCAGCCTGATGCCTTGTCAGATGAGCCCTTGTCAGGGGCGCGCGGGTGAGCGAGGGGGCGGGGATGAGCGAGGCGAACGAAACGACAAAGAAGCAGCGGGAGCGGCCGCTTGTCCTTGACGTGGACGGCACGATGATCCGCTCTGACATTACGCATGAAATGCTCTTTGAAGGGGCGAAGCGCCGGCCTTGGGCGATCCCGAAAATGGTGACCTTAGGCCTGCGTTCCAAGCCCGCTTTGAAGGCTTATCTGGTGCGCCATATTGGCGATCATCTGGCGATTGAACATGTCCCGCTGGAACCCAAGGCGGTAGCGCTTGCGCGGGCGGCAAAGGCGGAGGGGCGGGCGGTTTATCTGTGTTCCGGCTCAGAACAGTCTTTGGTTGAACGTCTTGCCGCGACGCTGGATTTTATCGACGGCGCGTTCGGCACGACGGGCGATTACAATATGACGTCAGAGAACAAGGCCAAGTTCCTGGTCGAGCGCTTTCCGGGCGGCTTTGATTATGCCGGAAATTCGACGCAGGACTATGCCGTCTGGGCCGTCGCGCAAACCGCCTATGCCATCCGCCCCCCGCGCGACACGGTGGACAGGGTCTCGGCGACAGGCGATCCGGTGGAAATTTTGGAAGAACGGCGCATGAATCGGGGCGCGTTATTGCGGGCTGTGTTTGGGCGTGGTCACCTCTGGATGGCCCCATTCTTTTTTCTAATCGCCCTTATTTTGCGGGCCATAGATTCGTCGAAAGGGGTCAACGCTTTTGATCTGGCGGTGATAAGCCTTTTGTTCTTGAGCCTTTCCTTGACGATCTTTGGGGGCATGGCGTCTGTTCACGATAATCGACATCGCCCCATAGATCGACTGGGTCCGTTTGATCGTGGAGATTTGTCTTTAACGACGGGCCTTAAATTAAGCGTGGCTGTATTAGGGTTGGCCGTCTTGCTGTCGATTTGGACACAACCGCCCTTATTCTCGCTTGTTTTGGTTGGGCTAATCGTGACGGCCTGGTTGGGCCATGGCAGGTCTGCGGCGATAAAGTGGGCCGTCCGTATCTTTCAGGCAGGACTCATTGGCTATGCGGCGGCGGTTCTGTTTCTATAACGTCCACCCTCACCCCAACCCATAATACTCCCGATACCAATTGATAAAGGTTTTGATCCCGGTCTTGAGCGGTGTGGCGGGGCGAAAACCCGTGAGGGCGTGGAGTAGGTCCGAATTGGCGTGGGTCTTTTCGACGTCACCGGGCTGCATCGCCATCATATTCATCTGCGCACGCACCCCGACATGGGCTTCAATCTCGCGGATAAACGCCATCAGCGGCACAGGTTCGGCATTGCCGATATTGACGAGGCGGTAGGGCGCGACAGGCGACAGGCTGTCTGTTACGCCGTCCACTGGCTGGCCCATAATCGGCGGCGCGTCAGACAGGCGGATCAAAGCCTCTGTCAGATCTTCGATAAAGGTGAAATCCCGCGCCATCTGCCCGTGATTGTAAACGTCAATCGGCTTGCCCACGAAGAGGGCTTTGGCAAACAGCATGGGCGCCATGTCGGGCCGACCCCACGGACCATAGACCGTAAAGAAACGCACGCAGCTCGTCGGGACGCCGTGTAAATGGCTATGGCTATGCGCGATAAGCTCTGAGGCCTGCTTGGTCGCGGCATAAATCGTCAGTGGAAAAGCCGTGCGGTCGGTTTCGCGAAAGGGATAGTCCGTATTGGCCCCGTAAGCGGAACTGGTCGAGCTCAGGATGAGGTGGCCGACGTCGTGCTGCTTACACAGCTCGATGACATTAAAACTGCCGACCACATTGGTTTCGACATAGCTGCGCGGATTTTCCAGCGAATAGCGCACACCCGCCTGCGCGGCGAGGTGGATGACGCGATCTGGCGTGGCGGCGGCAAAAGCGTCCGCCATGGCGTCCATATCTTCCAAGGCAATTTCGTGGGGAGTAAAGCCGTCAAAATCGGCCAGACGCTGCAAGCGGTCGCGTTTTAAGCGAATGGAATAATAAGGGGTGATCGCATCCACGCCGGCGACCTCATGCCCGTCGCGAAGCAGCTTTAGCGCCAGCGCATTGCCGATAAATCCCGCCGTTCCGGTAATCAGAAAACGCATGCAAAGGGGTCCAAACAGGGCCGAGGTTAAGGGCGAAATGCCGTGCGCTTCGCCTAATGGAAACGGAACCCATTGGCCAGCCCACACGTGTAGGGTGAAAGTGCGAGCGGTGTCACGGCGCCACCCTTAAGACCCTATTACGCCTTATTTAAGATGAATAAGAGCTGCAGGACATAGAGGGCTGCAGCGGCTAAGGCTTGACCTTTGCAAGCGGGGGCGGCAGTGCGCCCGCGAAGCAAGGCTATGAATAAACGCGATAAGGGGTGCGACCTTAAATGTGCGGAATCATTGGAATAATTGGCGATAAGTCCGTCTCCCACCGTTTGGTTGATGGTCTCGTGCGCCTTGAATATCGCGGCTATGACAGCGCAGGTTTGGCCGTGCTGGGCGCGCAGGGTGTTCAACGTCGGCGCGCCGAAGGCAAGATCGTCAATCTGCGAGACGCTTTAAACCAAGATCCGATCGACGCCCATATCGGAATTGCGCATACGCGTTGGGCCACGCATGGCGTGCCCAGTGTTGATAATGCCCACCCGCACACGGCGGGGCGTGTCACGCTTGTCCATAACGGCATTATCGAAAACTATGCGGAAATCCGCGAACGCCTCTCCCATAGAGAGTTTAAATCAGAAACGGATACGGAAACCGCGGCTCATCTGATCGATGAATATCTTGAACAGGGCGAAACCCCGCGCGGCGCGGTGGCCAAAGCCTTAAAGGATATTCGCGGGGCCTATGCTTTGGGCATTCTGATTGTCACAGATGGCGATAGCGCAGAAGGGGGCGAGCGCGAAATTTACGGTGCGCGGCATGGCTCTCCTCTGGCGATTGGCTTTGGCAAAGGCGAACATTATCTGGGGTCTGACGCTTTGGCGCTGGCCCCACTAACCGATAAGATTATGTATCTGGAAGAAGGCGATTGGGCTGCGCTGGGCCGGGATACGGTCGAGGTTTTTGACCGTGACGGTCAGCCCGTCGCGCGGGACATCATCACGGTGGAACGCGAAGATAACTTCCCGGAAAAAGGCAATTTCCCGCATTTCATGCTCAAGGAAATCTATGAGCAGCCGGAAACACTCGCCGCGACCTTATCGCATTATCTCAACGTGGATACCCTCTCGCCTGAAGCCCCGGACGCGCTTGATTTGGGGGGCGTTTCGCGCGTGATGATCGTGGCCTGTGGCACAGCCTTTTATGCGGGCATGGTGGCGAAATATCTGTTTGAGCGTGTGGCCGGTCTGGCGGTCGAGATCGATATTGCGTCGGAATTTCGCTATCGCAATCCGGTCTTGTCAGACGATGCGCTCATGCTGGTTGTCTCGCAAAGCGGGGAAACGGCGGATACGCTGGCCGCGCTGCGCTATGCCAAAGAAAAGGGACTGAAAACCGCCGCGCTCGTCAATGTGATGTCGTCGTCCATGGCGCGCGAAGCGGATGTGGCCATGCCGATCCAGTGCGGACCGGAAATCGGCGTGGCCTCGACCAAAGCCTTTACCTCGCAGGTTTGTGCGCTGGCGGCTCTGGCTCTGGCGGCGGCCAAGGCTCGGGGTCATGTGGATGCAGACCAGATCGCCGGCTATGTGCGCGATCTGATCGCCTTGCCCGGATTGGTGGCGGAAGCGCTAGAGCGCAATGGCGATATTGCCCGTATGGCGACGCAGTTAATGACGGCGCGATCGGCCTTTTTCCTGGGGCGGGGGGCTATGGTGCCAATCGCCTTTGAAGGCGCGCTCAAGCTGAAGGAAATTTCCTATATCCACGCTGAAGGCTATGCGGCGGGTGAACTCAAGCACGGCCCGATCGCCTTGATCGAAGAGGGCACGCCCGTGATTGCGGTCGCGCCTATGGACGGCTTGTTCGAAAAAACCGTGTCCAATTTACAGGAAGTCGCCGCCCGCGGCGCGCGGGTCATGTTGTTCACAGATAATGCAGGCGCGCAACAGGCGGGTGACGTGGCGGAAATCATTGTACGCCTGCCCGATGCCGGACCGCTGACCGCGCCGATTGTGCAAGCGATCGGGCAGCAGCTCCTGGCCTATTACACGGCGGTCGAGCTCGGCACAGATGTGGATCAGCCGCGTAATCTGGCGAAATCTGTCACGGTTGAATAGGGCAGGGCGGCGCGTCTGAAAGCGCCT
>CAZSUW010000084.1:4679-8680 GCA_964610115.1 uncultured Algimonas sp.
CCCTAAATATAACCTTGCGTCATTAGGGTTTTGGTGTTGACGATCCCGATGGGGCGCCCCGCTCTCAGGATAAAGGCGGTCGCGATCCGGTTGCGGCTCAATAGCTCCACCACTTCGCTCATTAACATGTCTTCGTCCAAGGTGATGGGCTTACGCGTGGCAATATCCAAGGCGCGGCGGGAAAACATGTCCGGCCCCATAGCGCGGCGCAAATCACCATCCGTGATCATGCCGACAAAAAGATCGTCACCATCCAGCACGGCCACGCAGCCATTCTGCCCGGCCGACATAGCCAGCACGACCTCTTGCATGGGGGCGTCCGCCGCTATGGTCGGCACGGTTTGCGCAGATACGGCCATCCAGTCCGCGACAGTGTGCAGGCCGCGCCCTAATTTTCCGCCGGGATGATGGCGTCCGAAATCGCTCTCAGTAATGCCTTTTTCGGCCATAGTCGCCACGACCAGCGCGTCGCCAAGTGCCAGCGTATTCGTGGTTGACGTCGTCGGCGCGAGACCGTTGAGGCACGCTTCTGGCGCGTCGGGCAAACGCAGGACCACATCGCTGGCCACACCAAGCGCAGAGTCCGGATGACGCGTGATCCCGATCAGCGGCACACCGGACTTGCGGCAATAATGCAGCACATCTGTCATTTCTGCGCTTTGCCCGGAATTGGAAATGGCCAGTACGGCATTATCTGTCGTGACCATGCCCAGATCGCCGTGGCTGGCCTCTGTCGGATGCATGAAAAAGGCGGGCGTGCCAGTCGAGGCGAAGCTGGCCGCGAGCTTTTGTCCGATATGGCCGGACTTACCCACGCCCACCACGATCAAATGCCCCTTTAGCGCCAGTAGGATATTAATGGCAGCGTCGAAGGCCTCTGCAAGCGCGGGATCAGAGCGCAGCCCCTTGGCCAGCGCGTCGAGGCCTTGGGCTTCGGTTTCCACAACATGGATAGCATTTTTCAGGCGAGACGAGGTCATGCAGAGGCGGCTTTAGCGGAGAGGGGCAGGGGCGTCACTAGCAGAGTTGTCTTACGGGCGGACATTCCACGTCGTGATTTGCCAGTCGCCGCCGCGGCGCTCCAACACGCCATAGGCGCCCGTCTTGAGCTTGCGGTCCACCCCGTCATGCGCCGCGAGGTCGAGTAAGAACCGCGCCACGCCATTGCTGGTGACGATCAGTTCTGTCCCGTTTGCGCTGTCCAATATCGCCCGCCATCCGACCCGGATGCGGTCCGGATCCACATGCCAGTCCTTGGGGACTGTGGCGTGTTGATCCCAAGCGGTAAGTGCGTCTTGGCCCAGGCGTTTGATAACGTCGGTTTCGGGCTGGCCTTCATCGGGACCGTAGTCAATTTCGATCAGGCTTTCGGTCGGCTCTATTTTCGGCGGCGACGGATGCGCCCCTAAAATCGCGTCCGCCGTCATGCGGGTTCGGCGCAGCGGGGACACCCGAGCGCGATCAAAGCGGACGCCCGAAAGATGCTGGCCCAAAGCCTGCGCTTGTGCTTGGCCGGAGCGCGAAAGCGGCAAGTCTGTGCGTCCGCCCACGCGCAAAACGGTCTCGCCGGGATCAAATGTATTGCCATGGCGCACGATATAGAGCGTGGTCGGGGCTTTGCCCATCTTAGCGGCGTCCCAGCACGGCAAGTTCCGCTTCAATCCGGGCCAGGTCTTCCGGCGTGTCAATCCCGGACTGGCTTAGCGGCGTTGGCGCAACCCGCACACAGGCAATGCGCAGGCCGTCTTCCAGCGCGCGCAACTGCTCTAGGCCTTCAATCTGTTCATAAGGGGAGGGGGGGAGTTGGGTGAAACGCTGCAGCGCGGCGCGGCGATAGGCATAAAGCCCGACATGTTGCAGCACGGGCGAGGTCGCGTCCGACTTCCGGCGCGCCTCTTCCTTGCGAATGGCGGGCAGGATGTTTTTGGAAAACCAGATGGCATGGCCCGTCTCGCTCATAATGGCCGTCGTGCCGGAAAATGGCGTGGTTTGTTTATTCTCCCGCAGCCGGTCCAGCGCGTCCCAGCTCAGCGGCACAACGGGGGTGGCCATATCGGCGGTTGGGTCGTCTTGCAGGGCTTGCAAGACGGCGGTCACATAGGCGGGCGGGGTGAGGGGGGCATCGCCTTGCAAATTGACGATGATGTCCGGGTGTGTGCCGAGTGCCTCTGCGGCGGCCAGGGCCCGGTCTGATCCGGATGGCAAAGCCGGGTCCGTCATCACGACATTCAGCCCGCGCGCCTGACAGGCCGCTTCGATCCGGCTGTCATCTGTGGCGATGACATAGCTGACATTGGCGTGTTGGCTGGCCACGTCTTGGGCGATCGTTGCTGTGCGTTCCACCATGGGTACGCCGTCGATTAGCGCGAGTGGTTTGCCCGGAAAGCGGGTTGAGCCATAGCGGGCGGGAATGACGATCAGCGCAGACATTGTGCTTAGGCTTTTACGGCCGCATGCACGCGTTTCAGCGTGGCCAGCAGGTCGCGCGCCCCGGATAAAGGCAGGCAGCTGGGCGCGTCGCAAAGCGCGGCGTCTGGGTCCGGGTGAAATTCAAGAAAAACCCCGTCCGCCCCGGCGGCAATGGCGGATTTAGCAATGACAGGCACGCCGTCCCGCCGTCCGCCCGTGGACGCGCCGCCTGTGCGCGGATCCGCACCGGGTAATTGCACGGCATGGGTAGCGTCAATCGTGACCGGCACGCCAAGCGCCTGCATCGCGCCAATACCCAGCATATCAACGACCAGATTATTATAGCCAAAGCTCGACCCGCGCTCACACAGGATTACGCCTAAATCTGGCGCGGCTTCGCGGGCTTTGGAGATGATATTCTTGACGTCCCAAGGGGCCAGGAATTGCGCCTTCTTAACATGCAAAACGCCGCCTTTGGCCTGCGTGGCCCGGGCCAGGGCGACGACCAAATCGGTCTGGCGACAAAGAAAGGCGGGCAGTTGTACGATCTGGGCGACCGCCGCGACAGCTTCGGCTTGTGCCGGTTCGTGGGCGTCCGTGCAAATCGGCACGTTCAGTTCGCCGCGCACCTTTTCCAAAATAGCGAGGCCGTCCCGTACGCCCGGCCCGCGATAAGACGTGATAGAAGAGCGATTGGCTTTATCGAAGCTGGCTTTAAAGGCGTAAGGCAGGCCGAGGTCCGTGCAAATGGCTTTCAGCTCTGTTCCAACTTCAACGGCGAGGCCAGCATCTTCCAACACGTTTAGCCCCGCAATGACGGATAGTGGCTGGTTCGGGCCGATAGACCAATCATGCTTGGGGAGTGAAACAGAGCTCATGCCGAGGGCCTTTATTTTCACGCATTACGCCAGAGCGGTGCCTTTGCACTGACGCTTCGATGGGGGGCTGTCGCTTATGTGACGGGGGTCGTCAACCGCTCAGCTTGCCTTAAAATGCTGTCGAAAGGCGGTGACAAAGCGAGCCAGATCGCTGGCCGGCAGACTGTTAATACCCGCGGCGGCCGCCCGTCCACCGCCGCCAAATTGGCTGGCCAGATCATCGGCCGGCCGGGTTTTGCGGCTGCGTGGGGCGCGGATTGAGACCCGAAAGGCAGGGCCGTCTTCCGGGGTTAGTTCTGTCAGAATGGCAAAGGCTTTGTCCGGGTCCTCATCGACAAGCGCATTGCCGAACAGGCCGCTAATCCGGTTGGAAGCGGGCTTTGCGGGCAGGCTGAGGATTTGTCCGGCGTCTGACAGGTCGATCTCGCGCGCATTTTGGGCCATATCCCAGTCTTCGCGATAGCCGTCTCGCAAGGTCTGAAAGGCCGGATGATGATCGTCCAAAAAAGCGATAGGGTCGGGATAGCTCAGCAGGATTTTATAGAGATCGGCCGGGTGAAAATGCAGGTCATTCAGCGTGATGCCATAGGCATTGTAATTGACCAGCTCCCCCAGCTCGCGCAGCCGTCCCAAGGGCAGGCTTAGACCGGCGCGCGCGGCCATAGCGTTCGCCAAGGTCGGGAAATTATCGCCATAGGCCCCACAAATGGCCCA
>CAZSUW010000085.1:0-8645 GCA_964610115.1 uncultured Algimonas sp.
ATTATGGCGCTGCCACTGATTTTGACGGCGATTTCCGTCATTGCCTTACTTCTACTTGTTTTAAAGGTGCGTCTACCCGCCTTCATCGCCCTACTCCTGGTCTCACTCGCCTTTGGACTCGCGGCCGGCATGACGCCAGGCGACGTTATTCAAAGTGTTCAGTCCGGCATGGGCGGAACGCTCGGTTTTGTGGCTGTCGTCGTAGGCCTAGGCGCTATGATGGGAGCCCTGCTTGAAAGTTCTGGCGGGGTTCAGGCGATTTCGTCCGGTCTGCTCTCCCGGTTTGGCGACGCGCGCGCACAAAGCGCTCTGGGTTTTATTGGCTTTCTGGTTGCCATTCCGGTCTTCTTCGATGTTGCCTTCATCATCCTCTTGCCCGTCGTGCTGGGCTTGGCCGAACGCACGGGTAAAGCGCTCGTCTATTTTGCGATCCCACTTTTGGCAGGCCTTGCGGTCACGCATGCGTTCATTCCGCCGACGCCGGGGCCAATCGCAGTCGCTGAAATCCTGAAGGCCGATCTAGGCTGGGTGATCCTGTTCGGCGCGCTCGCCGGACTTCCCGCCATGATTATTGGCGGGCCGCTACTCGCGCGCATCATTGCCAAACGCCCAGACATGCAAATTTCCAACCCTGTAGATTTTGCCGAGAATACCAAAACAGAGACCCCGATCAGCTTCTCAGCCGCGATGCAAGTGATCCTGCTTCCGCTTATCCTCATCCTTTTCGGAACGCTCACCACAGCACTCAATTATGAAAGTCCGGTAGCAGACACGATAAAGTTCTTGGGGCATCCTTTTGTGGCCCTGCTGATCGCCTGCCTTTATGCGTGGTGGATGTTTGGAGTGCGACGCGGGATTGATCGCAGCGCCTTACACGACGCTATGCTGCGCGCCCTTGAGCCGGCCGGACTCGTCGTTCTCGTCACAGGAGCGGGCGGCGTTTTTAAACAGGTCTTAGTCGATACGGGTGCAGGGGCAGCCCTGGCAGAGACCTTGTCCGCCACGCAAATGCCGCTTCTGCTTTTTGCATTCATCGTCGCGGGCATTGTGCGTGTAGCACAGGGCTCTGCCACTGTCGCTATGATTACAGCGGCCGGCCTGGTCGCCCCCGTGGCCGCTATCGCTGGCTTAGGCGGGGCGGATCTGGCTCTATTGGTTATCGCGATTGCATCGGGTGCATCCATTCTCAGCCATGTCAATGATAGCGGCTTCTGGCTCGTCAGCCGCTATCTCGGCCTCACAGAAGCTCAGACCCTGCGCAGTTGGACCGTGAGTACAACGCTAATTGGGGTGACGGGTTTTGCCGTGGCCTGCCTTCTATCCGTCTTCGTTTAGCGCGTTGATAATCTCCGCAACGACGTCCTCGAACGGCGCATCGGCGTTGATATGTATGGCGTCATCCGGCACCTCTAAGCTTTCAAGCTGACTATCCAACAAAGCCGGATCAAAGAAATGATTGGCGCGTTTGGCGACTCGTTTCGTTAGAACATCCCGCGGAACATCCAAAAAGATATAGATGGGTGACGACCCTATCGCCTCAATCAGCCACTGACGCACTTGCGCATTTAAAGCCGAGCAAGCGACTACCGCAACGCTTTGCGATGAAGTCGCTTCGCCAAGGGCCGTTATCCAGTTTCGGCGATCTTCATTTTGCAAGGGTGAGCCCCCTTGCATTTTCGCGATGTTCTCTGGCGGGTGAAACGTATCGCCTTCGACAAAGGGTCGCCCCAAGGCGGTGGCAAGCTGTCGACCAATCGTCGACTTTCCAGCCCCACTTACACCCATGAGGATAATGTGTTTCAAAGAGGCCACGACCCCTTGATAGGTTAGCCATGGTCTTTGACAAACAAAAAACCCGCCTAAAGGCGGGTTAGTTCGCAAACGACTGGAGCGGGCGATGAGATTCGAACCCACGACCCTCACCTTGGCAAGGTGATGCTCTACCACTGAGCTACGCCCGCATTGCAGTCGTCAAGGCGCGCGATATAGGGGGGTCTCTTCACACTGGCAAGCCGGATTTTCATGCAAATGCAGCACCCTGACGAACCCACTCTTTACGCCGCCTTTGACCGGATTGGCCTAGATTACCGTACAGAAGAACATGAAGCCGTTTTCACTGTTGAAGACGGACGCGAGATCAAAGCCCGTCTGCCTGGCGGACATTCAAAAAACCTTTTTCTAAAAGACAAAGCGGGCGAGTTTTTCCTGATTAGCGCTTTGGGCGACACGCCAGTCCGCCTAAATCGTCTTCACTCACATATTGGCTGCAAGAGACTGTCTTTTGGCAAAGAGGACGTACTATTAGAGCTCTTGGGAGTTCGCCCTGGATCTGTAACCGTGTTTTCAGTCATAAATGATCAGAAACGGCGGGTCCGTCTTATCCTGGATAGAGCTTTGTGGGATCATAAACATGTCTGGTTTCATCCGATGCGGAACACAGCCAGCACGCGCATGACACCCGACGACATCCTCGCCTTCGTGCGGGATACGGGACACGACCCGCTAATCCTTGACCTCAAGGCATTATCGGAGGCCGACTAAAGCTCGGGATCGAGATCGAAATAGCGATCTGGCAAGCGCTTGGTTCGGCGCAGCTCTTCTATCGTACAGCCACGCAGTTCGTGCGGAAACACGGTCCATTGATCGGTCTCGTGCCGGAAATAATCCGGCACGCGGTCTGTCCTATTGCGCTTGGGCTTAAAGTAGAGCGTGGCAATGCGGATGTCTTTAGGGGTGTTGGCGCGAGCGCGTGCCTGTAGAGTTTCAATGATCGCTTTTACGCTCCGCCCGCTATCAAAGATGTCATCAACAATCAGCAAACGATCATCGGCATTGATCAGGTCAATCACCTGCTGAAGGCCAAAAACTTGCACAACATCGGCGCCCACTTGTCCGCCGCCATAGCTGCTCGTGCGGATGGCGAAATGTTCCGTCGGGCAGCGCAATGTTTCCAACACTTCTTGGACAGCAATGCCCACCGGGGTGCCGCCGCGCCAAACGCCGAGGATAAAGGTCGGGCGAAAGTTTGACTCATAAATCTGCAGGGCGAGTTCAAAACTATCTCGCAAGAGTGTTTCGGCATCGAGGAACAACTTATCAGACATAGGGCCGCTATAGCGATATGACTCCAAAGCGTCATAGAAATCTGTTATGCCGCGCAGATAAAGACAAAATAAGAATGGGGACGATTATGTTCGACGCAAAATTGATCGAAACAGCCAATGCACTGGTAAAACATTGCCAAGACGGCACAGAAAATGAAGGCCTAAACACGCTCTACGCCGCCGACTGCGTCTCCATCGAAGCGCTGGACATGCCGGGTGGACCGATGGGTCGCGAGGCCAGTGGTCTGGAGGCCATTCGCGCCAAACATGACTGGTGGTTTGCCAATAATGAGGTTCACCATAGCGGAGCGGAAGGACCGTTCCTTTATGCGCCAAACACATTCAGTGTGATTTTTGATATGGACGTCACGGATAAAAATTCCGGTCAGCGCATGGCGATGAAGGAAGTTGGGGTCTACACCCTTAATGACGAAGGCAAAATCGTCCGCGAAGAATTCATGTATCCGCCTATGCCAGAGGGTTAGGGACAGCCCGCGGCAACGAGGCGGCAAGGCATATCACAGAAATGCGATATGCCTTGCGGGATCGGCTTGAGCTGCCCACATGGTTCCCTGTTAGAACACAAATGAGGGGGCTGTCAGAAGACACACCCCACAAGGAGCATGATTTATGGCTGATGCCGCCACATTGGTTAAAGACGGAACGGACATGTCCTTCATGGCTGACGTGATTGAGGCGTCAAAGGAGGCGCCTGTCATCGTTGATTTCTGGGCGCCGTGGTGCGGGCCGTGCAAACAGCTCATGCCGCGATTGGAGAAAAAGGTAAAAGAGGCTGACGGTGCTGTGCGGCTGGTGAAAATCAACACACAGGAACAACAAGGCGTCGCCGGACAATTGGGCGTTCGGTCTATTCCAGCTGTCTATGCGTTTAAAGACGGCCAGCCCGTCGATGGCTTTATGGGCGCTGTGCCAGATAGTGAGCTGGACAAATTCATCGGTCGCCTCACAGGGGCGGTTGACCCGAAAGAAGAAGCCGCAGCCTTGGTCGAACGCGCGAGAGGGAGCCTGACCGCTGGGGACCCGGGTGGCGCAGCGCAAGATTTCGCTCAAGCGCTACAGCTTGATCCGGATAATGGCAGCGCCCTCGCCGGACTTGCCCGCATTTATTTGGATATGGGTGACCGTCTGCAGGCGGAGGAACTCATCAGCGCGACTGAAGGCGCGATAGCCGAACACCCTGAAGTGGCTAGTCTGCGAAGCGAACTCGCCCTGACAGACGCCACAGAGCGCGCAACCAACGTCCCTAAAAGTGATTCCATCGCAGGCGATCCTGAACTGGATAGTGCGAGGTCGGCGGTCGCAGAGAATGCGAAAGATCTGGACGCAAAACTTACGCTCGCCAAACTTCTCGCGGCGCGCGGCGCACGATCAGAGGCTGTTGATCAGTTGATCGAAAGCATCGCGCAAGACCGCAAACATGATGACGAAGCGGCGCGTAAATTCCTGCTGACAATTTTTGAAGCCGAAGGGCCTGAAAGTGAGGTTAGCATTGAGGGGCGTCGGCGTTTAGCTTCACTGCTCTATGCGTAACGCCCGAAGGACGATTGCGATTAAATATACGGCTCATACAGGCCGAAAGCTATATTGCGACGTAAGTAGACTGTGAGCGCACATTACAAATCCCTTGCCCGGCGGACTAAGCCTAACGTCATTCCGATCTTTCCGCTTGGCGGAGCGGTGCTGCTGCCTGTTTGCGATTTGCCGCTCAATATTTTCGAGCCACGCTATCTCAACATGATTGATGACGCGCTGAAAGGCGACCGCTTAATCGGCATGATCCAGAGCCGCGAAAATGGAGAGCTGGCAGACATAGGCGGGTTAGGCCGCATCATCCAATTTTCTGAGACCGATGATGGGCGCTATTTGATTGTCCTAAAAGGCCTGAAACGCTTCCGCATTACGGCCCTGCCGGAGGTGACCACGCCCTATCGGCAAGCTGAGATCAGCTTTGATGCCTTTGAAGGCGATGCTGATCTTCACGCGGCCAAACAAACCAATGAGGCCCTGTCAGAGTCTGGCCGCTCAGATCGCGCAGCTCTGACTGTCGCGATGAAAGCGCTGGCGAAAGCTGTTGGCGTGGACGTAGACTGGAATGCCCTGGCAGAGATTCCGCTTCCAATCCTGGTCAATCAGGCCGCCATGATCAGCCCTTTTTCAAGCGAAGACAAGCAGTCTCTTTTAGAAGCCGTCGGGGCGGATGAAAGACGGCGCCTCTTGATTGGACTGATGCATCTTTACGCTACAGGTGGTATTGACAATAAGGGCACGCAGTCCACGCAATAACAACAACTTCCTCCTGACGGACGATATTCATGGCTACAGAATCAGGCCCACAGCAAACTGTGCCGATTGATCCTAAAATGTTAGGGGTTCTTGTCTGCCCAAAAACGCGTGGCCCGTTGACCTATGACAACCAGACCCATGAATTGATCAGCACCAAAGCGGGCTTGGCCTATCCCGTTCGCGACGGGGTACCAATTTTGTTAATCGAAGAAGCCCGCGCCCTCTAGTTGGTGGCCGTCTGGTTGACGTTCCGCTTCTTTGAACCCACATCCCTATCATGAGTAACAATTATCTACGCGAGCGGTGGCGCAGCACCACAATCTTATCCGTGCGTAAAAACGGCAAAGTCGTCGTCATCGGGGACGGTCAAGTCAGCGCGGGTAATACGGTCATGAAAAGTCAAACCCGCAAAGTTCGCCGTGTCGGGAAAGACGGCAAAGTTCTTGCCGGGTTCGCTGGCGCGACTGCAGACGCCTTCGCCCTTTTGGAACGCTTAGAAGCAAAGCTAGAACAATATCCAACCCAACTCGCCCGCGCCTGTGTCGAACTCACAAAGGATTGGCGAACGGACAAATATCTTCGCAACCTCGAAGCCATGCTTATTGTGGCAGATGCGAATAATACTTTCGTGCTGACCGGTAATGGGGATGTGGTCGAACCGGACGAAGGTATTGTCGCCATCGGATCAGGCGGAAATTACGCTTATGCCGCCGCGCTCGCCATGGCGGACTATGAAGACGATGCCGAAACGCTCGCGCGCAAAGCCATGGCGATCGCAGATAAGATTTGCGTCTTCACCAATCACAATCTGACGATTGAGACAATCGGATAGAAAAAAGCCCCGGAGAGAGCCGGGGCTTTATGATTTCGGTAAAGCGAACCTCGCTTATTTATATTTGACGCTGCATCCGTATGGCGCGGTTTCAGCGGTAGCGACGGGACGACCTGCATCCAGATCGTCTAGTGCGGCGCGAACATAATTAGTGGCCCCCGCAACCGTCGCCGGATTCGCCGAGCGATTATCGTCAATCGCACCCTGATAAACGAGCGTCTGGTTCTCATCGATCACATACATATGCGGTGTTGTGCGCGCGGCAAAGGCCTGACCCATTTCGCCGTCACCATCCATGATGACAGCGCTCGGTACCGCATCGTGCTTTGCTTTCCAGGCTGGAATTTCATCTGGCGTTTTAAAGCCTTGCTTGCCTTCGGCCGAACTAATTACGGCCAGCCAGACAAGATCACCGTCTGCTGTCGCTTCCTTTTGCAGTGATTGCATATTGTCTGTCTCATAGTGCTTTTTGACGTAGGGGCAGCCTTCATTCGTCCATTCCAAAACGACACGCTTGCCGGCAAAGTCTGACAGATTATGCGTCACGCCGTTACTATCGACGACTGTCATGTCGGATACAGTGCTGCCTGTGGCGACCTTAGCGGATACCGGTACGGCCAGTGCGAAAGTGGCTGCTGCGGCGATGAATAGGGTTTTCATGGAAATCTCCGTCCTCATGAGGTTGTTTTCGTCCCTTTGAGCCGAGCGATTACCATGTCTTGCGTCAAGAGTTGAGGAAGAATCTCGGCCCTCACGGAATTGTCACCTGCCGGATAGAAAAGATAAAGCGGCACACCGGCATGGCCATAGGACGCGAGCTCATTGGCGATACGGTCATCCTTATAGGTCCAATCAGCGATCAGAAACGCCGTGTCCGTCTCGGCAAAAGCTTGCTGAACGACCTCAGTCTTAAGCACAGCGCGCTCATTGACCTTACACGTCACGCACCAATCGGCGGTAAAATCAACAAAAACGGCCCGTCCCTCGGCCCGCAATGCGGCGACCGTTTCAGGGCTCCATGCAATTGTCTCAACGCCATTTTCAGTCTTCGGTAGCCAATAAGGACTTGTTGGCAGCAAAACCGCGAACGCGATGATCAGAGCGCTCACTACTTTCCATATCCGGCCGAAGCGCAACAACCAGAGCCCGAAGGCCAGGGCCAAAGCTGACCAAAGCAAGAGGCTTATTGTCCCGTCTTGGATCGGCAGGAAGAAGATCGCCGCCGCAAACATGGGAAAGGCCAAGAGCTGCCGGAAAGTAATCATCCACGGTCCGGGCTTCGGAAAGGCGGATAAGAGCTTGGGCATATAGGCCAGCAATACAAAGGGAGCCGCAAAGCCCAGCGCCAGCGCTAGAAACACCACAATCGTAATCAATGCGGGCTGCGCAAGCGCATATCCAATCGCCCCCGCCATGAAGGGTGCCGTACACGGTGTCGCGACTAGAACGGCAAGGGCGCCGGTAAAGAATGAGCCCGTGCGCCCGCCTTTCATAGAGGCTTCGGAACCTATATTCTGATAGGATCCGCCTGCAATTTCATAGGCCCCGATCAGGTTAAGCCCGACAGCGAAAAGCAGCAGTGCGATCATGCCGATAAAGACGGGGTTTTGCAGTTGGAAACCCCAGCCCAGCGCGGCCCCGCCGGCCTTTAAACCCAAGAGGATCGCGACCAGCACAGCAAACATGGCTACGACGCCCAGCGCATACATCCATGCTTCGCTTCGAGCCTGCACACGTTCGGCATGGGCCGACTTAGCGAGACTGAGCGCTTTCAGGGAGATGACCGGGAACACGCAGGGCATGAGGTTCAAGATCAGCCCTCCGAGAAACGCCCCGAACAAGGCTGTCAGCAAACCAAATTGAGTGACCGACCCTCCCGCACCGCCCGCGCCCGCCGCCAAGCCCAGTGACACATTTGGTTCGACCGTGATAATTTGCCCGATACGCTGGCCATTCTGATTAAAAGCCAAAACGCCGGTTTGCGTGTCCGTGATCCCGTCCGCCCAGCCAAAGCCTTGGACCGTGTCGATCACCAATCCTCCATCGACCACACGCGCGACTTGCGCCTCGCTATGGTTCACCACGTCTTGTTCGTATGGGAAGAAATAAGCGTTGGAGAACTTACCATCGGGCAGGTCAGTGAACTCCATGGTTAGCGCGGTCTCGGTTGGGCTCAGGCCGCCGCGAACATTGTTATTCGGCTTTGGCGCAGCCGCTATTGCTCCATCAATTTCCGCTATGTTGCGCGGATTGGGTTCGGCCACGTCAGCGACCTGCACAGCGAGGCTGAGCTGCCCGTCTTCGGGAATGCAGATATCTTTGCAGACCAGATAATAAACATCCGCCACGATCTCCATCACTGTGCCGGGCATAGCGTTTTCCGGAACGGTGAGTGTCACCGGGAA
>CAZSUW010000086.1:0-8447 GCA_964610115.1 uncultured Algimonas sp.
CGGTCTCTCTTTGATCGTTTGAAGGGACTTAACGCGTCAAACCGTGCGCGTCGAGACGGCACGGGTGCGTGATTTTTCATCCCAATAATAGCGGCCGGGTGGGGCATGGGCGCAGGCGGCTGCGGTGAAAATACTAAACCCCAATGCGAAAGCACCTAACCAAATGCGTTTAGCCAAGGCGGAATCATCCGATGTTTCAATCCGAAAACCAAGAAGGCGTTGACCCAGCGTGCGTTCGCCAGTTTTGAGTGAGTGCAGGAAATAAAAAAATATGACCGCGTAGCAAAACAAAACGCCAACGATTTCATAAATAAGTGCGAAACCGTAAGAATCGCTTGGGGTCGCAAAACTAAATTCGTCGCCTGTGGCTGCCAAGACTAAACCACGCAAGATACAGATTGGGACCAGTATCAAAATGAAGAGAAAACTTAGATCGACATTTGCGGCAATAAATCGTCTCATCAATCTCACGGGTTTTTTAGGCGAGTCCTCATAGTCAAAATGCGGCCAGCACAAACCCATTAGGGCTATGAGGGACATAATGATGAGGTGAATTAAATCGCGCGAAATATTGGCGTCGTCTGTTGGCCCCTGACCAACTATGAGGTCAATGACGAAGGCGATCCCCCAAGTAATCGCAAAGGCTCTGCGAGCAAAATCAGTCTTTATCACTGCTGACACACCCGACAATAAAACGTACTCCGCCCGCCTTGGACGCGGCGTTTGATGGGGGTGGTGCAGGTGACACAGGGTTCGCCTTCGCGGCCATAGACGGCGAAGTCTTTTTGGAAATAGCCGAGTGCGCCGTCGGCTTGGCGGTGATCGCGAAGGCTCGACCCGCCCGCCGCAATGGCCTCGACCAGCACGTCTTTAATATGGCGGACAAGGCTTTCTGTCTCTGCCACCTTCAACCGACCCGCGCCGCGCCCGGGTGAAATACCGGCGCGGAATAGAGCTTCGCAGACATAAATATTGCCCAGCCCCGCCACGACGCGCTGGTCTAGCAAGGCGAGCTTGATCGCGGATTTCTTGCCTTTTAGGGCTTCGCGCAGGACGGGCGCGGACCAATCATTGGACAAAGGTTCCGGCCCGATATGATCCAGACGATAGGGCTCGTCTGCGCGCACAAGCTCCATAAAGCCAAAACGACGCGGGTCATTATAGGTGATGCTCACCCCGTCTTCTGTGCGAAAGACAACGTGGTTATGTTTCGGATTGGCATCATGGGCGTGGGTAAACTCGCCGAGGTGATCGCCCTCTAAGACGAACCGCCCGCTCATGCCCAGATGCATGAAAAGCCGCTCTCCGCTTTCGAGTTGCGCTTGTAAGAATTTGGCGCGGCGGGACAGGCGCTCCACCCGTTGCCCTTCAATACGGGCCGCGAAATCTTCCGGGAATGGAAAGCGCAGGTCCGGGCGGTTGAGCGTCACAGACGTAATGCGCCGCCCTTCCAGGTGAGGGGCGAGGCCACGGCGGACGGTTTCGACTTCGGGTAACTCTGGCACCTCTGTCATATAACATTGGGGCGTTACCTTGACGAGGCCCACCCAACAGACCAACTGCCACGCATGAGCACGCCCCCGAAACTGACCTGTATTGCCGCGATTGCGGGCGCGCATGGCGTGCATGGCAATGTAAAAATCAAGTCGTTTACGGACGTGCCTGACGCCTTTGCGACTTACGGACCCTTGCGGGATGAAACGGGCGCTGTGCTGCTAACGCCAAAAAATGCGCGACCTGTGGGGAAGTTTTTCTCTCTCGCCGTCGAGGAAAAACTGACCCGCGAACAGGTCGAGGCAATGAAGTCGACCAAGTTATTCGTTCCGCTGTCTGCGCTGCCAGAGCCCGAAGAGGATGAGTTTTACTATTCTGATCTGATGGGTTTACGGGTCGTCGATCAGGACGGGGTCGAGGTCGGGCGTGTGCAAGCCGTGCATGAATTTGGCGCAGGCGATACGCTGGAGATTAAACCGTCCAGCGGGCCAAGCTTCTTTCACCCCTTCACGCAACACGCTGTGCCGCGTGTCAATCTGTCGGACCGCCTGATCGAAATCTTACTGGAAGAGGCGGACGAAGCCCGGGGGGACGGGGCGCCCAATGCCCCATAATTCATCGGGAACCATCCTTTCTTTCAGGAATTAACTTTGCACCCCCGATTATCGCTGACGCGGGAACGATTATGCGTTAGGAGAGTGCCGTGAACGCGGATCCCAACATCATCACAACCCCGCCCAAACTGATGCGTGCGATCCGTGCCGCCATGCAGGGCACAGAATCGGTCCAAGGCCGCCTGGATGAATTCGTCTCGGCCATAAGCTCGAAAATGCATGTGGATGTGGCGTCGATCTATCTCTTGCGTCCGGGCGAAGATTTGGAACTGTCTGCTACGCAGGGTCTAAAACGCTCCGCTGTTCACAAAACCCGGATGAAGCCGGGCGAAGGTCTGGTGGGTCATGTGGCGCTCACGGCGCGGCCCCTGAATTTGGCAGATGCGCCGGGTCATCCGCTCTTTTCCTATCGCCCTGAAACGGGCGAAGATCCGTATCAATCTTTTCTCGGCGTGCCGATCTTGCGCGGCGGACGGACTTTGGGCGTGCTGGTCGTCCAGAGCAAAGAAAACCGCACCTTTAGCGAAGATGAAGTCGAAGACCTGCTGACGGTGGCTATGGTGTTAGCTGAAATCATTGTCGATGACGAACGCGTCGGCGGGCGCAAAGCCGCGCTGAAAGGCATTTCCCTTTCGCCGACCAAGCCGACCTCGATGAACGGCAAGGCCTTTGCTCCGGGTCTGGCACGTGGTGTGGCTGTTCTGCATCGCCCGCCAGTTCCGCCCGCCAACCTTCTGGCGGACAATATCAGTCAGGAAGAGTTGCGTCTGGAAGAGGCGATTGTCGCGCTTCGCCGTCATGTCGATGTGATGGTAAGCGGCGAAACAGCCGCCATTACCCGTGCGTCCAAAGAAATCTACGAAGCCTACCGCACCTTTGCCTATGACCGGAAATGGGTCGGGCGTCTGCGCGAAGCCGTGCATTCTGGCCTGACCGCCGAAGCCGCCGTGGAACGCGTGCGGAATGAACACCGCGCGCGTTTGATGAAAGTCCGCGACCCTTATTTGCGCGCACGCTTGCACGATCTGGAAGATCTGGCCAATCGCATGTTGCGCCTGCTGTCGGGCGAATCCATTGCGCGCGAAATCCCCGATGATGCTGTTCTGTTTGCGCGGGAGCTCGGCCCGGCAGAGCTGCTCGACTATGACCATAAAAAGCTCGCCGCGCTGGTCTTGGAAGAAGGCACAGCCTCGTCCCATACGTCCATCATTGCCCGGGCTTTGGGGCTGCCTTTGGTGGGTCGTGTCGACGGTGTGCTGGACGAAATCGCTATGGGCGATGATGTGCTGGTTGATGCGGAAGAAGGCCAAGTCCATTTACGCCCACTCGACACCGCCGTGTCAGGCTTTCAAATGCGGCTGAATATTCGCGGGGAAATGAACCGCGCCTATGATCAGTTGCGGTTCACCCCCTGTGTGACGCGGGACGGCAAAACGGTTTCGCTACAGCTGAATGCGGGTTTGCTGGTGGACCTCCCACAGCTCGACATGGTGGGCGCGGACGGGATTGGCCTGTTCCGTACAGAGTTCCAGTTCATGGTCTCCGATTTCATGCCGCGTTTGCAGGAACAGACGGACCTCTACCGCAAAGCGCTGGACGCGGCGGGCGATCGCCCCGTAACGTTCCGCACGCTTGATCTCGGCGGGGATAAAATCCTGCCCTATATCGATCCTCTTCCCGAAGAAAACCCGGCGATTGGCTGGCGCGCTATCCGCATCGGCCTCGATCGACCGGGCCTGATGCGCTATCAACTCCGCGCGCTCGTCGCGGCGGGGGCCGGGCGGCATCTGCGCGTTATGTTCCCCATGGTGACGACCGTTGATGAAATGATCGAGGCGCGGGCGCTCTTTGATCGTGAAATCGCGCGGGCCAGTAAACTCGGTCTGGAGCTGCCGTCCAAGGTGGAAGTCGGCGTGATGCTCGAAACGCCAAGCCTCGCCTGGCAAGTCGCGCTTGTCTGTGACCACGCGGATTTTGTCTCGGTCGGGGCCAATGATTTGATGCAGTTTTTCTTCGCGGCGGATCGCGACAATGCACGCGTGGCGGATCGCTATGACCCCTTGTCGCCTGCGGCTTTGTCCATCCTCAGCTTCATCGCCGACCAATGCCACCGTTCCAATACGCCCGTTTCGGTCTGTGGTGAAATGGCCGGACGTCCTTTGGAAGCGGCCGCGCTGGTGGCGCTGGGTTATCAATCCCTGTCCATGCCGGTAACCGGGATTGGCCCGGTGAAAAGCACGCTAATGGGCCTGAATGCTGAGGCGTTGAAAGACGCGATCCTGCCGGACCTGAGGGTCACGACACGCGAGCGCACTTTGCGGGATAGAGTACGAGAGTTCTGTCTGGATACAGGTGTGCCGGTTTAAGGCCTCAGCGAACGCAAATGCGGCCTCAATCGTAAAGCAAATTATGACCATTTCACGCCTTCGCGCTTTCCTTTTGCTTCCGGTCTTGCTGGCCCTGCCCGCCTGTGGGGGTGATCCCACGTCGTCGCAGGATAGCCAACCAGACGCCGTGCTAGATTCAGGCGCAGCGCCAGAGGCGGTCATTGACCCGGTCATAGAGATCGCGCCGCCGCCCCCCGCACAAGCCGTAGACATGAACGGTCGGGTGACGATCTCGGTCGATCGCCTGATCGAAGAGCGCGATCCCAATAATTGCTTGGTGATGATGAAAGTCGAAAATGGGACAGACGAAACCGTATCGGCCGGGCTGTTCGCTTTTGAAGTGAACGGCAATGAACAAAGCGCAGGTGGCAATATGTTCCCTCAAACCGCGGCACCGGGCCAGAGTGCAACCGCGCAGATTATTCTACCCGGGCGGACCTGCGCCGTGGCCGAGCGTATTGTTGGCGGTCAGTCCGCTTGCATGACAGAAGGTGAGACACCGTGTTTGGACGTGCTAGATTTTGAGGATGGCGAAGTCGATTTCACGATCAATGACTGAGTCCGCTTCCTCCACACCCGATCATCCGATAAGCGCGCGGCTTCTGTCCAATATATCTGACGTGTCAGATACGGATTGGGACGCGCTGCTCCCGGCGGGCCAACACCCTTTTCTCAGCTATCGTTTTCTCCACGCGCTGGAAGCGTCCGGCTGTGCGAGCTCTGAGACAGGTTGGGCGCCGCGCCATGTCTGGGTCGAAGATGCAGACGGCCAAGCCATCGCCGCCGCCCCGCTTTACGCCAAAATGCACAGCCAAGGCGAATATGTATTCGACCATGGCTGGGCGGACGCGCTGCAGCGGGCGGGCTTGCCCTATTATCCCAAGCTGCAATGTTCTGTCCCTTTTACACCCGCCACGGGTCCGCGTTTATTAGGGGCGGGCGACGATGCTAAGCTGGCCGCGTTGGGCGCGATGGTGCAGGCGGCGGAACAGCTCGATTGCTCTGGCACGCATCTGACCTTTTTGACCGATGACGATCGCGCGATCACGGAAAAAGCGAGCCTGCTGCAACGCCGCGACCGGCAATTTCATTTCATCAATCGCGACTATGAAAGCTTTGATGATTTTCTCGCCAGCCTTAGCTCGCGCAAGCGCAAGAATATCCGCAAGGAACGTGCCAAAGCGCAAAGTGAAGTCACGATCCGCCGCCTCTCCGGCGACGACCTGTGTGATGAGCATTGGGACATTTTCTATCGCTGCTACCTCGATACGGGGCAGCGCAAATGGGGGCGGCCTTATCTGAACCGCGAGTTCTTCGCCCGCATTCACGAAACCATGGCGGATGAGATTGTTCTCGTCATGGCGTGGCAGGACGATACGCCCATCGCTGCGGCGCTGAACTTTGTTGGCTCAGACGCGCTCTATGGCCGAAACTGGGGCTGCCTCGCCCATGTGCCGTTCCTCCACTTTGAGCTTTGCTATTACCAGGCCATTGAAGAGGGGATTGCGCGCGGCCTTCCCAAGGTCGAAGCGGGCGCGCAAGGTGAACATAAACTCGCCCGCGGTTATGAACCGGTGACGACCCACAGCGCACACTACCTCACCCATCCGGGCCTACGCGACGCGGTGGCGGATTATTTGGATCGGGAGCGGCAGGCCGTGGATTGGGACGTGGACGTGCTGGCAAAACACACGCCGTTTCGGAAGGGGTGATGATGAAAAAGCTTGCTTTATTTCCTATAGCTTTGCTTTTTGCATGCCTTTTGGCAGGTCTCTACGGAGCTATTCACAACCAAATATCCTATAGTGTTGGCCCAAGTTATTTCTACGATTTCAAGTTTGATCAATTTCGTATTGCATCGGAGTGGCGCAATCGTTGGGGGGCCAGCGCAGTCGGTTGGAGGGCAAGTTGGTGGATGGGCTTGATCATTGGCTTGCCGATTTACTTCGCTTGTCTTTTTGTCAAAGGCATCAATTCTGCGGTGAAGACTTATCTGACAGCGGCCCTTCTTGTCATCTGCTTGACCTTAGCCACTGGGCTAGGGGCATTATTGCACGCATTCATTACGATTAGTGCCGATGCTTTGCCATCTTGGGCCAACCAACGCTCTGGAGTTGATTTAGGTTTTGCTAGGGCAGGGCAAATGCACAACTTTTCCTATCTCGGCGGTCTTGTCGGCTTGATAATCGGATTTGGTTTCACAATTATTCGAGCGATCTTGAGCCATAGACGAAGTCAATACTGATCTCTTTTTTTGCGTGATCACTCGAAAGGTAGATGTGGAAAGAGATGAGGTTTATAGGGGAAGGATATGACCATCCACGCCCCTTACGATCCTGATAATATCTTCGCGAAAATTCTGCGGGGGGAAATGCCGTGTGCGACCATCACAGAAACCGATCACGCCATCGCGATCATGGACGCCTTTCCGCAAACGCGCGGGCATTGTTTGGTTATTCCGAAAGCGCCGTCGCGGAATTTGTTAGAAGTCGCGCCGAAAGATATTGGGCGCGTTTACGGCCTCGTGCAGCGGATCGCCAAAGCGGTTGATAAGGCGCTCTCGCCGGACGGGATTATCACGCTCAACTATAATGGCGCGCCCGCCGGGCAGACCGTCTTTCACACCCATATCCACGTCATCCCGCGCTATGACGGGCAAGCCATGGCAGGACACGGATCGGCGGGTATGGCGGACCCGGCGGAGCTTAAAGCCTTAGCCGAGACGATCGCCGCGGCTCTGCCGGACTAAGGGCAATTAAGGTTTGGGCTGTTCCGTCCAGTCCAAAAACTCTTTGAAAATGCGGGGCCACTGACGCTCGATCTCACCTTCCGTGTTTTCTCGCTTAAATCCGTGATCACAGCCCGGGCAGACCCGGTAAGTCAGATTATCTTTGCGCAGGCGCGAAAATTCCAGCGGGATCAGGTAGCTGCTCTCAATCGGGGCGCTCTCATCCTCTGTTGCGACTTGCACGAAAAGCGGAATGTCGAGGGCGAGCAAATGGTTTATCGGTGGTTCAGCATAGCTAGCCCAGCGTTTGTTGGTATAGCCGAAATCATCCGGCGTCGTGTCAGACGGATTGGCCATTACCACAGCGTCGAAATAGTCGAACATTTCCGATAGGCCCGCCTGCGCTTCTGCACCAGTTATCTCGCCCGCATGAACAGCCTGTCGGGATTGTAGGGCGAAGTCGAAGAGATCGGGCAAGGCATTCCCCGCCCAAAATCCGAGACGCGTAATCCGATCATTCACAGTGCCAAGCTTGGCCGCCACGGGCGCCCCTTCCGAATGGCCATAGACGATGACGGCGGCGTAATCATGGGCGTTAGTGAGAGCGTCAATGACGGCATCGGCGCGCGCGACCCGATCATCGAGCGAATTGCCTTGGTGATAAGCGTCTGGGATCGGGTCAATCTCTTCGGGGAAAAGTCCGGCAAAGCCGACTTTTTCAACGACAACATAGATATCGTCCGGACTGACACGGGTGTGATCGCCGGGCAGCCAGTTAGTATATTGAACGCCGTTGTCTGTATTGCGGTAAGCAAAAACGGGGCTGGGGTCGCTGCCTTGGAGGTAGAGGATCAACCGCGACTCTTGCGTCGGCTCATTCCCAAACACGTAATAATGGATGGTGCGGTCGCCGTGTGTGAGGATACGTTCTTTAAAGCCAAATTGGCTCACCATATCCGTTTTATTGGGTTCGACCTGCGCACAGGCCGATAGGGGCAGTGCCCCTAAAAACAAACCCAAAAGCCAGAACCCAATAATCAGTAGTCCCCGCATGTCATATCCCCTTCCGACAGCGATCTCACATTACGACATATGACGTAATGAAGTGAGTGTCAAAAGAAAATATAACGGCGGGAAGCCCCTATAAGAAAAACCGTGTCGCAGGATTGTCTGTCTCTTCCCAGATCGGAAATCCAATTGCGGTCAGGCTTTCAATAAGGGCGG
>CAZSUW010000087.1:0-4560 GCA_964610115.1 uncultured Algimonas sp.
CGGGCGGCCCTTGCGCCTTATGGGGAAAAAGCCCACACACTGTCAGGGGCCGTAGACTTCGTTTTAGAGCGAGCGCATTAGGGAATCAGACCCGTAAACAGGTCTATCACTGTGCTAAGAGCGAAAGAGAATTGATGCCGGATACGCCTCTTCTGGACCAGGTCACATTTCCCGCCGATACACGGGAGTTTTCGCGTGATCAGCTGAAACAGCTGGCGGATGAACTCCGCGCGGAAGTGATCGATGCAGTCTCTGTCACGGGTGGGCATTTGGGCGCGGGACTTGGTGTGGTCGAGCTCACGGTCGCGATCCACCACGTGTTCAACACGCCCGACGACAAGCTGATCTGGGATGTGGGCCACCAATGCTATCCGCATAAGGTCCTGACAGGGCGTCGCGACCGTATCCGGACGCTACGCAAAGGCGGTGGCCTGTCGGGTTTCACAAAGCGCGCAGAGTCTGAGTATGATCCGTTTGGTGCAGCGCATAGCTCTACGTCTATTAGTGCGGGCATGGGCTTTGCGGTAGCGCGGGATCTGGACGGGCGCGACAATAATGTGATCAGCGTGATTGGCGACGGATCAATCACGGCGGGCATGGCTTATGAAGCTATGAACAATGCGGGCGCGTCCGACAGCCGCCAAATCGTGATCCTCAACGATAATGACATGTCGATCGCCCCGCCTGTGGGTGCGATGAGCCACTTGCTCTCCCGCACGGTCTCCTCCTCCGGCTATCAAGCCCTACGCGGCGCCGCCAAGCGCATCGTCAAAGACGCGCCCCGCCCAATCAAGAACACAGCCCGCAAAGCCGAAGAATATACGCGCGGCATGTTTATGGGCGGAACGTGGTTTGAAGAGCTGGGCTTTTATTATGTCGGTCCCGTCGATGGGCATGATCTGGACGTACTTGTGCCTGTGCTGGAAAATGTGCGCGATATGAAAGACGGGCCCGTCCTGATCCATGTCGTGACGCAAAAGGGGAAGGGCTATGCGCCGGCTGAAAACTCGGCCGACAAATATCACGGGGTCAAGACGTTCAACGTCGTCACGGGCGAGCAGAAAAAATCCGTCCCCAACGCGCCGAGCTACACAAAGGTCTTCGCCCAAAGCCTGATCCATGAGGCGCGCAAAGACGATAAGATCGTCGGTATTACGGCGGCTATGCCGGGTGGAACGGGCATGAAGGAATTCGGCCAGGTCTTCCCGGACCGCATGTTCGATGTGGGCATTGCCGAACAACATGCCGTCACTTTTGCAGGCGGTCTGGCGGCGGATGGCTATAAACCGTTCTGTGCGATCTATTCGACTTTCCTTCAGCGCGGCTATGATCAGGTCGTCCATGATATTGCGATCCAGAACTTGCCCGTGCGCTTTGCCATGGACCGCGCCGGGCTGGTGGGCGCAGACGGCCCAACCCATGCCGGTGCGTTTGATATTGCCTACCTAGGATGCTTGCCGAATTTCGTACTGATGGCGGCGGCGGATGAAGCGGAACTTGCGCGCATGGTCGCCACAGCGGTTGCGCGTGATGATGGCCCAACCGGCTTCCGCTATGCGCGCGGCGAAGCCACCGGCATTGACATCCCGGATAATCCCGAACCGCTGGAAATCGGCAAAGGCCGTGTCGTCAAAGAGGGCAGTCAGGTCGCCATTTTTAGCTACGGCACCCGCCTGGGCGAAGCGATGAAAGCGGCCGAGATGCTGGATGCGCATGGCTTGTCTACGACTGTGGCCGATGCGCGCTTCGCCAAGCCTTTGGACGAAGAGCTGCTGCTGCGCCTCGCCAAAGAGCATGAGGTTTTGATCACGATTGAAGAAGGCTCTGTCGGCGGGTTTGGAGCGTTTTGTCTGCACGCACTGGCGGAACATGGCGCGCTGGATAATGGCGTGAAGATTCGCACTATGGTCCTACCTGATACCTTTATCGATCAGGACAGCCCGGCGAAAATGTATGAAGAGGCGGGCCTGAATGCGGACGCCATCGTGGCGAAAGTCTTTGCGGCGCTGGGCCGTCAAGTCGCCGCGAACCGGGCGTAAGCGTGTCCCATGATTAGTGCGCACAAGCTGGATACAGATGTCTTTTTCGCGACATTGGATGGGGCGTGGCGGCCTATTCCTCTTCCTGATGACGCCGCTCGCGGAAATGCCGCCTTTGAACATCCGGATCAGGGTCTGGCTTTTTTTCAGACCGTTATCAGTCGTAATGGTGCACCGGATCTGGATAGCGGCGAACTTTTAAAGCGCGCCTTATCCTCCCGGCTTCAGACGCTGCAAGATAATGGCCATCAGGTCAAAGCGGGCAAAATCGCCAATGCCTCCAAGGCCTTTGGTCCGATTGCGGTCTGTGATGTGCAGCTCGATGACGGCCAGCGCTACGGCGCCATGGCCGCTTATGCCTTTCCAGAGCTCGTCTTACTGCATTGGGTAGACGGCCCGCCGGGATCAGAAGATCACGTCAAAGGCCACTTATTCAAAGTGATCGAAACGGTTCGAGCGGCGAAGTTTTAGGCGTTCGCCTAGTCTTTGGAGGCTAGTCTTCTGGGCTCTTATAAACCACGCCGCCTTTCATCACGAAATCAACGTCCATTAGCTCCATTATATCGTCGAGCGGATCGCCATTGACGGCGATGATGTCGGCTTCTTTGCCGGCTTCCAGCGTGCCGATCCGGTCGGCCATTTCGATATGTTTGGCGGCGACTGTTGTGGCACTCTCAATCGCCTCCATCGGGCTCATGCCCGCCTTGATCATATATTCAAATTCGCGCGCATTATTGCCGTGCTGCGAGACACCGGTGTCCGTGCCGAAAGCGATGGTGACGCCGTTTTCATAGGCCAGTTTCGCCATATCCTGCATGGCCGGACCCACTTGCAGGGCTTTGCGCGCCGAATTGGGCGGCAGGAAGGTGTCGGGGCCTGACGCCCAGCCTTCCACGGTTTTTCCCGCTAACACGGTTGGGACAAGAACCGCGCCTTTCTGCCGAAAGAGACGCGCCGTCTCGCGGTCCATAAAGCTGCCATGTTCGATGGAATGGATACCCGCGCGCAGCGCGGCGTCGATCCCGGCTTTGTCATGGGCGTGGGCGGTGACTTTGCGGCCCATAGTGGCGGCGGTTTCGACAATGGCGCGCAGTTCATCATCCAGTAGCTGCTGCCCTGTGCCTGCGTTCGTGTTGGACAGCACGCCGCCTGTCGCCGTGACTTTGATAACGTCCGCGCCGTTTTTGACCGCTTGGCGTACAGCGCGGCGGCAATCAGCAACGCCGTCACAAATCGTATCAGATCGCCCCATAGCGAGGATGGCGGCGCGAAAGCCGTGGAAATCGCCATGTCCGCCTGTGGCGCTAATCGCACTGCCAGAGGCGCGGATATGCGGTCCCGGCACAAGGCCTTTATTGACCGCGCGGCGAAGTGCGAAAATTTCGGGCGGTCCCCCCACATCCTGCACGGCGGTAAAGCCCGCCATGAGGGTCGTCTTGGCGTGGGCGGCCGCTTGCAGGGCGACATCGCCAGCCTCGAGCGTAACCGCTTCCCAGCGCGAACCCGGCGACCATTCACTGCGCAAATGGACATGGCTATCGATCAGGCCGGGTAAGAAGAACATGTCCCGCCCGTCAATGATTGTGGCTTCGTCGTCTTCTAGGAAGCCGGGCTCGATCCCGACAATTTTGCCTTTATGGATGATGATCGTCTGATCCGTTTTGGGCGGCTCGCCCGGCATATCAATGACGCTGCCAGCGTAGATCAGCGTGAAGTCCTTATGGCTATCATGGGTTTCATCATGGGCCTGTGCCGTTGAAGCAAGAGCGAGCCCCCCGATTGCAAAACACAACGCCGCATAGGACGTGACAACGGAACGGTAGGATAGACGAGGCAGACGCATAGCGATCCGTTAACACATTGTTAACGATTGCCAAACGCCTTCGCCTTATTGGGGAATGTCGCTTTGCGGCCCTTAAAGCGCCCGATGCGCGATGTCCGTGCGGTATTGCTTGGCGGACCATTTAATGCCGTCCACCGCGGCATAGGCCCGATCCACCGCCTCTTGCAATGTCTCGCCGCTGGCTGTCACGCTTAACACGCGCCCCCCATTGGCTTTTAGCTTGCCGCAGTTTCGGCCGCGCCGCGTGCCCGCGTGGAAGACGACAATCCCGTCTTTTTCGTTCGCCTCGGCCACACCGTTAATGATCGAGCCTTTTTTGTAAGCGCCCGGATAGCCTTTGGCGGCCAGCACGACATTGACGACCGGATCGTGAAACCAAGCCGGCGCTTTGACTTTGCCGAGTTTTCCGGCTTCCGCCGCAATAAGCAGCTCCATCAAATCGCTTTGTAATTGGCGCATAATGACTTGGCATTCCGGATCGCCAAAGCGCACATTATATTCGATCAATTTCGGTCCGTCTTCGGTGATCATTAGGCCCGCAAACAGCACGCCTTTAAAGGGATGACCGTCCTTTTTCATGCCATGCAGTGTGGGGATGATGATCTTGGCCATGACCTGATCGCGCATGTCTTCGGTGAAGACAGGGGCGGGGGCATAGGCGCCCATGCCGCCCGTATT
>CAZSUW010000087.1:4660-8389 GCA_964610115.1 uncultured Algimonas sp.
TGAACACGCCGTAGCGGGCGGTCGGGATATTGTAGCGATCGCAGAAGGCTTTGGTGAAAGCTTTGGAGCTTTCGAGTTGCGCGGCGGCTTGTGTCGGGCCGAAGACTTTGATCTCGCGGTCTTCCAAGACATCGACAAGGCCCGCGGCAAGCGGCGCTTCCGGGCCGATCACGACGAAATCATAACCACCCCGGTCGATTAGGGCGAGCAAGCCGATCATATCGTCCGCTTTGACATCAACGATATTGGCGACCTCGGCGATCCCTGCATTGCCCGGCGCGCAGGTAAGCTCGCTCACCCGCGGGCTTTGCGCCAATTTCCACGCCAGCGCATGTTCGCGGCCACCGGATCCAATCAGAAGAACATTCATAGACGTGCCCATAGCAAGGGGAATAGACTCCGTCAGCCTTTGCGCTGCATGACGAGCCAGCCTGTCCACAGCGCCACGCGCGGGGCCCGATCACTCTTTGTGCAGGAAAGCCACACTGGCGAAAAAATCTTAAAGCCCGTTAACCAAACTTTACCGAATCGCCTCACCAATGTCACATCTCAGAGACATTTCTTGTGTCTGAGTGGGACCAGCCGGGCGGTGCGTCCGGCGCAACAGAAGAGGCCTTATGCGCTGCGCTTATGGGCAACATGCCTTCCGCCCCCCTATCCGGTCAGCCGGGACATTACGCGGGAGGCTGGCAAAACTGCGCCGCGCCTGTCGTCGGAATGCGACCCGACAAAAGGCTTATTGCCAACCCTGAATGAAAGAGGCGACGCTGTGATCCAGCGTCGCCTTTTCTTTTGGGGTCGCGGCTTTCGGCGCTATTTGCCGATGACCCGCAGGAAGCGGTCTTGTAAGGACGGGTTGGATTTAAACTCGCCCGTAAACTGCGTGGTGATAGTCGACACATCGGGATGATGCACACCGCGTGTGCTCATGCACTGATGTTGCGCGTCAATCATCACGGCCACACCGCGCGGCTTTAACGCCTCTTCAATGCACTCTGTAATTTCAGAGGTTAGCTTTTCCTGACTTTGTAAGCGGCGGGCATAGGTCTCCACGACCTTGACCAGCTTGCTAATCCCGACGACTTTTTCTGCCGGCAGGTAGGCCACCCACGCGGTGCCCAGAAACGGCGCGATGTGATGCTCGCAATGGCTTTCAATATCGATGTCGCGCAGGACGACCATATCGTCATAGCCGGTCAGGTCTTCAAACGTTTTGGACAGATGGGCGACCGGATCTTCATCATAGCCACGAAACCATTCACGGTAAGCATTGACCACCCGTTTCGGCGTATCAATCAGGCCGGGACGATCTGGATCATCCCCTGTCCACGCCAGTAATGTGCGTACAGCGGCGAGGGCCTCCGCCTCTGACGGGCGGGATGGTTTAGGCACAGAGACAAGCTTTGGCTTTGTCGGATCAGGATTGCTCATGGGCAGGCATATAGGGGGCAGACCTGTAAGAAGAAAGGGCGCATCACCGCACATCCGACATGCGATTTTTGCAACACTGGACGTGTTTAGGGTGGGTTAACCCTAAATCCAAATCGGCTGCCAAGGTGTGGTGGCTATACTCGACTCATGATTTCGCCGCATTTGGCATCGTTATCGGATTGGCGCTGGGATGGTTCAGCTATCGCTGCGAGAGCTGGTTTTTGGATATTTGCGTGGGCATTGCGGCATTTTTGTTATCGATAATGTATTACTTAGCTCCCGGCCTTGCTAAGGCCGTGCCCGTAGTTTTGATGACAAAAGGCTATTTCGATCTGGCAGAGGAAAGCACTGCGCCCCTTACGGTTGAAGCTGAGCAGCGTATTGTAGAAGACTTGCCTATATGGACACGGATCGCGCTGGCTATTCCGGGGTCTACCTTGACCTTTCTGATGTTTGGCCTGTTCGCTGTGGTGATGGCGCGTTTGGCCTGTCACATCAAAGCCCGCTGCTATACCGACCCGCCGCCGGACCTCACACGCGAGCAGTTGCGCGCCAGGCTTCATGCGGAAATGAAATATAGCTGCGATTTGCTGGACTAGCGCCTATTCGCAATCCGGCCGCGGCTCGGTCGCTACACCCCAGCGGGCAATTTCTGCGTTGCTCATCCAGTGAATGTCCTCCGTCCCGGCCATCTCTGTGCGGAAATCATAAAAGTCGGGATCAACGCCCATGTCAGAAAGAAAACGGCGGCTCATGCCCCGATGCGGATCGAACATCACGTCTTGGGCGTCATACCCTGTTGAGCCCCAAGCATGCACGCCGATCATCGCGCCGCAGGCCACAATGCGGCGTTCGCCCGCGAGGAACAGATCGACCGCGCCAGAGGCAATGCGCGATGTGGCCGTCAATTCCGTCGTCAGGCCGGCATCCCGTATGGTCCGCGCGAGGTGATAGTTGGTCGTCACATCGATCGTGCCGGGCATGGAGCGAAAGACAAGGCGGTTCACTTGCGGATTATCGCGCAGCAGCCTTCGCACGGCGTTCTGACTGCGTGAGGTCGAGGTCCCGTCCACAAAGGCCGTATCGCCTTGCACGTCAAAGCGCAGGCCGTCCGGCTTATCGAGCTGTCCTGCAATGGCGGGCACTAAAATCATAGCGAGCACAAGGATCAGGATAATCAGCGGATTGATTTGTTTCATTAGCCCAGCCACCCAAACAGACCGCCGCGTTCACACGGTTCGGATAAAAGGTCGAACCGTTCTATATCGCGCGGCTGCAAGATATATAGCAGCTCATGCGGGCTGGCGTCGCGGGCAAAGGGATAGAAGTCCGGATCAACGCCGATTTCGGCATGGAAGTCCTGCATATAGGGCAGGGCTGGATCGTAGCCGAGGCTTTTGGGGGTCTCGCCATCGACATTCTTCCAACTATGCACCCCGATCCACGCGCCGCATTCCATTGTGCGTTCCGCGCCCGCCAAGAACAGGTCCACACCGCCGGACGCGATGCGCGAGCTGCTTTCCAGATGGGTGTTAATCCCACGCCCGCGGATCATCTTTGCGATGCGTGTGTTTTGGAACATATCGCGCGTCCCAGGCACATCGCGTAGGACAATCGTTTCGATCTGCGGATTGGCGTTTAGCGCGGCGCGGACTTCGGCGAAGCTCTCCGTATCCGTCGTCCCGTAAGCGTGGGCGACCGGACCGTCGATCACGAGTTGGAACCGACCAGAGCCGAGGGATGGGGGCTGAAAGGCTTCCCACACAAACATCAGCGCGACGAGAACCGGGATCAGCAGCCACCAAGCCGGGCGCTTGCGCGGCGGGATGGGGGCCGTCCAAGGATCCTCTTCGTAATAAGGGTCTTCCTCATAGGGCGCGGTCGACTGTACCGCGATCCGATAGGGCGAGCTTTGGGGGTTTTCCGTCATCGCGGTTCAATATAGGGAGCGCCCCTATGGAAGACCAAGAGGCGCATCCCCTAAAGCTTTACAACTCACTCACACGTGAGGTGGAGCAGTTTGTTCCCGAAAACCCCACCCGCGTGACGATGTATAATTGCGGCCCGACCGTTTATTCCTACGCCCATATCGGCAATGCCCGCGCGGCAGTGGTGGCCGATGTGCTGTTTCGCGTCCTGCGCCATATCTATGGCGAAGAGGCGGTCGTCTATGCCCGCAACATCACGGATGTGGATGATAAGATTATTGCGGCGGCGAAGGAAAGCGGCGTGCCGATTTCAGACATCACGGAAAAATACGCGCGCATTTATAATGAAGATTTGGCCGCGCTAAACTGC
>CAZSUW010000088.1:0-2941 GCA_964610115.1 uncultured Algimonas sp.
TATGTCCCGGTCGCCGGGACGACCCCGCGCCTCGTCACTTTCTCGAGGATTGCTTTGATGGCCGCCGGACCGCCCGGCGGTAGAATGTGGGCGTGTGTTCAAGTGGGACGTGTAGATGACAGAACGGGGATGCGGGGTTAGAGCGACCCCATGCTCCCACTCCTCCTCCCTCCCGTTCTAACGGCGGCCACCGCCTACGCCCTTTACCGCGCTTACAAACGGATGAGCGGGCCTGACCTCTCCGCCTTTGACACAGCGCCGCCGATCTATCGCGATAGTGACCGCAACAGTGAAGGGCTGGCGACGGTCAATGCGTATCTGGTGGAGAATTTCATCAAGCCCGCCCAAGCGGCCAACGCCAAAACGGGCTGGGAAGATAAGCGCGAACGGTTTGAGCAAGCGGGACTGGCCCGGACAGATTGCGTGGCGGAATATCGCGACGATACGATCGAGGTGAATGGCCATACCCTACACGGACGCTGGACCTTGGTGGACGGTTATGATCCGGATCGGCGCATTCTCTATTACCATGGCGGGGCGTTTACCGTGGGCAGTGATGTGTCGCATCGGCCGCTGACGTGGAATTTGGCGAAGCGGACGGGCTGTGCGGTGTTTACGCCGAACTACCGCCTGATGCCGGAAAATCCGCGACGCGACAGCATTACGGATGCGCGCGCGGCCTATCGCTGGATCCTGGAAAACGGGCCGGACGGTCCAAGCGAAGCAAAAGCCGTTGCGATTGGCGGCGATAGTGCGGGCGGGAACCTGACACTGATGATTTCAAACTACGCCAAAGAGGCGGGCCTTCGCGCGCCAGACGCGGTCTACGCCATTAGCCCCAGCGCGGACAGCACGGCGGCGAGCCCCACCTTTAAAAGCAATCTGGAAACGGATTTGATGCTGCAACCGCTTTTGCGTCCGCTGGTCCGTGTGCCGCGTCCGCTTTTGCTGCTGGGGATGAAAAAGCAAATCGGGATCAACCCGTCTGATCCGGATGTCTCGCCGATTTTCGGAGATCTATCCGATCTGCCGCCCACACTAATCCAGGCCAGTTCGACTGAAATGCTTTACGGGGATGCGGTGCGCTACACGAACAAGGCGGCAGATGAAGGATCAAACGTGACGCTGCAAGCGTGGTCGCATTTGCCGCATGTGTTCCCGATTTTCGACGATGTCCTGCCCGAAGCGCGGGACGCCTTGGATGCAGCGGCGGCGTTCTTGAAAGCGCAGGGTGTCGCCAAGCCTGCACCCACAAAGACCGCGAAAGGCAAGCGCAAGCCATCCTAAACGCGGGATGAATGGCCACTAAACGGACTATGAATATCGGCCCCAGAAACGGTTCAAACACCCTGTCCTAATGACGTCTTATCGGCCCACGGGAATCAACCCGTGTCCCGCCCAAACAGGAGACGTCCCATGAAGACACTCAAGACACTCGCTGTGGCCGCTGCAACCATCGCTGCCACAACCACACTCGCCCCCATGAGCGCGAGCGCTGGCGATTATCGAAAATGTAAAGATACTGAAGCCACCGTCGCGGGCGGGCTAATCGGTGGCTCTCTCGGCACGGTCATTGGCGAAGAAATCGCCGGACGTGGCAACAGGACGGAAGGCGCTGTACTTGGCGCGATCATTGGCGGCATTGCGGGCGCAGCTGTTGGTGATAGCGCGTCTAGCTGTGAAAAGGATGGTCGGATCTATACCCGCCATACGGATGGACGTTACTATCCGCGCACAACGCAAACTGTCTATCCGACGACAACCTATCGCACGGTGAGCCACCCACATCATAATAGCGGCTACCGAAATCAAGGCTATCGTACGCACGGGCACTCTGATCGGGGATATGACCGAGGTTACGATCGCGGCTATGAACGCTGGAAGCGTCAGCGCGATCGCCAACTGCGCCAGATTGATCGTCAGATCGACACTCTACGCCGTGAACGGGCTGATCTAAAACGTCGGGCCAAATATGAAGGCTACCGCCCTTGGATTGATCGCCGCTTGCACAGTATCGCCTATGATCTGGACCGCCTGAAGCGGGATCGGAAGCGGGTGAAACGACAGGAGTTCCGCCGGGTCGATTATCGCCCTGATTATCGCCGGACCTACTCCAGCCATCAGCGCGGCTGGTAAACCCCGCCGTCTGAATTCGGAGACGCGATTGAGACATCCCACCGTCCCATCCGGGATTATCAGGAGCCATCCGTAGGGAAGCCCCGGTCATTTTGATCGGGGCTTTTTGATATGGGCCGCCATTTTGGTTGTGTTCAGGACTCTCGCCATACGGGAACCTTAATGCGCGCGAGTCAATTTGCGGGCAAACAATGGAACAAGACTTGCATGAATGCAGGCGATGGTGGGGCTCAGGCTCCGAAAATGATACATATAGAGGTCATGGAGCCCGACTTATGAAACGTCTTTTAGGCAGCGCCGCCGTTTTGGCGCTTATCGCAATGCCTGGCGCCGCGCAGGCACAGTTATTTGGTAATCTGGACAATAACACCGTTCTTGGCGGTACAACGGGGGCAGGCCTTGGCGCTGTCCTTGGCAGCCAACTTGCACCGTCCGGCAACCGCACAGAAGGCTCAGCTATTGGCGCCGTCGCCGGGGGCCTTCTTGGTGCAGCCTATGGTAACAGCCAAAGCAATTATTACGGCAACCCTTATGCTGGACAATTCAACCCGGGCTTTAACGGTCGCAATCTTGTCGGCGCAGGGATCGGGGCCGGTCTCGGTGGGGCTTTGGGTTCAAATCTGGCCGGTTCTGGTCAACGCCAAGAAGGCACAGCCATTGGCGCCGCCTTAGGCGGTCTTGCTGGCTATGCGCTGTCTAATCGCGGTCAACAAGGCGGGTTCGGCCCCGTTGGGGGCTACGCACCTGGCTTTGCCCCGGGTATCGCACCGGCTCCGGGTTTTGCACCAGCGCCGGGCTTTGGACC
>CAZSUW010000088.1:3041-5431 GCA_964610115.1 uncultured Algimonas sp.
TCCAGCGCGCAATATTGCTACCCCAATAGCGATAAGCGCTATGACAGTCTGGGTCGCGAAATCATCAAAGGCGGTCACGCCGGTATGAAACATAAAGGCCAAAAGATGGTGCCTTGCTCTTAAGCACATCGCACAAGCCGACATAATCCTTGCAAGCCGTCCGGTTTTTACCGGGCGGCTTTTGCTTTGTCTGAACGGAAAATGCCCCTTTTGTTAATCCTGCGTTTGGGATCGGTTCATCTTCTAACGCATAGTTAACACGGTAATTGGTGTCAGGGACGGGCACCTTTGACAGCAAAGGAGACTTTCCCATGATCAAACAATTCGGATTCGCTGCGGCTATGCTAGCTGCCCTAGCGTTTGCACCCCTCAGCGCGTCAGCCCATAATACGGGCTATAATCACTACCATCAGACCAATAATGATCAGCAGATCGTCGGCGGACTGGTCGGCGCAGGCGTCGGCGCGGTTCTGGGCAGTCAGCTGGCCGCCAGTGGCGCACGGACAGAAGGCTCGGTCTTAGGGGCCGTCGTCGGTGGTGTCGCTGGCGCGGCCATTGCGGGCAGTGGTAATAATAGCCACCGCACAGGTGGGCAATATAATCAGGGCTATTACAATCAGGGTTACAGCCACCAAGGGTATAGCCACCAAGGCTACGGCCAACCACAGTATAGCGGTCACACGACCTATTATCAGCCGCGCACACAATATTACGCGCCCCGGACATATTACCAAACGCCGCGGACCTATTACCGCCCACGCAGTCACTATGGCTATAGCGTGCCCTATTATTCGCGCCCACGGACGGGCCTGACGATCAATATCGGCACGGGAGGCGGCTATTACCGCACGCCACGCTATCGCCGCGGTCATGGCTATTACGGCCGACGTGGTCATGGGATTCGCGGCCACGGTCACTATCGCGTCCGCCACTAGACCACGGGAACGAACGCAAAACTAAGAAAGCCCCGCAAGAAGCGGGGCTTTTTCATTGGGATTGAAGTAACCTAGTCTACAAAGCGAACCGACGACATCGGGCTCGACGTGGTTCGGCGGTTTTCAGGGTCGCCGTGAACCTCGATCGCGCCCATCCCGCCCATATCGGCATCGACGGACTGGGTTGCATGAACGGACAGCTTACCCATCCCGCCGAGATCCGCGTTGACATCCTCACAGATGAGGCCACTCGCATCTGTGTCGCCCATACCGGCAACATCAATGTCAAGATCATCGCACGTTCCGTAGAAATGGACATTTGAGATACCGGCAATTTCAACCTCAAAGTCACCGGCTTTAATGCCGCGAATGTCGCCATTGGCAATGCCTGCAATTTCGACGCCCTCAAGCGAGGGTAGCATGACAATTGCCTTCACGCCCTTCGTGTTTCGATTCCGGCGCTTACGATCCTCGCTCTGACCTAACACCAAGGTATCGCCTTCAAGATAGACCTTCACGTCATCCGCATCTTTGGCACGGGCTTCTGTCCGCACGCTAAAGCGTGGGCCGACTTCCACATCCAGCAGATAGACGCCTTCTACCGCGATACGATCAAAGCCCGATAAGTCATAAGTCTCAACCACGTCCCGTTTGACGTCACCCTCGATTTCATGGGCCAGTGTCGGGGCCGACAGCAGTAGGACTGGCACACTCGCCGCTGCTAGGATTACATTTTTCGAAACGCGCATAGCATTCTCCTTTTTCTCGTCTCTTTCCGTTTATCGATATATTACGACATATGTCGTGTCAATCGGGAGAGGCGAGATTTTTCAGACAGCGCTAATAGGTCTCCGCGAATTTATATGGCTTACCGGAATGGGCGAGCACGATCTGATCTTCTGCCATGACGACGCGGCCGTCGAGAATCGTATGGGTCGGCCATCCCGTAACCTCTCGCCCGTGATAGGGTGTCCAGCCGGAGCGTGTGGCCTGATCTTCATCGCGGATCACACGCTTGGCCTTTAGGTCAACAATGGTGATGTCCGCATCATAGCCGACAGCAATACGGCCTTTGCCAACCAAACCCCAGACGCGCTGTACGCCGTGGCTTGTCATATCGACAAAGCGTTCCAAGCTAAGCGCGCCTTTATTCACCCAATCAAGCATGAGCGGGACGAGCGTCTGCACACCGGGCATTCCGGACGGGCTGGCCGGATAAGGCATGGCTTTTTCTTTTAGCGTGTGCGGCGCGTGATCTGTCCCGATGACGTCAAACACACCTTGGCGCACCCCTTCCCACAAACCTTGCGCATTTTCAAAGTCGCGGATGGGCGGGTTTTGCTGCACCCGACCCTGCAAGGTCTCATAGGCTTCGGGCCCGTAAATCGACAGGTGGTTGGGCAGAATTTCGCAGGTCACCAGATCTTTATTCGCCGCCAAAATCGGCACTTCTTC
>CAZSUW010000088.1:5531-7952 GCA_964610115.1 uncultured Algimonas sp.
CCCATAAACACCTTCACCCCGCAACAGCCGGGCAAGCGCTCTAACTCATTCAGATGATCGGCATTGGCGTGCGTCCCCCCAATATAGAAGGCATGGTGGCAGTGCATACCGTCATGGTCTTTTTTGCCCGCCGCCCTGTCGAGCTTATCTTGCAACATGGCCGGCGTAGAGGTTGTGGGGTTGGTGTTCGGCATTTCAAACACACCCGTCACCCCGCCCAGAATGGCAGCCTTAGACCCTGTTTCGAGGTCTTCTTTATGCGTCGGTCCGGGTTCGCGAAAATGAACCTGACTGTCGATCACGCCCGGCAGAACGTGCAGCCCTGTCGCGTCCAGTATCTCACCGGCTTGACTGTCAGCCAGATTGCCAATGGCCGCAATAATCCCGTCTTTAATTCCCACATCGGCACGGATGCGACCGGATTGGTTCACAACTGTCCCGTTCTTGATGAGCAAATCAAAGGTCTGGCGCGGCGATAAGAGTGTCATGCTCTCTATCTAGCGCCGCAAAACCCAGCTGTCATGGCTCGAAACTTGCAGAATTGGGGGTATGACGCCCGAAACCTTAGAAACTGAATGGCTCTCGCTGGAAAGCTGGCTGCGCGATTGTCTCGCGCCCGTGGCTTTAGGCGTTTTGTTTATCCTGCTCGTTACCTTCGCCATTGGGATTCGCGGAACAATGCTCGACCTGATCGCGGCGAGCCTCGGCATGGCGGGGCTTTTTCTCTGTGGTCTTCAGGCCATTGATCGCATGACAGCGCATATGCTTCATCGTGATTTATTGCGCCGCGCGCCATCGCTTTATCGGGCCCGTCTTCAAGCCGTTCCTAACGAGCCAACCCGTGCGCGCGACATTTTCCGACTTATAGCGTGGATCGACGAAGATTTGCAGGCTTAAAGTACCGCTGGTCCGTATGCAGGACCATGAGCCCCGAGCGCCTGAAACATCGCTTTCTATCTTTACGCTGCTGGCTGCTGCGGAGTGTTTTGCCAGCCGCGATCGCTGTAATCGCCTGTCTCTACTTGATCCAGTTCTTCGACGCGACAGACCGCACTGTGGATCACGCGGCTGTGCTGATCGGATTTAGCGGGCTGTACTTCATCCTGTTTCGCGGTGGTCACATTCTGATGATCCGCAGCCTGCACCGCGAGATGATGAAACATCACCAAGATGCTTATCGCGAAAAGCTCGCCGCTTTGCCGGAACCGACGCTGAAACGCCGAAATGTTGGCTTCACGCTGGCGCGGGCGAAGCGGGACATATTGATGGAAGCGCGGGAAAAGCCTGACTTGGGCCTCTAGGCGTTATTCCATAATCTCATACAGAACGATCAGATGACCATCGGGATCGGTGAACGCCACTTCAGTGAAGGTGAACTCACTCCCGCCCGCCACTTTCGGCTCTGTCATTTTCAGGCCCAGCGCTTTGAGGCGGGTGATCTTATCGTCAATATCCATCACACCGATGACGACGGTTGTGCGGTGCGGGGCATTCGCGACCGGCTGCATCTCCACGCCCGTTACTTCGGTCAGGCCAAAGACGCGCTCTTCACCCGGCTCACCCAGATAGGTGTAACGCATGCGGGCTTCCCGCGGGATATTGAAAACCGGATAGCTATAGCTGTCCGTCGCACTCTCGCTAATCCGCCCCGGGAAAAAGCCCAAAATATCCTGATAGATTTCCAACGACCGATCCAAATCCGCCACTAACAAATTAGGGCGCTTTACGTGCGGGTACTCAATCTTGGACGGCGCGGATGTCGTGGCACAGGCGGATAGGACGAGAGCAACAGGAATCAGAAAACGTTTCATAGCTCCGCCAATACCCTAGCCCGTCAAAACGTCCTTTGATCTAAACCTACGACCCTGCCCCGTTCCCTTGCTTTGCCCCACATGCGGCGCTAGGGCGGTGCCATGTTGCAGGTCATTCGAATTAGCGGCCCGATACGCGCGTAACCCACGCGACGTGTCGGGATTCCATAACGCCGCTAATTCCCTCCTAAGACCTTCCAAACAAAGACAATACCATGACAACTGAACAGCGCGACTACCGCGACACGCTCTTCCTGCCGAAGACGGACTTCCCCATGCGCGCCGGCCTGCCCAAGGCCGAGCCGAAATGGCTCGACTATTGGAACGAGCTGGGGCTGTACCAGCGCCTGCGCGAGCAATCGAAGGGCCGTCCGCAATATTGCCTGCATGACGGCCCGCCCTACGCCAATGGCCACATCCATATGGGCACGGCGCTGAATAAAATTCACAAGGACATGATCAACCGCAGCCAGCAAATGGCCGGCTTTGACGCCAATTACGTCCCCGGCTGGGACTGTCACGGCCTACCGATTGAATGGAAAGTCGAAGAGGAGTTTCGGTCCAAGGGCCGCGCGAAGGAAGACGTCCCCGCCAGTGAGTTCCGCGCCCG
>CAZSUW010000089.1:0-6999 GCA_964610115.1 uncultured Algimonas sp.
CTAATTCTTATCCTTATCGACGATCTTGTTCGCCGCGATCCAGGGCATCAGCTCGCGCAGCTTCCCGCCGACCTGCTCAATCGAATGAGCTTCCATATTGCGGCGGCGGGCGGTCATGGACGGGTAGCCCATCGCGCCTTCGAGGATGAATTCCTTGGCGTAGCTGCCGTCCTGAATGTTCTTCAGGCATTGGCGCATGGCTTCGCGACTGCTTTCATTCACCACGCGTTCGCCGGTGACATATTCGCCGAACTCGGCATTGTTGGAGATGGAATAATTCATGTTGGCGATGCCGCCTTCATAGATCAGATCGACGATCAGCTTGGTCTCGTGCAGGCATTCGAAATAGGCCAGCTCTGGCGGATAGCCGCCTTCGACCAGCGTCTCATAACCCATTTTAATCAGCTCAACGACGCCGCCGCAGAGCACGGCCTGCTCGCCGAACAGGTCGGTTTCGGTTTCGTCCTTAAAGGTCGTATAGATGATCGCCGTCCGACCGCCGCCAATGGCCGAGGCGTAGGACTTGGCGGTCTCTAGCGCGGCTCCACCATTGGCGTCTTGGGCCACAGCGATCAGGTCCGGAATGCCGCGGCCATTGGTGAATTCGTTGCGGACTGTGTGGCCGGGGGCTTTGGGGGCAACCATGATCACGTCAAGGTCACGCCGCGGCACGATCTGCCCGTAATGGATGGCAAAGCCGTGACCGAACGCCAGCGTCGCGCCGTCTTTGATGTTCGGCTCAATGTCCTCGCGGTAGATCTTGGACTGCCACTCATCGGGGGTGAGGACCATGACAACATCCGCGCCTTTGACGGCATCAGCGGTCGCGACGCTTTCTAGGCCATCGGCTTTGACTTTTTTGTTCGTCGCAGAGGTGGGCTTGAGGCCGACAACGACCTCCACCCCACTATCGTGCAGGTTGAGCGCATGGGCGCGGCCTTGGGAGCCATAGCCGAGAACGGCGACGCGCTTGCCTTTGATGATGTCTAGATCGCAGTCTGCGTCGTAGAAGATTTCGATACTCATGGGTGGTAGGTCCTAATTAGATTATGTCTCGTCCCCGGCATTTATTGCCGGGGTCTTGTGGCGATGGGTCTTCACAAGACGCGGCTTGTGAGGGAGAGGGAGGACAGGCCCCGGCAACGGGTGCCGGGGACGGCGGATAATTTGTCATCACGCGCCCCCTTTAAACGGAAAGCTCGTCACCGCGCCTTTGGACGCGGAGCCGACGAGCGCGGCAAATTTGGCATAAGCGCCGTTTGGATATTTCGGTGCAGGCGCAGACCAGTGGGCGCGACGCGCGTCCAGATCAGCCGCCACATTGATTTCGCGGGTTTCGACATTGATGGTGATGATGTCGCCGTCTTTGACCAGCGCGATCGGCCCGCCATGGGCCGCTTCGGGCGCGACGTGACCGATGACAAAGCCATAACTCGCGCCGGAAAAGCGGCCATCTGTGATCAGGGCGACATGGTCGATCAGCTCTTGCCCGACCAGCGCGGCGGTCACGCCTAACATCTCCCGCATGCCCGGTCCGCCCGCCGGGCCTTCGCCGCGGATAATGATGACGTCGCCTTTTTTGATGCCGTTATTTTGGACGACTTCGAAACAGTCTTCTTCATTTTCAAAGACGCGAGCGGGGCCTTCGAAGTGAAGCGCGCCGTGTCCGGCCAGCTTCACGACACAGCCTTCGGGGGCCAGATCGCCATAGAGGATGCCATAGCCGCCCCGGGATTTCACCGGATTGTCAAAAGGCCGAACCACATCCTGACCTTCGGCCTCTGTCGCGTCAGCGATCTCTTGGAACAAGGTGCGGCCTGTGACGGTCTTCTGATCTATGATCCGCCCGTCTGCGACCAAGCGTTGCCCGATCAGGCCAGAGCCCCCGGCCTTATAAAGGTCTGCCGCCATATAATCGCCGCCGGGCTTCAGATTGCCGATAACGGGCGTGGTGCGGCTGATTTCGTCAAAGACATCGATCTCAAAGCCGTCTACGCCCGCTTCGGTCGCAATAGCCAGCAAGTGCAGAATGGCGTTGGTCGACGCGGCTGTCGCCGACAAAGCGGTCGCCGCATTGACCAGCGCGTCTTTGGTAATCATGTCGCGCGGCGCGCGGTTCTGTTTCACGCAGTCTACCACGGTCATGCCCGCATCGTAGCAGGCGCGGGTCTTGTCTTCATGGATGGCGGGAATATCGTTCAGGCCCATGGGCGACAGGCCCAGAAACGTCATCGCCATGGCCATGCTATTCGCCGTAAATTGTCCGCCACAGGCGCCCGCACCGGGGCAGGCGGCTTTTTCAATTTCGCCGAGTTCGTCTTCGTCGATGATGCCAGCGGCGCAGGCGCCAACCGCTTCGAACACATCCTGCACGGACAGGTCTTTGCCCTTATGGTTGCCGGGCATGATGGACCCGCCATAGACGACCACACCTGGCACATTCATGCGGGCCAGCGCCATGGCGGCGGCCGGGATTGTCTTGTCACAGCCGACCAAGATAATAACACCGTCTAAGCTGTGGCCTTTCACGGCCAGCTCAATCGAATCGCAAATGACTTCACGGCTCATCAAGCTGGCGCGCATGCCCTCGCTGCCCATCGTAATGCCGTCACTGACCGCGATAGAATTGAAATCAACGGGTGTGCCGCCCGCAGCGCGAATACCCGCGCGCACAGGCACGGCCAGTTGGTCGAGATGCATATTGCAGGGACCCATATTGGTCCACGTATTGAAGACCGCGATGATCGGGCCCTCAAAGCTCTCGTCCGTCATGCCGGACGCGCGCAACATGGCGCGCGCCGCAGAGCGGTCCCGGCCTTTAACAATTGCATCGGAACGCTTGGTCACGATGTCTCCCCTTCAAATCAACAAAAAACCCGCCGGTTGAGGGCGGGTTGTTTGTCAGCAAAATCCTTGCGTCTACAACCCGAGGCTCACCCCAATAAGGAGTACGACAAGACCGAGTACGAGTACGACGTCGATAGACACACCAGAGGCGCGGGCAGCGACTTTAACTTTCGGCTCAGATTGACGACGCGGGTCCATGGAAAGGGTTAAAGCCTAATCGGACAGATATGCCAAGCCTAAAATCTGCCCTGAACCGCTAAATTACGGTCGGCTTTGCGTGACATCATGCCCCAGTTAAGCGGAAAGTGAGGCAAGTCCTGCCTCTATCGCGGCGATCAGGTCCGTTTGGCTCTCAATCCCCACGCTCACGCGCACCAGGCTTTCATCCAGACCCGCTGCGGCCCGCGCCTCTGGCGCCATACCGCGATGGGTCATCGTGGCGGGCTGACAGATCAGGCTTTCCGTCCCGCCGAGTGAGGCGGCGAGCTGAAAGAGGGGGACGGATTTTAGAAAACGCCCGGCCGCATCCGCATTTTCTAGACGGAAGGATAGCATCGCGCCCGGCCCGCTTTGTTGCGCGCGGGCGGCGTCATTATCGGAATAGTAGACTTGCTGCACAGTTGGGTGAGCGCGAAGCAAAGCGGCCAGCGCCTGTGCATTGGCTTCCGCCGCATCGACCCGAAGCGCCAGCGTGCGCAGGCCGCGCAAGGTCTGATAGGCGTCAAAAGGCGATCCGGTCAGGCCCGCTGCATTGGCCCACCAGGCCAGCTTTTCGGCCAGCTCTGCTGTCTTGGCGACCACCACGCCGCCGACCACATCGCTATGACCGTTCAGATATTTGGTCGTCGATTGCAGCGCCATATCCGAGCCCAAATCTAGGGGGCGCTGGCGCATTGGCGTCAGAAATGTGTTGTCTACGACAGAGAGCGCGCCGACGGACCGGGCCTGTTCGCAAACCGCCCGGACATCCGTGATGCGCATGAGCGGATTGCTGGGTGTTTCCAGCATGACGAGCGCCGTGCCGTCGATAATGGATGTAGCGACGGCCTCTGGATCGGTCTGATCGATGAAAACGGCTTGGATCTTGCCCTGCTCATGTCGGGCGCTCAGCAAGCGGTGCGTCCCGCCATAACAATCATGCGGGGCCACAACCCGCGCGCCACTCGGCAGCAGGTTTAACACCAGATCAATCGCGGCCATGCCGCTGCTGGTGACAACCGCGCCCGCGCCGCCGTCCAGCTCGGCCAGTGTCTCCGCCAGCAAATCCCGGTTCGGATTATTCGTTCGCCCATAATCAAACGGGCCTTTGGCCTCCACATTGGCTTCGGGCCAGACATAGGTGGTGGACAGGGTTAGCGGCGGAATGACCGCGCCAAAGGCCGGGTCCCAGCCAATGCCGGCTTGCACGAGTTTTGTGTGATTAGAGGTCATGCCTTTGCCTCCTGCGTAAACGCCTCATCCATAAAGCGGGCAATGCGCGCTTCCATCTGGTCATATTCTTTCAAGAACGCATCATGGCCGAAGAGTGAGGTGAAGGTAAACAGCTCGCTCGGCCCGGACAAACGGTCCCGCAGGCGGCGCAAGGTCGGCAGCGGGGCGAGCTGATCGGAAATCGCGCCCATGATGAGCGTGGGCGTGGTGATGGCTTCCGGCTTTACACGGTGCAGATCAATGGACTCGGACAAAGCCAAAAACCGTTCCGCATTGATACGGCTGGCAAAATCCTGCCCGCGATTTTCCAGATAGTCGCAAATGTCGAACCGGGCAGGGTTGGTGCCTGTCTCTTCCAGATCAAACCGGTCTGAAAATTCCTCCGGCGTGCGGTAAGTGGTCATGGCCAGCTCGCGCGCCAGCTTTAGGCCGTCTTCGGGTCGTCCGGCGTCGAGCGCAAGACGCACAATCCGGCGCTGAATACCGCGCCACCCCACACCAATCGGATAAGGCTGATGCGCCGCGCCAATAATACAGAGGTTTTGGATGGTGTCTGGAAAGGCTTGCGCAAAAGCCAGTCCGCACATGCCGCCATAAGAACTACCGATAAAGGCCTGCACAGGGCCCAGATCATGCGCGTCGATCAGGGCTTTAAGGCGGGCGGCCTGATCCTTTGTGGTAATGGTTTCAGGACAATGATCCGCGCCATGGTTCGGGCCGAAGTCAAAGCCCAGAACACGCCAGCGGTTCGTATCGATTGCCCCGCCAGGCCGGACTAAACGGCCCCACCATCCGTTCTCTTTTGGGGGTCCATCAGCGACAAAGCGATTGGCGGAAATCCCGCCTAGCACCACGGCAAGGGGTCCGTCCTGTGGACCATAAAGGCGACCCCGCACCACATCACCCATGAGCTGACACCCACGCTCCAGCGCGCGGTCTTCTGCCGGGGTCTTTATATCGCGAGGGGTCATGCTCGCCTTCCGTCGCTGCTGTGCCAAGCTCAGTCGGGCGCGGAAGGGGGAGGCCGCCGATAGGCTCGACGCGCTCTCATCTTCCGGGAAACCCGTAGGACTTGGCACCTGTTGCACATGAGTGTGCCGGTTGCCCCGGAGGTCTCTCCCATAAATGGGAAACGGGCCTTGTCCCTCGCTCCGGTCTTGATGAGGCTTAGCGCTATGACGAGCGGAAAGACGCCCGTCAAGACGCCAAAGGTAGCCAGAAGCGTTAGCCGGATGTCGGCGCGCCTTTGTCCCAGATGATGGCCATGAACACGCCCTTCATCGGTTGCAGTAGTGCAATACACATGGCGGCGAGAAATAGGCTGACCCCCGTAATCGAGGCCCACATGGGCCAGTCTTCTTTGAATACAATCCAATGGAAAACCGGCGCCGTTAGGTGGCCCGCAATCAACATGGACGCCCAAGCCGGGCCGTCATCCGCGCGCACTTCGCCCCAACCGACCCCGCAGTTTGGGCAATGATCGACCGGTTTTAGGAAGGCCCGGAACAGTTTCGCCTCGCCACAATTCGGGCAAGACCCCCTTAGGCCTCGCCACATTTTCGGGCGCAGCGGCCCCGTGGGCTTTGGGCCGTCAATGGCAGGAACGTCGGAGGGTCGTCGCGGCATTGGCGCTATATAAGACGCACGCGCTCATCTCACAATTCACCTTGCTCATATTGCCTTTGACAGCCTGATGGATCATCACGGGCTTATGTCTGATACGATCACACCCATTCCCATCCCGGCCGAGTTTGCGACCAAAACCAATCTTGACGCTGCGTCCTATAAAGCCGCCTATTCGCGTTCTATTTTGGATCGTGAGGCGTTTTTTGCGGAGGCTGCGGGGCGCGTTCAGTGGATGCAGGCGCCGAGCCATATTGGGTCCTGGTCGTTTGAAAGCCCGGTTAAGATTGAGTGGTACCGGGATGGTGTGCTGAATGTCACGGAAAGCTGTCTGGACCGTCACGCCAAAGCTACGCCCGATAAGGTCGCGATCATTTTTGAGGGCGACGCGCCCGGTGAGGCGAAGACCTATACTTACGCCCAAACCCTGTCCGAAGTCTGCCGCTTTGCGAATGTATTGAAGGCTCACGGCGCATCGAGGGGCGACCGGATCACGCTCTATATGCCCATGATCCCGGAAGCCGCCTTTGCCATGCTGGCCTGCGCGCGGATCGGGGCAATCCACAGCGTCGTATTTGGCGGCTTTTCGCCCGAAGCGCTGGCCGGGCGGATTGTCGATTGCAAAAGTTCATTCGTCATCACGGCCGATGAAGGCAAGCGCGGCGGGCGGGCGGTGAAACTCAAAGATAATTCTGATGCCGCCTGCGCGATTGCCAAAGCCCAAGGCATGACGGTCAAGACGCAGCTCGTCATCGGCCATGTCGGGGCCGATGTGGACTGGGAGGAGGGCCGTGATGTCTGGTATCACGAAGCCGTAGCCGGGGTGACGAATGTCTGCGCGCCCGAACCGATGAACGCCGAAGACCCGCTCTTTATTCTCTATACCTCAGGCTCGACGGGACAGCCCAAAGGCGTGCTGCACACATGCGGGGGCTATCTGGTCTGGGCGAGCCTCACCCATGAGGCTGTGTTTGATCTTAAACCCGATGATATTTATTGGTGTTCCGCCGATGTGGGCTGGGTCACCGGCCATACCTATATTGTCTATGGTCCGCTGGCGAATGGGGCGACGACGCTGATGTTTGAAGGCGTGCCGAC
>CAZSUW010000090.1:0-6970 GCA_964610115.1 uncultured Algimonas sp.
AAACTTAATTTACATAGGAGGAGTCATGTCTCGCAATTTTTTGTTTATCGGGACTGCGCTTGTTTATCTTGCTGCGCTTGCTATTTTCGGACCGGCTTTTCTGAGCGTCCTTTCCGTTCCAGCGGCGGTGGCTTTGTTCTGGGTTTTTTGGGCGGGGGTGACTGTCGCAACGCTCGTCTTGGTCGCCGTCTGGATTGTCACTTATTTTTTAGCAGGGGGTAAGGCCTCTCGTTTGGGGTTGAAAGATGAACGCGATCGTCTGGTTGAAAGTCGTGCCACCCTTTTGGGGTTCCTGTGGATGACCTTAGTTGTGTTTGGCGCAATGTCGGTATTCACGATGGGGCATACGCTTCTGGGCGTGAAAATTGCGGGCGGCGGTTTGGTGTTGGCATTTGCTTTGGTGCACGCGGTCAGCGTTTTCGATATAGTCCGGTCGTTTCTGGCGTCCCGAGGGGAAGCCTGATGGGGGGCAAAAAAAGTGCGATTACGAACACAATCCGAAATGTGAGGGCCGCGCAATCCATGTCGCAAGCGCGCCTCGCCGAGGCAACAGGTGTAACGCGACAAACCATCATTGCGATTGAGCAGGCGCGATATGCCCCCTCACTTGAACTCGCATTTCGTTTGTCTCACGTCTTGTCCACTCCGGTAGAAGAATTGTTTCAATTCAACCCCGAATGGGATTAAGCTCCGTTATTCTCGGAGGGACAATGACCACATTCAATGCCTATGCAGCCAGTGAGCCTGGCGGTCTGTTAGAGCCGTTTTCTTATGACCCCGGCCCGATTGGGGCCGATGAAGTCGAGATCAAGATTGCCGCCTGCGGGCTTTGTCATTCCGATCTGTCCATGATCAATAATGATTGGCGCGCGAGCCGCTATCCACTGGTTCCCGGGCATGAGATTATTGGCGAGGTCGTTGCACTAGGCTCTTCTGTTACCACGCTTAAACCCGGGACTATGGTCGGCGTGGGTTGGTCCTCGCATAGCTGTCTGCGCTGCCCGCCCTGCTTAAAAGGCACGCATCAGCGTTGTCAGACAGGCACGTCAACGATTGCGGGGCGTGGCGGTTTTGCTGATCGTATCCGCGTGCAGGATATTTGGGCCGTACCTTTGCCCGATGGCATTGATCTGGCCAGTGCGGGGCCACTTTTCTGCGGCGGGATTACCGTTTTCGCCCCTTTCGTGGATTTTGACTTGAAGCCGACAGATCGGGTTGGCGTGATCGGGATCGGAGGCTTGGGGCATCTCGCCTTGCAATTTGCCAAGGCGTGGGGATGCGAGGTGACAGCCTTTACGTCATCTCTAGATAAAGAGGAGAGCCTTCGTCAGCTTGGCGCCCACCGGATCGTCAATAGCCGCGATAAAGACGCGCTCAAAGCGGAGCGTGGGCGCTTCGATTACATCCTCAGCACCGTCAATGTGAGTCTCGATTGGCGGCTCTATCTAAGCGCGCTCCGAGCTGAAGGAAAACTCATCACGGTAGGCGTTGTTGGGGAGCCCATGGGCATACCCGCCAATCAGTTGATCGGTGGCCAGAAAATCGTCTCAGGCTCAGATACTGGGCCGCCTGAAATGGTTGCGACTATGCTGGAATTCTGCGTTCGGCATAACATCCAGCCCATGGTTGAGCGTTTTCCGATGTCAAAGTGTAACGATGCGATTGCTCACCTGAAGTCTGGCAAGGCACGCTACCGGATTGTGCTTGAAAACGAGGTCCCAGATTAGCGGGTGGCGGCCCAGTCGCGATAGCTGATAAGCGCGCCATGCTGATCGAAGTCGTCGCCCAGCATTTCGACAATAAGTGGCGCGAGGTCAGACGGCTTTGGTAATGTGGCTCTATCTTCGCCCGGGAAAGCTTTGGCGCGCATTTGGGTATCTGTGCCGCCTGGATTGAGTAGGCCAACGCGAATGTTCGTCACGTCTCCAATCTCATCGGCCCAGCACAGGGCGAAGTTTTCCATGCCGGCTTTTGACGCTGCATAAGCGCCCCAATAGGCGCGAGGGTTGCGAGCGACAGAGGAGGTGACAAAGACAGCACGTCCGGCCGCACTTTTGCGCAAGAGCGGATCAAGCGCGCGGATCATGCGATAGGGCGCCGTGAAATTCACATCCATCACGGCCATCCAATCCTTTGGGGTTACGTGATTGGCCGGCGTGATATCGCCAAGCAGAGCCGCATTGACCAACATGCCATCAAGCCGCCCAAAGCGGGCGAGAAGGGCTTCGGCCAAGCGGTCAATTTGGTCGAAATCGCGCAGATCCATTGGGACCAGTGTGCAATGCCCACCAGTGGCCTGAATTTCATCATCAAGGGCTTCTAGCCCGCCTTGTGTTCGCGCTGTCGCGATGACGTGGTGTCCGGCTGCGGCAAGAGCTTTTGCGGCCGCGTAGCCAATGCCGCGGGACGCGCCCGTAACCAGAGTTAGACGTTGATCAGACATGGGCCTTTACGCCACTTCCACGAGGAAAGAGAGTTGCTTGGCGCCGCCTGCGGCCTCGCGGTCGCGATCTATTAGCGGTGTTGGATAGCACCCTGTGAAGCAGTGATCCGTGTATTGCGGAGATTCGCCTTCGCGATATTCTTCGCCCATCGCCCAGTAGAGCCCTTCGATCGACAAAAAGCCAAGGCTGTCGACTTCTAGCATAGACCGCATTTCTTCGAGCGTATAATTTGCCGCGATCAGCTTCTCTTTCGTCGGCATATCTATCCCGTAGTGATCTGGAAATTTGATCGGCGGGGAGGCAGAGCGGAAGTGGACTTCTTTTGCACCAGCCGCTTTAATCATGCGGACAATTTTGGTCGATGTTGTACCCCGAACGATGGAATCGTCTACGAGCAGGACACGCTTTCCTTCAATCATGGCCCGGTTGGCAGAGTGCTTTAGGCGCACGCCCATATCCCGCATACCTTGGGTCGGTTGAATAAAGGTCCGTCCTACATAGTGGTTGCGGATAATGCCGAGTTCGAAAGGAACGCTAACTTCTTGCGCAAAGCCGAGCGCGGCGGGAACGCCACTATCCGGGACAGGAATGACAACATCGATGTCCGCAGGCGTTTCTTGGGCAAGGCGCTGCCCCATGCGCTTACGAACTGTGTAGACGCTTTTTCCATCCACGACGCTGTCAGGCCGCGCGAAGTAAACAAATTCAAAGATACACGGGCGCTTTTCAGCGTTGGGAAAGGCGATGAAGGACCTGATGCCGTCTTCATTGATGACCACCACCTCGCCCGGATCAACTTCTCGGATGAATTCGGCGCCAATCATATCAAGCGCGCAGGTCTCGCTCGCTAAAACATAGTGGTCATTCATGCGCCCTATGAGGAGCGGGCGTATGCCAAAACGGTCCCGCGCGCCAATTAGGCAGTCATTCGTCATGCCGACAAAAGCAAAGCCGCCATCAATCTGTCGCATGGCGGAGACGAAGCGATCGGCAAATGTTTTCCCTCGCGCGCGCGCAATAAGGTGGATCACGACTTCCGTGTCGGACGTGCTCTGAAATAGCGCACCCTTTTCAACCAGCGCATCTTTGATCGTATACGCATTTGTGATGTGGCCATTATGGGCCAGCGCAAATCCACCACTATGAAGCTCAGAGTATAGCGGTTGGACATTCCGCAGGATCGTCCCGCCAGAGGTTGAATAGCGCACATGTCCCATGGCGATATGGCCCGGCAGGCGTTCAGACGGGTCATCGCCCGTAAAATTATCGCCGACAAGGCCGAGATGACGCTCCGTATGGAACAGCTTGCCATCTGATGTCGCAATCCCGCAGGCCTCTTGTCCGCGATGTTGCAAGGCATGCAGGCCGAGTGCCGCGAAGCTCGCCGCGTTCTCGACCCCAAAAACACCAAATACGCCACACTCTTCGCGGATTTTGTCCTCATTTGGATCAAACTCGCAGACCGGATTTTGCAATACAGAAGTGTCGGTCATGGCGCGGTCCGTCACGGGTTATGGGCTCTCAGTTTGAAGGCCATCTGTCAGAACGTCGAGGTCGCCGTCCTTTATGCGCTCCGCATATGAGCGCATATCAGCAAAAGGCAAGGCCCGTATGCCATCCCCTATACGGTCCAGCAGGGGGAAGAAGGTCGAGTTTTGAAGCATGGCGGGGAGTTCGACGGGGTCCGCTTCCATCTGTTCGCGCATAGATTTGGGGAGGGTCTCTAGCGTTTGTTGGCGCACTTCGCCCCGTTCAACAAGGTCACGAAACTCTTGCGCTTCTTGGCTAGCGCGATGTTTGGCAGTCATAGCCATCACGATAAGCGAGGCGATAACGAGGCCGCGGGCGACGCCAAACCCTGCGCCGAAAAGACGGTCCAAAAAGCCGGGACCGTCCCCATCAATCGTTTTACGCATCTTCTTTAGGACGAAAGCAGAGATACCGTAGGTGACTGCAAATGTGCCGAAAATCAGGATTCCATCCGCAAGTTCGGACGGGCTAATCATGTCGCGCAAGCCGTAACGGAACTGACCATAAACAATCAGGGTGAGAATAACGGCAATGACAAGAGCCAAAATCGAAATGATTTCACGTAAAAAGCCCCGACCAAAGGCGAATAAGGCGGAAACGAAAAGTAAAACGAGGACGGCTGTGTCGAATCCGTTAAACTCAAAAGATCCGATCGAAATCGCCTGGATGAGCTGCGGGTCCATATATCCTCTTTTGCGTTAGGCGGCCCAACTCTCAGCAGCGTCAGGGCCCGATTCTACCGAAGCCTCTACACGGCGAACCAAGTCTCGCAAAGACCGGATTGGAATGATGGGCAGCGCCTGATTATCATTGCGTTCGCGCCCGCTCGCATCTTTTCGCTTTGGCATAGGCGCGGCAATGGCCCGCTCAAAGCCGAGTTTCGCACTTTCTTTGAGCCGCGCATCGGCGCGACTTACAGGGCGAACATCGCCTGAAAGAGACAACTCCCCGAAGACGACAAGATCTGATGGAAGCGCCACGTCAAAGGCGCTGGACGTGATAGCCGCCGCGACCGCTAAGTCAGCGGCCGGTTCATTGATACGAAGCCCGCCTGCCACGTTTAAATAGACATCTTTACCCGCAAAGCTGACGCCGCAGCGGGCTTCTAATACGGCCAAGACCATGGCTAGTCGCCCGCTGTCCCATCCGACAACCGCGCGGCGGGGTGTTCCGAAGGCAGCGGGCGCGACGAGCGCTTGAATTTCGGTGAGGACAGGACGCGAGCCTTCCAGCCCTGCAAACACCGCAGAGCCTTCAGAGGCATCTGAGCGCCCATCGAGGAAGAGCGCTGAGGGGTTCAGGACTTCACGAAGACCCGTGTCGCACATTTCAAAAACGCCGATTTCATCCGTCGGCCCAAAGCGGTTTTTATGGGCGCGCAGGATGCGGAACTGGTGTGCGCGTTCGCCTTCGAAATAAAGCACGGCGTCGACCATATGTTCGACGACGCGTGGTCCGGCGATCTGTCCGTCTTTTGTCACATGCCCGACGAGGATCATTGTCGCGCCAGATTTTTTGGCAAAGCGAGTGAGTTCTTGCGCGCATTGACGGACTTGCGCGACGGTCCCGGGTGCGGCGCCCAGCTGATCCGTCCATAGGGTCTGGATTGAATCGATCACAACAACGTCGGGCTTATCCGCCATCAGCCCGTCCAAAATCGGACCGAGCGAGGTTTCTGCCGCCAGATTGACGGGTTGGTTCGCGACGCCGAGGCGTTTCGCGCGCCTCTGCACCTGACCCGGACTTTCTTCGCCGCTAATATAGGCGACGCGTTTGCCCTGGCGAGCAAGCGCACCAACTGTTTGCAGAAGTAAGGTCGATTTCCCGATCCCCGGATCGCCGCCCACCAGTAGGGCCGAGCCCGGCACAAGCCCGCCCCCTGTGACGCGGTCCAATTCTCCTATCCCGGTCACTAGCCGCGGCACGTCCCGCGCTTCGCCGCCCAGATCAACAAATTCCATACCGCGCCCTTTTTTGCGCCGCTTATGGGCCGGCGCGGCGCCTTGGGCCTGGGCCTCTTCAACCAGCGTGTTCCACTCACCGCAGGCATCGCAGCGGCCGGCCCAGCGCCCATGGACGGACCCGCAGCTTTGGCAAACAAAGATAGACTTAGGCTTTGGCATAGCGTCGCTATGGCCCGAAATGCGACTGAACGCAACAAAAGTTCTATCTTTGTTCTATCTTTTTACGATGCTCATCATAAGCCGGGTTTCGGGGCGAACCGTAATCCGCGCGAGGGGCCAGGGATGATGACCCGCCAAATCAAATCGATAAGATCGACAGATCAGGGCGATCAGGACTGTGGCTTCCAGCTGCGCGAACCGCGCGCCGATACAAACATGCGGACCAAGGCCGAAGGGCAGATATTGGAACCGCCCGATCTTATCCCGGACCTCCGGCAGAAACCGTTCCGGTACAAAGGCATCCGGCTGATCCCAGAGCCGTCTGTGTCTGTGCAGTAACCACATGCTACCAAACACAATCGCGTTTTTGGGCAGGTCATAGTCGCCAATCGTGACAGCCGCTTTGGTCTGGCGCGAGAGGAACGGAGCGGGCGGGTAAAGCCGCATCGTCTCTTCGAAACAGGCATAGGTGAAGGGCAAGGCGGCTTGCCATTCAGTCGGGGGCAGGTCTGTGTCAAGCGCATCGACTTCGGCCTCCACGCGCTCGCGGGCTTGGGTGTCTTGCGACAATAAATAGAAGAAAAAGCTCAGGGCGCGGCTCGTTGTTTCATGCCCCGCCGCGATGAAGGTAATCATCTGATCTTCGATTTGCATATCCGTGAAGGGCGTATCGTCGCCGCCTGTCGTTGTCAGGATCAGGCTGAGCAGGTCATCGGGTACGCTTTCGCCGCGCGCCATGCGGTCCCGGCGGGACCTGGCCAGCGTACTGACTGAACGCCGCATATTTTTCACAACGCCCAGCTTTCCAATCCGCGTTGGGCGCGGGATCCATTGTGGCAGCGGTGTGAAATCCAACGGGTCGGGCTTGCCCAT
>CAZSUW010000091.1:0-6865 GCA_964610115.1 uncultured Algimonas sp.
CCATAGCGTTCGCCAAGGTCGGGAAATTATCGCCATAGGCCCCACAAATGGCCCAGCCTGTCTTTTTGTGACCCAGATAGCCATCAATCAGAAAGGCCGTGCAACTGATCTTCGCCTCATCGGTGATGAGGGTCAGATGCGCGCTTTGCGGGATGTCTCCCGTCTGGTGATGGTCGCAGTAAAAGACGGTTGCGCCGACGTGGAGTATATGGGTGAGGGCGGTGTGGTTTTTAGCAAGGCTGATATCCAGCGCGGTCACGCGGTCTTTGGCTTGTACACGGCGTGTGATGCGCTGGAATAGGCGAATGTCCCGCTTAACGCCGGTGATCAATTCGGCTTTGGGACGCGGCTCAAGCTGACGCAGTTGCAGCAGAGAGAATATCCCGTCGGCATCGCCATTGAATAGATCAAAATCGGCCATAGCGCCTTACAGGTCCTTATCGGCCGTGGTCATTGACTGGGAGGCTGGTTGGGGGGCGGGCTTGAGGCAATTTGATTTTTCTAACAGCGCCAGGATAGCCGTTGCCCCCTCTTCAGCGCTCATCTTTGTTGTGTCGATCCGCAAGGCCGGGTTTTCGGGCGGCTGATAGTCTGAGTCAATACCGGTGAAGTTTTTGATCTCGCCAGCGCGCGCGCGTTTATACAGACCTTTCACGTCTCGTTCTTCGGCGACGCTAAGCGGTGTATCAATGAAAATTTCAAAAAAGCGCCGATCGCCCAGCCGGTCTCGCACCATATGACGTTCCGCCCGATAGGGGCTGATGAAACTACAGATCACAATCAGGCCCGCTTCACTCATCAAATAGGCGACCTCGCCAATACGGCGGATATTTTCAATGCGGTCCGCTTCGGTAAAACCCAGGTCGCGGCTGAGCCCGTGCCGTACATTATCGCCGTCCAGAATATAGCTGTGGTGGCCGCGCTCAAACAGGGCCTGATCGAGGAGATTGGCGATCGTGCTTTTCCCGGCGCCTGACAAGCCCGTGAACCAAAGCACAGCCGGGCGCTGGCCTTTTTGTTCTGCGCGCAAAGCCGCATCAACCTGTAAGTCCTGCCGGACGATATTGTGCGCGCGCCGCAGGGCGAAATTCAGTCGCCCCGCGCCAACCGTGCGACCGCTCAGGCGATCAATAACGATAAAGGCTCCGGTCTTCTTATTGTCCTTATAGGCATCAAAGGCGATCGGGCGGGATAGAGACAGGTTCACCACGCCAATATCATTAAGCTGCAGCGACTTGGCGGCGGCCCGGCTCATATCCCGAATATCAATCCGGTATTTGAGCGCGGTGACAGAGCCGACAGTCTGCGCATTTGTCGTTTGGATGATATATTGCCGGCCGGGAAAAAGCGCGTTTTCGCCCATCCAGATGAAATGGGCCTGGAATTGATCCGCGACTTTAGCGGGGTGTTGGTCCGAACAAAGGATATCGCCGCGTGACACATCAATGTCGTCGTCCAGAACCAGCGTCACCGCCTGATCGCTGCGGGCATGATCCAGCCTGTCTTTATAAAGCCAGATCTCCTTGACCGTGCTGCTCTGTCCGGACGGCAAGACCTTAACTGGATCCCCGACACTGATTGTGCCCGCTGCGATCGTGCCGCAATAGCCGCGAAAGTCCGTATTCGGGCGATTGACCCATTGCACGGGCATGCGGAAGGGGCGGTCAAGCGACGGTTTTTCGACGTCGAGCTGTTCCAGATAGGAGAGCAGGCTCGGCCCTTTATACCACGGCATTTCTGCGGTTCGTGTCGTGATATTCTCCCCTTTTAGAGCACTGATCGGGATCGTCATAATATCGTGGACATCCAGGTCTTTGGCGAGATCGCGGAAGGCCACATCAATCGCGTTGAACGCACTCTGGTCGTAATCGACCCGGTCCATTTTATTCACGGCGACCACAATCCTGGACAGGCCCATCAGGCTGATAATGCAGGCATGACGTTTGGTTTGTTCCACCACCCCGTGGCGCGCATCGATCAGCAGGATGGCAACATCCGCCTTAGACGCCCCGGTCGCCATATTCCGCGTATATTGAACATGTCCGGGCGTATCGGCGAAGATAAACCTGCGGGTCGGGGTCGAGACGTAACGATAGGCCACGTCGATGGTAATGCCTTGCTCCCGCTCTGCGTTAAGGCCGTCAACCAGAAGGGCCAGATCTGCGTCGCTGTCACGGCCGTCTTTGACCGGGTCCTGTTGTAGGGCGGCCAGTTGGTCCGCATAGATCTGCCCAGTCTCAAATAAGAGACGCCCGATCAGGGTAGACTTGCCGTCATCAACTGAGCCACAGGTAAAGACGCGCAGCAGGGGCGTCTCGTCTCGCTGTGCAGAGGCAGAGTTGTGTCTGTTAGCGCGATTGCGGGCCATGTTAGAAATAGCCTTCTGCTTTTTTTATCTCCATTGAGGCGTTTTTGTCTGCATCGATAATCCGGCCCTGTCTTTCTGATATTCGGGTCTGTTCGATTTCCTGTATAAGGGCCGGCAGGGTCGTAGCCTCACTCTCAATCGCGCCTGTCAGCGGGTAACAACCCAATGTGCGAAACCGAACGGAGCGCATTTCGGGGGTTTCTCCGGGGGCTAAGGGTAGGCGGTCATCGTCACACATGATCCATTGTTCACCCCGCCTCACAACCGGGCGCGGCTTGGCCAGATAGAGATCCGGGACCGGTATGTTTTCGCGCTCGATGTAATGCCAGATATCCAGCTCGGTCCAGTTTGACAGCGGGAATACGCGCAGGCTCTGCCCCGGGGCCAGGCGTCCGTTATATATATTCCAAAGCTCCGGACGCTGGGCCTTCACGTCCCAGTGGTGGTGGGCATTGCGGACGGAGAAAATACGCTCTTTGGCGCGCGATGTCTCCTCATCTCGCCGAGCCCCGCCAATAGCGGCATCAAACCCGCCCGCGTCCAAGGCCTGCCGCAGGCCGATTGTCTTGGTTATGTGGGTGTGGGCGGCCGATCCATGGGTGATCGGCCCGACATTATCCCTAATGGCGTCCGGATTTGTATGGACGATGAGTTCCATCCCGACCGCTTTGGCGCGCTGGTCGCGATATCGGTACATGTCTTGGAATTTCCAGCGCGTATCGACGTGGAGAAGTGGGAAGGGGGGTGGGGCAGGATAGAAGGCTTTAAGGGCCAGTTCCAGCATAACCGCACTGTCCTTACCGGCTGAATAGAGCATGACAGGTTTATCACACTGGGCGACGACTTCGCGCAGAATATGGAGGCTTTCGGCCTCGAGCCGATCCAGATGGGTGAGCGTCAGCCCAAGCGGACCCGCATGATCGCGCTCTAATTGCTCCAGTCGTGCCCGCGCCTTGGCGAGTGTCCGGGGCGTCAGCTGTCCGCCGCTCCGCAAGCGCCCAATGGTTTTGCCGTCATTAAAGACTTTGCGCGCAACCGTGCTGAGGCTTTGGCCGGACGTCACCGCAAAGCGTTCTAAGTCCTTTATGAGGGGTTCTATGTCCATCGTGGGAAATTACCCACGAAAGACGGGTCCGCGTCAAGAGCGGATTGAGCTCTGACTGTTTTTCGTGTGCGATCGGCTCGTCTTACTGTCGCGCACGTGGCACCCAAGGCCAGCTGCGCACGCGGTGATGGCGTAATCCGTCCAGGCCCCAATCGAGCCGTCTGGCCAGTCGGATATTGGCGCCCAGAGGAAAGGCAGGGCGCTCTCTTCTTTTTTGCCGGGCGGCGTCGCGCAAGGCTTTAGCGGCGTCATAGCCGCGATCACGAAAGTTTGCGGCGGCCTGATCAGAGGGTAGGTCGCTGCGGCGGGCGCGCCTTTGCAGGCTGGCTTGACCGATCTTGTAAAGCGGCCAGACGAGCCAACGCAGCGGGGCGGGCAGGCTGCCCAGGATAAATAAAGGCGCATTACGGGCGGTATATTCCAATGCAAATCCCGGCACGCCTTCTGTTGAATGCCCGCCACTATGATAGCCTTTCGCGGTGTGGACCAGCAGGCAGCGCCCGCCTCCCTGACTGTCATGGGCGCGCAATCGGATCGCTAGATCAATGTCTTCCAAATAGCAGAAAAAGCGCGGATCAAATCCGCCAGCCGCTTCATAGGCATCGCGTCGGTAGAGGGCGGCTGCACCCGTCGGGGCAAAGACTTCAGAGACGGTCCCGTCCGGGATTTCATCGACCGTCTTGCCATAGCCGTTCCGCCAGGGAATTCCCCAGATAGACAGGCTGTCGCCCAGACCGTCCAAGCGGGTTTTGCCCGCGTCTGAAAACAGGATAGGGCTCACCATAGCAGGGCGGCCCGCGCTTTCGGCCGCCCGCAATAATTGCGACAGGCAATCAGGGTCCAGGTAACAATCTGGATTTAAGCTCATCAACCAGGGGGTTTGTGCGCCTTTGGCCCCGCGGACAAAGCCACCGGAAAAGCCGTCATTGACCGGGCTGATCCGGTGAGAAAAGCGCGCGTCGGGCAGGGCAATATCATGCGTCCCGACCAGGGGACCGTCTTCGCTGGCCCTGCCATTGGCCCCGCCATTATCGACAATGATGACTTCGAAATCCTGAAAGTCCTGCCGGGTCAGCGCGGCCAGACAGCCGAGCAAATGCGCCTGGCTGTTATACGCCGTAATGATGATGCGAATCTGCGCTGTCATATTCAATCGGCCCAATAGACCCCTATATTATATTTCTCATAACACTGATTATCGGCATATTCGTCAGGTGGGATGGACGGCGCGTCTTAAACCCTGTTCCCATTTTGGCAGGACGAATTTGAAGGTTGTCTCAAACTCCGACAGATTTAGCACTGAATATGCCGGTCTGTCGGCGGCTGTTGGATAGTCCGATGACAGAATAGGTTCGATCTGGACCTCGTGATTTTGGGTCAGCTCGAAAATCTTTTTTGCGAAATCCGCCCAACTTACCGGGTCCCCGCTATTTGTGACATGGAATGTTCCGTAAGCGCTTTCACTCCCCAGTGACAATCGTTTGGCAACATGCAGGCAGGCCAGTGCGAGATCTCCGGCAAAAGTCGGGCGACCGATTTGGTCTGAGACGACGCGGATTGTGTCTTGGGTTTTGGCCAAGCGGAGCATAGTCGTCAGAAAGTTGGTCGCTGTCGTGTCATAGACCCATGCTGTGCGCAGGATGACGACGCGAGGCTGCCGCCGCCTAACCCGGGCCTCCCCTTTCGCTTTGCTGTGACCATAAACGTTTAGCGGGGCGACGGAGGCGGTCACGGGATAAGGCACATCCGCCTGCCCATCAAAGACATAATCGGTTGAGAGATAGATCAGCGGCACATCGGCCGCTGCGGCGAGTTCCGCGATGACGCCCGGCGCGCGCGCATTTACCGCAAAGGCCGTGCAGCGATTACGTTCGGCCTGATCCACGGCGGTATAGGCTGCCGCAATCAAGACGACGTCCGCCTTACCGATTGGATCGCTCAGAGCGTCACGCAAAACATCCGGCTCCGCGCTAAGATCGCAGGCCTGTCGATCAATAAAGCGTAGGGCAAATTGGGCCGGCTCCGCCTCCCGCGCAATGGCGCGGGCGAGTTGCCCGGTTTTGCCGATGACGAGAAGACGGATCATGCCCTGCAAAGCCCTAAGGGCGACCGACACTTGTGTAAGTAAAGCCTTTTTCGCGCATCACGGCCGGATCATAGATGTTGCGCAAATCAATAACGACGGGATGTTTCAGGCGTTCCATCAACGTCGTTAGCGATAGCGCCCTGAATTGGTTCCACTCTGTAATAATTGTCATTGCGTCTGCGCCCTCAATACAGTCATAGGCCCCATTGGCATAGGTAACATCTTCGAACAGCGCCGCAGCTTCGCCCATCGCTTCAGGATCATAGGCCCGGATCGTCGCCCCCGCCGCTTGCAGAGCCGGAATAATATCCAGTGACGGGGCGTCGCGCATATCATCTGTATTCGGTTTGAACGCCAGGCCTAAAATCGCAATCGTCTTGCCGGCCACATCACCCCCGCAGGCCGCGATGATCTTATCCGCCATAGCGCGCTTGCGGTCTTTATTCACCCGTTCAACGGTTTCGACAATGTTCACAGGTGCGCCTGCATCCCGCGCGGTTTTGACCAGGGCCAGCGTATCTTTCGGGAAGCAAGAGCCACCATAGCCTGGACCCGCATTGAGGAACTTTGCGCCGATCCGCCCGTCAAGCCCGATCCCGCGGGACACTTCTTGCACATTCGCCCCGACCTTTTCCGACAAGTCCGCCATTTCATTGATGAAAGCGATCTTGGTCGCCAGAAAGGAATTGGCCGCATATTTGATCAGCTCTGATGTGCGGCGGGTCGTAAACAGGATCGGCGTCTGGTTGAGGTAGAGCGGGCGATAAATCTCTTCCATGACTTTGCGTGCGCGCGGGTCTTCGGTCCCGACAACGACCCGGTCCGGGCGTTTGAAATCGCCTATGGCCGCGCCTTCGCGTAAAAACTCCGGATTAGAGACAACAGCGAAGTCCCCGTCCGGGCGCTCTTCGCGTAAGATACGCTCGACCTCATCCCCCGTGCCGACAGGGACAGTGGACTTCGTCACGACGACCGTAAACCCTTTCAGCTTGGCGGCCACATCCCGCACGGCGGCATAGACATAGGACAGGTCGGCATGGCCGTCCCCGCGCCGTGACGGTGTGCCCACAGCAATGAAGATCGCCTCTGCCCCGTCCATTGCGGCTTCCAAGTCTGTCGTAAATGATAACCGCCCGGCCCGCACATTATCCGCAATCAGTGCATCCAGACCAGGCTCATAGATCGGGACTTGGCCCGCTTTCAGGGCCTCAATCTTGTCTTCCGACACATCCATGCAGGACACAGTGTGGCCGAAATCGGCGAAACATGTGCCAGAGACCAAGCCGACATAGCCAGAGCCAATCAC
>CAZSUW010000092.1:0-6764 GCA_964610115.1 uncultured Algimonas sp.
GCTGTCAATACAGCGCAATATCTCAATGATGCGCGAACCGCGAACAGCACGGCGGAAGACCTGTCCAACCGCCTTGCCAAACTCGGCAGCACGGTGAGCTTTAGTGCCGGCAATGACACGACGTCTATCTATGTGAAGACGCTGACAGCCAATCTCGACGAGACGATGGATATCGTTCGCGAAAAGCTATTCGAGCCGAGCTTCAATGACGACGATTTCAACCGCCTAAAAGACCAGACGATTGAAGGCTTGAAGCAAGCCTATAAGCGCCCCGGTCCTGTCGCCAATGTTGTGTTCGATAGATTGTTATATGGGTCTGATGACCCAACGGCCTATTTCGGCTCGGGTACACTGCAGTCCGTCGAAGCCATGACGTTAGCAGATCTCGAAGCGCATTATGAACGGGTGTTTTCGCCAAAAATCGCTCGGGTGGTTGCCGTGTCAGACCTGAGTGAAGCCGCCATCGTTGATGCCCTCGCCTCGATTGAGGCCTGGGACGGTCCAGATGTGGAAACGAAGCCATATCAGCAGGCGCAAGCGATTGACGCGGGCCAAGTTTACTACGTCCATAAAGACGGCGCAGCCCAATCTGAAATCCGTATCGGCTATCCTGCTATGCCGTATGACGCGACGGGCGATTACTATCGCGCGAGCCTGATGAACTTCCCGCTTGGAGCCAACTTCAATTCTCGTATCAACCAGATGCTGCGTGAAACGAAAGGCTACACTTACGGCGCGCGTGGATCGTTCCGCGGTGGGACAGAGCGCGGGACTTATGTGGCGAGCTCGGCCGTTCGGGCTGAGACCACGGCGGACGCGGTGAAGACGTTCTTTGACGAGATGGTGGCCTTCCGAGATGGCGGCATGACCGAAGAAGAGCTGACGTTCACAAAGAATGCAATCGGATTGCGTGATGCGCGCTCTTACGAGACGCCGCGACAGAAGCTCGGCTTCCTCGCTCGGATGCAGCGCTATGATCTCGACCCGTCCCATGTGGAAGAGCAAGCACAAATTCTGGAAGATATGACGCTGGAAAGCGCGAACGCCATGGCCGCAGAGCTGATTGATCCGGATGCCGCGATTGTGGTGGTTGTGGGCGATCGGAAATATATTCCTGAATTGCAGGACCTCGGCTATGCCGTCACGGAGATCGATGAAGACGGCAATCCGGTCTAGTTGATCCCGCAAACAGGCAAAAAGAAAACCCGCCAGAGATGGCGGGTTTTTTATTGGGCAGCGTGTAAGTGGCCTTAGCCGATCAGCTTGCCATGTACCAAAAGCTCCGCAATCTGAACCGCGTTGAGCGCTGCGCCCTTCCGCAGATTGTCAGAGACGACCCAGATATCCAGTGTATTATCCTGCGTGCTGTCTTCGCGGATGCGGGACACAAAAGTCGCAAACTCGCCGACACATTCAATCGGCGTGATGAAATTGGCATCGTCACCGTCCGGCTGGTCAACAACCATCAAGCCGGGACTTTCCCGTAACAGACTGCGCGCATCATCAGCACTCATTTCGCTTTTCAGCTCAACATTCACCGCTTCGGCATGACCGACAAATGTCGGCACACGAACACAGGTCGCGGCAACTTTGATCGACGGATCGAGGATTTTCATCGTCTCGACCTTCATCTTCCATTCTTCTTTGGTGTAGCCGTCTTCCATAAAAACATCGATCTGCGGGATGACGTTAAAGGCGATCTGCTTGGGGAAGTTCACAGCCGGCAGATCATTATTGGCGTAAATGCCTTTGGTTTGAAGCCAGAGCTCGTCCATCGCCTTTTTGCCCGCGCCCGACACAGATTGGTAAGTCGAAACAACAACGCGCTTGATACCGACCGCATCGTGAAGCGGTTTTAGCGCCACGACCATTTGGATCGTCGAACAGTTTGGGTTGGCGATGATTTTCTTATCGAGCGCGCCAGGCTTGGCTAGCGCATCTGCATTGACTTCCGGCACAACAAGCGGCACGGCCGGGTCCATTCGCCAAGCCGAGCTATTATCGATGACCAGCGCACCTTGAGCCGCAATTTTCGGCGACCATTCTTTCGAGACACTCCCCCCTGCACTCATCAGGGCAATATCGACCTTGGAGAAATCAAACCGTTCTAGGTCTTCACACTTTAGAGTCCGGTCACCAAAGCTAACCTCTCGCCCAAGCGAACGGCGTGAGGCCACCGCATGGACATTTCCCGTTTCAATATCTGATTCAGACAAGATTTCGAGCATTTCAGTGCCGACATTTCCTGTCGCACCCACAATGGCAAAATTGGTCGCCATGATTATGTCCTTCAATAGGGTTCAAAAATGAAAAAGGCGCTGGCGCTTAGACCTCAAAACCCGGCAAGGCAAGTGGGACTATCGGCGGGAAATACGCCGCCACATGAAAAGCCCGATCACAGCGACAACAACGAGGCCAACCCATTCGGTCACTGACAGGCCGATAAATGTTTCACGTGAAACATCTGGCGTGTCGACGCTGTCAGTTCCCCCTTGAAACTCGCCCCTCATGGCGAGCGCGGCAAGGCCCAGCACGACCAGAACACAGAGGCTCACGAGACCGAAAATGACATTGTAAAACCGCTGATCGGCACGCTTCTGTGCATCACGACGTTCCTGCGCGCGGACATATCGGCTTGCCCGCTTACGACGATGGCCATCGGGAGCCGGTTCAGTGGCAAGCGTGCCTCTGTCTTGGGGCATATCAGACGGGTTTGGTGGCTCGCTCTGCATATCTGTTCCGTAACATGGCAAACCGAAATCGTCATGGTAAGAGAACATCATGCGTTATGCCTTATTCGCCAGTTGCTATTTCGTGATAGCCAGCTCCGCTTCTGCGCAGATTGCGGGCACGCCAATGCCAGAATCAGACTCACCAATCTATGATGTGCCTGACGTGTCTAAAGACGTTCCACTAGAAGGCGACGCTCTGGAAGCTTTATTCGATGACCGTCTTCATCGCGGCTATTATGACTATCTGCGAAAACCAGACGGAGAGTATAGCTTCTCTGAAATGATGAATGCGGACGGGACCACATTACATGAGCGCGACGGGGTGAAAAGCGCCGGACGGTGGCGCGCCATGAGCAATGTCGTCTGTTTCACTTATGATGATCTGGGTGGTGGGTGCTTTAACCTCTATCAGCGCGGCAATTGCTATTACGCATATAGCGTTTCGACCCGTGATTTTGTGGCCGTCACGGTCATGGATGACGAAAAACCCAACTGTGAGCCTCCCATTGCGTAGCCTTTTTGCATTCTTGGTTTTGCTTTGCCTCTCTGCTCCTGCTTTCGCACAAGCCGACGGAGCTATGGTCCCGAATGAAGATGGCGACTATCTGCCGGATACAAGGCAGCAGGAACCTTTATCTGAGGCCGAATTGATCGAAGCCTTCACCGACAAAACGCACCTTGGCACCTATAATTTCCAACGCCGCGACATTGGTACTATCGCTTTTGAAGAGACTACGACTGCGGACGGACGCACTATTCACCGTCAAGGCACGAAGGTTGACAGCGGCACGTGGCGGGTCCGTGCTAATGTTATCTGTTTTGAATATGAAGACTTTAGCCAAAACGGCAGACGCGATCTGTTTTGTTTCAACATCTACAAAGTCGGGAATTGTTATTACCATTACGGCTTAGGGATTGGCCGCGGCGGCTTTGGCTTACGCGGAGGCAACTTCACCGCAAGATCAGTCCACGCGGGCGAAACCGCAAACTGCCAGCCCGCTTTTGTTTAGTCAAAACCTTACAGAGCGGTTCCTCTTCAGCGGACGGTTCAACTTCTAGTCATATAAGCAAGCAATGCTTGTTCTTACTGCCATGCGGCGGTTAGGAGAGCGTATGCGCTTTGATCCGAAAATTCTGGGCACAGGCACGCGCCCCCCTATTGGATTGGCATTGGGTGGGGGTGTCGCGCGCGGGTGGGCGCATATTGGCGCTTTGAAAGCTCTGATCGAAGCCGAAATTGAACCGGACATCATTGCTGGCACGTCCATCGGCTCTGTCGTCGGCGCGGCCTACCTAGCGGGTCGTTTGGATAGTTTAGAGAATTGGGCGCGCTCGCTCGATCGGCGGCGTGTCTTGCACTATATGGATTTGTCTTGGGGCGGTTCGGGCTTGGTCAAAGGCGCGCGCCTTAAAAAAGTCCTGTCGCACTATCTGGCTGATCGCAATATCGAGGATTTCGACCGAAAATTCGCGGCTGTGACCTGTGATTTGCGCACAGGCTATGAAGTCTGGTTACAACAAGGCCCTGTCATCCCGGCTGTGCAAGCCAGCTACGCCTTGCCCGGCGCGTTTGAACCGATCAAAATCGATGGTCGGTATATGATTGATGGCGCACTGGTAAACCCCGTTCCTGTGTCTGCCTGTCGGGCTTTGGGCGCGCACTTGGTTATCGCCGTCTCTTTGTCGGGTGATGCTTTCGGACCGATTGGCACCGCGCATGAAGTCAGCTTTGAAGGCCCCGAAGTTGTTGACGAAGACCTGCCGGAAATCGCCATCATGGCGCATCAATCGCTTAATAAGTTACGCCCAGATCGTGTGCTTTTGAAATCTCTTTTAGGCGGCTCCAAACCCGGTAAGAGCCCGCGTCTAGGGTCCGTCATGATGGGCAGCCTAAACATTGTTATGGACCGGATAGGGCGGTCCCGCCTTGCCGGTGATCCACCTGATGTTTTCGTGGCTCCGCGCATTGGCCATATCGGCATGTTGGAATTTACGCGCGCTGACGAGCTTATCGAACGGGGTTATCGCGCCATGCAGCATGAAATCCCTCTGATTCGGTCTGTTTTGGACGTTCTTGGCGATCTGCCGGGCGCTGCCGCTGCTCTATCAGACGAAAGCAATAAAAAGGATGAGGAAGAGTAGACGAGAGTACAAGGACAGGCGTTCACTGCGCCCGGCTTTCGCCCATACGGTGTCCTGACGTGTCATTTCCCATCGTAAGTTTATGTCAACTTTGTGACTGCACAACGCCTGATTCTTGTCGCGAATGACAATCGTCCGACGCCTCACCGCGCCGAGCCTGCGGCTGAGCGCGCATCTGTACCGGTCCATCCGCCCCAAAACATGAGACCTGTTGAAGCAAAACCTACTCCAAAACGACCTGATCCGAAATCAAGACCGTCCGATATCGGGCGTTGGACAGCGCTTCTTTATCAGCTGTCTGCATCCGCCCTTCTCATCTTTGCAATTTTCCGCGGCCTAGACCCCGTGGCCGTTGCCGGTATTGCCGTTCTATCGAGTCTAGGCGGGGTTTGCGCCTTGGCCGGCTGGGACCCAAAGGGTTTCTTTGGTCGGATCGGTCGCGCCTTAAGCGCAATGGGTGCAGCTCTGTCTGCCACCTTTGCGCTGATCCTGCTTATTCCATCAGATGTCATGAGCGGACTCCAAAATCCGCTTCTGTTAGCGTCACTTGTTTTCGCCGCTTTTGGCACAATCTTTCGTTTGCGCACATCGCTCTTAGTGGCCTTGTCCGGTTTGCTTCTTTTACTGGCGCAAGAATCGTTACTGACCTTACCTTTAACCACGGCCATCCAAGTCGGTTGTATCCTCGCCCTATGCGCGCTCGGGGCTTATCGCGCGCGCAGCGGGCTTATCCTCGCCACTTTGGCGATTTTTAGCCTCGGATTGCTCTGGCTCAGCCTGACAGAGACCAGCGTTCACAGCGTGCAAGCCTTGGGCGCTATTGGCATCGCTGGGGCGGCCCTTTGGGCCGTCGGTCTACTAAATCGCACCCGATTGGGTGATCTTGAAATACCGGGCCTGATCGTCACCCTTGGGGCGTCATTAGCGGCGCAGTTCGCCCTAATGGACGCGGCTATTGCGGATACGTTTTTACAGCCCTCGGCGCAGCAATTACATCTTGCGGTTTTACTCGTCGCGGCACAAGGTCTTGTCTTAATGGTGCAGATTTGTCGCTGGCTTTCAGGACAAATAGGGTGGCTGGGCATCCTTTTACCGCAATTAGTGCTCGCCGCCGTCGCTATGGTTGTAATCGACCCTACAGCGTTGGAACGCCTTATCGTCATCCCCGCATCTGTTGACATGCCGAGCCTCTACGCCCTGTCGCTCGGCGCTATTGTTGGGGCAATCGCCCTGTTCGGTTTATGGGAGAGTTGGTGTGCGGATCGCCCAGTGAGAACGGCAAGTTTCGCCCTCGCCTTAATTGCCCAATTTGGGCTGACTTGGAGGCTCTCTTCTCATTCCTTAGATCTCGCCGTTCTGGCAGGCATTGGATTTGCCGGCGCGATATCTGCCGTACTACTCTGCCGCCGCCTGAACGCACATAAACGCTATTTAGGCGACAAAACGACCGAAAATACAGATACACAGCCAGTTCACTCTTTTCAGGCGCAATACTGAAACCTAGACAGAGCGCGTGAACACCACGCCGAACGACCCCCACAAGAGAATCGCGAAAGAGCCGCGCTGGTTCGTTCGGGTTGAGGGTACTATCTACGGCCCGTTCACCGATACAGTCCTCGCTAGTTTTCTGGATGAAGGCCGCGTGACGGCACAATCCTTTATCCGACAAGGGACAATTGGCGAATTCCGACAGGTCGCCACACTCCCTGCCCTCATGAACTATATTCAGAACAGGACTAACCACACAGTCCAAGACGTCACGTCTTTCAATAGGCAGACATGCTTTATTATGGCCGAAGTGCGCTCCGGGCAGTCAATGGCGTTTTTGAAAACGCTACAATCACTTGGCGATGTGCAGCGCATTGGCCAGACGATTTGGATGGTATCCGG
>CAZSUW010000093.1:0-3607 GCA_964610115.1 uncultured Algimonas sp.
GCTTTACCCATGGTCTCGACATCGCCTTCCACGTCCAGAATGTCGTCTTGGATCTGGAAAGCCAGGCCTAAAGCCGTCGCATATTGGTCAAGAGCAGCGAAATCATGCGGCTGCGCCTCCGCCACCATCGCGCCCGCTTTACAGGCGAAACGGATCAGCGCGCCGGTTTTCATGGCCTGGAGCGCCGTGATCAGCGACAGGTCGCGCTCCCCTTCAGCCACCGTCATATCGACGACTTGCCCGCCAATCATACCCAAGGTTCCAGACGCATGGGCCAGTTCTTTGACCAATCGCGCGCGGATCGCCGGATCGCTGTGGGCCGCCTCGCTGGCCATCAATTCGAACGCAAAGGTCAGCAGACCGTCCCCCGCCAAAACGGCAATCGCTTCGTCATAGGCTTTGTGGACGGTCGGCTTGCCGCGACGCAAATCATCATCATCCATACAGGGCAGATCGTCATGGACGAGGCTGTAAACGTGCAGACATTCCAAGGCACAGCCGACGGTTAGCGCAGGCTCGGCCTCGCCCCCTAACAAGCGCGCACTTTCCATAACGAGGAAAGGCCGCAAGCGTTTGCCCCCGCCCAGCGCGGCATAGCGCATCGCCTCCATAATCACGGCTTGATGGCCAGAGGGCTGTGGCAAGACACGGTCCAGCTCTGCTTCCACGGCGCGGGCACTGCGGCCCAGATGATCGAGAAAGCGATCGTGCATGGCGTCTTGGCGTATCAATGGGGCGTGCGTGTTCAAATCAACCCGCGTCAAACGCCTCTGTAGCGGCCGATCCGTCCGGCGACAAAACGATCTTTTCGACTTTCAACTGCGCGTCTTTCAGCTTGCCCGCGCAATGCGATTTCAATGCGGCACCCCGCTGATAAAGCGCGATCGATTCTTCCAGCGGCGCTTGGCCACTTTCCAGCTTACCGACAATGCCTTCCAGTTCGCGTAAGGCGTCTTCAAAGCTCATTGATGTGATATCTTTATCGCTCACACCTCGTCCTTTCGTGTTGGGCGCACAAGCCGGCGACGGCTCCAATGCAAATCCCCATTTTGGCTCTTTAGCTTCCACCCTCGCTTCATCAGCGAGCCTTTGACCATGCGGTTAAACCATCCGTGCCCTTGAACATAGACCGTTTTACCGCCCGCCGCATAGGCTTCCAACGCATCACAGGCCGCCTCGGCGCGAGCGCGGGCTTCAGACCGGGATTCCATCCCATCACTATAGCCAAGCCACCAGATAATGCGCGCGATTGTGCCCCAGGTTTTGGGCCGGAAGGTCAACGGTCCAAGGTTGGGACTGGGCAGGGCCGCCTCGACCAATTCCGGCAGGAGCGCGTCAGGCGCACGGTCCGCGGCGATTTCTGCACTTTCGAGCGCGCGACGTAGCGGGCTGGAGAGGACGACATCCGCCGTCTTTGCCCATTCCCCAACACGCTTTGGCGCGCGTTGCGGCACTTTCAGACCACCCTCATCATATTTGACCCACCAGGCGCGAAAGCCTGGCCCCGTCAGGCGAACTTTACGCGACAAGGCCGGCTTGCCGTGCCGCACCAGAATGAGTGTATCAAAGCCCTCTGCCATGCACTTACAAACCGTTTAACGCGCGACCGCGCTCGGGGCAGCGAAGCTGCTCGGTCCTGTCGCAGCGATTTAGGGAAAAGAGCAGCAAATCTGCCCGACCAATCAAGTGATCCACCGGCACAAATCCGGGTCCGAACTGCGACGCATTGGGATAGCGCGCCCCGTCGGGATTAAAAAACGTCACCCGGCTATCGACAGAGTTTTCCCGATTATCCCCCATGAAAAAGACATGGCCTTGGGGCACGATGAAAACATCGGTGTTGTCCAACAGCCCCATATCGGACTGTTCCCATATGGCGTGCGGCGTGTCTGTCCCCGGCAGCGTTTCGCGATATTCAATCGCACGTTTCACATCTGGGCGCGCCCCGTTTGCGCGGTATAGAAATTCCGTCACTAAGCTGCGCTGAACTTCGACACCGTTGAGGATCAAACGCCCCGCTTTGACCTGTACCTCATCGCCCGGAAGACCGATGACACGCTTAATCATTACCGTCCCATTATTCGGATTGCGAAACACGGCGACATCGCCGCGCTTCGGCAGGCGTCCAAAGATCTGACCGTCCGGCAGAGGCAGGGCGTCCAAGCCGAGGGGTAAGCTATGGCGCGACCAGCCATAAGCAAATTTCGACACATAGATGTGGTCCCCAACCTCCAGTGCGGGCTGCATGGACTCGGACGGGATCTTATAATGCCCCCACACCAAAGTCAGCAGAGCCAGCATGATCAGGGCGAAGCTCACCAAAAAGCGTATTTCATTGACAATTCGACGACCCAGAGACGGCTTCGCCGCCTCTTTATCTGTCACGACCGAGGCGTGAGCGGAGTTGTTTGGGCGTGAAACGACCATGACAGGTCGCATGGCAATCTCTGCCCGCGCTTTCAACTAGGAAATCGCAGGCGGGCGGGTTAAACAAGTTATTGTGAAACCCCGCGCGACACTCTCTGAAATTCGTCAAAACCTGGCCCGTGGCGGGGCCGTTCTCCTACCAACAGAAACGGTCTGGGGATTAGCCGCCCGTGTGGATAGGCCCGAGGGTATTTCCGCTATCTATAATCTGAAGGGTCGCGATGACGGCAAACCTTTGGCTGTCTGCGTCGCCGATGCCAGCATTGCGGCCCAACTGGCCCATATTTCCGGAACAGCGAAGGGGTTAATGGACGCGCATTGGCCCGGCCCGCTAACGCTGGTTTTACCGCTAAAAGAAGGTCTGACCCTTCACCCACAAACGACGTCAACTGACGGAATTAAGCAGACGATTGGCCTGCGATGCCCGGATGTCAGCTGGCGCGCGGGACTGTGCGATCAGCCTCTCGCCTTGACCTCGGCTAATCTGTCCGGGCAGCCCGCCGTGACCCGCGAGTCCGAAGCCCGCGCCACCTTTCCCGACACGCCGTTTCTGCCGGATGACGCGCCGGATAAAAATAGCGCGCCGACGACGATTGTCCGTATTGACGGCGATAAAGTCACAGTGCTTCGCCAAGGCGATCTGATTATCAAGGGCACAGAATGACTGACCCGATTAGCACGCTGACCGCCGAACTGCCCGAGGGCAGCTGGACGCAAGACGCCGATATTATCGCCCCGCACCTCACCGAATGGCGGGACAAATATTTTGGGCAGACGCCCGTTCTGCTGACACCGCGCTCGACAGAAGAGGTCTCCCGCGCGGTCAAACTCTGCGCGCGACTAGGCCTGAAAATCGTCCCGCAAGGCGGCAATACGGGGCTTGTTGGCGGGCAGACGCCACAAGGTGAAGTGCTACTTTCGCTCAAACGTATGACCCAAATCCGCGAGATCAATCCGGTCGCCAATGCCGTCATCGTCGAAGCCGGGGCCACACTCCACAGTGTCCATGAGGCCGTCAATGCGGCGGAGCGCAAATTCCCCCTGACCCTGTCTAGCGAAGGCACGGCCACCATTGGCGGCCTGCTCTCCACCAATGCGGGCGGCAATCACGTGCTGAAATATGGCACGACGAAAGAGTTGGTTTTTGGCGTGGAGGCGGTGCTGGCGGACGGACGGATTT
>CAZSUW010000093.1:3707-6613 GCA_964610115.1 uncultured Algimonas sp.
CCCTTCCCGGAGCGCCACCCTTGGTATGTGCTGGCGGATTTCGAAGTGGCGTCGTCTGAGGCCGGCGAAGCGCTAATCATGGGCTTGCTGGAAAAGGCGATGGAGGCGGGGCTGGTCCGCGACGCGGTGCTCGCCCAGAGCGAAACGCAATCTCGCCAGCTCATCTCGATCCGTGAGCATATGAGCGCGGGGCAGAAGTTTCTCGGCGGATCGATCAAGCAAGACATCACCGTCCCGATTGATCGCATCCCGGAATTCTTCGAGCGGGCCGATGCCTGCGTCGAACAGATCGTCCCCGGCTGCCGCCCCGTTGGCTTTGGCCATTTTGGCGACGGGAATATCCATTACAATATCGCCCAACCCAAAGGCAGTGATCGCGAGACCTTCCTCGCCCGCTGGGACGATATTAGCGAAGCCATCTTTGACATTGTCGATGATATGGGCGGGTCCATCAGCGCCGAGCATGGCATTGGCATTATGAAGCGCGAGACGCTGGCCAAGCGGGCCGATCCGGTGAAGATGGCGATGATGCGGACGCTGAAAAGCGCGCTGGATCCTGATAATGTGTTGAATCCCAGAGTCATGCTTTGAGGGTGATGGTGTAGGGAAAATCATCAAACGTCCCCGGCCTTGTGCCGGGGCCGCCATCGGACGTTGAAGACTCAGACCGGCCCCGGCATAAAGCCGGGGACAGTGAAAAGATATGGCCCTGCCGACACGTCTTCCCCTTAACCGCCCTCTCCCCTATATCCCCTCCCATGTCCGCCACCCTTCTTGACACCACCGCCGCGACGCCGCTCGCTGGGCGACTGCCTGATGGTCGCGTGCGCCTGCCCGGTCTGTCCCGCAAGGAAATCGCCGCGCACCTGACCGAAATGGGGGTTGAGCCCAAAAAGGTCCGCATGCGCGCGAGCCAGATTTTCCAATGGATCTATAATCAAGGCGTACTCGATTTCGATCAGATGACGAATATCGCCAAGGATTTCCGCGCCAAACTCGCGGACTATTTCACGCTCGACCGGCCCGAAGTGATTGAGCATCAAATCTCGAAAGACGGGACACGGAAATACCTCATCCGTATGGCGCCGGGCATTGAAGTGGAAAGCGTGTTCATCCCGGATGTCTCCCGCTCAGGCGCGCTGTGCGTGAGTAGCCAAGTCGGCTGCACCCTCACTTGCACCTTCTGTCATACGGGCACGCAGCGGCTTGTGCGGAACCTCACGCCGGCGGAGATCATCCTACAAGTCATGGTCGCGCGGGATGATCTGGGCGAGTGGCCGTCCTCCATCGACAATCGCCGCCTTGTGAACATCGTCTTCATGGGCATGGGCGAACCGCTCTACAATACGGACAATGTCATCCGCTCCATCGATACGATCAGCGACGATCAGGGCATGAGCATTGGCCGCCGCCGCATCACGGTGTCCACCAGTGGCGTTGTGCCGGATATTGCGCGCCTCGGCAGCGAGGCCAACACCATGCTGGCGATCAGCCTCCACGCCGCTGACGACGAAACGCGGACCAAGATCATGCCGATCAACAAAGCCTACCCTGTGGACGAACTCCTCCAAGCCTGTCGCGACTATCCGGGGCTGTCCAATGCCAAGCGGATTACCTTTGAATATGTCATGCTGAAGGGCGTGAACGATAGCGTGCAACACGCCAAAAACCTAATCACCAAGCTGCAAGGCATTCCGGCCAAAGTGAACTTGATCCCGTTTAATCCCTGGCCCGGCTCCCCTTACGAATGCTCCGACATGGACACGATTGAGCGCTTCGCCGCTCGCCTCAAAAAAGCCGGCCTCGCCGCCCCCATCCGCAAAACCCGCGGCGAAGACATCATGGCCGCCTGCGGGCAGTTGAAAAGCGAGAGCGAGAAGAAACGGGCGAGTGAGGTGCGGCGGGAGAAGAAGGCGTAAGATCAAATGGATGAACGCCTTTTGATCAACGCCTCGTCGGCTTCCGAACTTAACTACCAGCTAGACTTAATCGACATAACCGTTGGTGGTTATATCGGAACAGCACGTCGAACAAATGAGCAACGCGAAAGATGGGTTCTGGTTAGCATCCTTAAGGCTTTGAAAGACCCACTATTCTGTTTTCCTTTGGAAATTTATCAATCCGACGCGCCTGATTTTGAAGTCTGCAGTGACGGACAAATTTTAGGCATTGAAGTGACCGAAGCTGCACCTCCTTCCGACGCGCGTGCGTGGGCTATCGCAGAAAAATTGATGATAGATGAGCAGCGCGATTATTACTTCGATAGCGAAGTTCCTTTGAGGAATTCCGGCGGTCATAAGTCCGACGCAGAATTAGTAAAACATGACATTCAATCAGCTATTGACCGAAAGTATGAAAAAGATTTTCTCAAAGAGAAGCCCATTGATCTGTGGATTTATCCGAACTCCAATGCTTCATGGTGGCTAACAGCAAAATCATCAGACGGCGTTGACTGGGAAAATGTAAATAGAGTTTTTGCGGCTCCTTTTGACAACCTCAAGGTGTTCAGAAGAGCCATAGTTTACTTCTCTTCAGGAAACATCTGGGGCAGTAAAGGCTCTCAGTTTGAGAAGCTCGAAAGGAAATCACATGTTCACTCACATAATGGTCGGGGCGAATGATCCGGATGCGTCGATTGCGTTTTACGATGCGGCGTTAGGCGCGCTGGGCATTCAAGGGCAGCGCATGGGCGACCGCGCCTTTTACGGCTCTATGGGCGGAAGCGGCGCTTTCGGTGTGGGCAAGCCGCGCGACGGCGAAGCGGCCTGTTTTGCCAATGGCGGAACGATCGGGTTTCGCGCCAAGGAAAAGTCCGATGTGGATGCGTTTTACGAAGCCGGCCTTGCCGCAGGCGGCACCTGCGCAGGCAAACCCGGCAAACGCGACGGCGCGCCCGGCGATAATTA
>CAZSUW010000094.1:0-6493 GCA_964610115.1 uncultured Algimonas sp.
AACTATTCTGAAGATGAAATGGACACGCTAGCAGAGCATTTGAACGGCATGCTCGATCATATTGATCGCTTAATGCAGGCGATGCGCTATGCGGGCGACTCTGTCGCACATGATCTGCGCACGCCGCTGACACGCTTGCGCACGCGATTGGAAACCGCTGCGGTTGAGGCGGGCGATACACCAGAAGCCGACGTGCTATACGCAGCGGCGGGTGATGCAGATGAGCTGCTCGGCACCTTTGATTCCGTATTGCGCATTGCGCGGCTCGAAGCGGGCGAACGACGAGAATTGCTAAAGCCGCTTAATCCAAAACCCATACTTGACGATCTGGCTGAGCTTTATGAGCCGGCCTGCGAAGATGTCGGTCTTCACTTCACCAGCAAGATTGATGAAGACCTCCTCATCATGGCGGACCGGGGTTTGCTGTCACAAGCCGTGTCGAACTTACTCGAAAACGCGATAAAATATGCAGGCGGCGGAGGGGGGCGGCGCATCCACCTGCAAGCCGTGAAAGGCCAGCGTGGTCGCACCCGTATTAGTGTGTCCGATGATGGACCGGGCGTCCCTGTCTTTGATCGAGAACGGGTGAAAGAACGTTTTGTCCGATTGGATAAAAGCCGCACCTTGCCGGGCTCTGGCCTTGGTTTGGCGCTGGTTGATGCTGTGGCAGAGCTTCATGACGCGAAGTTCGTGATGGATGACGGCTTAGGCATGGATGACGCGCTTGATACGCCGGATACGGCAGGGTTGCCGGGGCTAAAAGTCGAGTTGGTTTTCCCGCGTGTGAAATCGCAACGCAAAGCGGAAAAGCTCGAAAAACTCAGCGATGCCGCAGAATAATCCGGGCGTATCACAGGATTAGGACGCGGTTTCTAATCTTTGCGCCTAATTGGGTCCCATGAACACACGCGGTGAACGTTTCACCGCCTTTTGAAAGGACCTCTATCATGGCAAAAGCCAAAACAACGAAGAAAACCACCGCTAAAGTCGAAAAGTTCGACGTTAAAGCGACGGCCCGCAAATCTGCTCTCGCCTATGTCGGCCTCTACGGTCTGGCCTATGAGCGCGCACAATTCCGTGCCGAGCAACTCCGCAAAGCGTCTGGTGAGTTGTTTGAAACGCTCGTCAAAAAAGGCGAAAAGCTGGAAGAGCAAGGCCTTGAGCTGACGAAAGACGCACGCGGTAAAGCGACAGAGTTGGTTGAAACCTCTGTCGAGACTGTCAAAAACGTTGTCCCATTTGGTCGCGAAGAGCGCGTTGAAGAGCTGGAAGCTGAAGTGGCCGCTCTGAACAAGAAAATTGCAGCTTTGTCTAAGAAAGCCTCTGCACCTCGCAAGACGGCGACAACGACAAAGACTGAAAAAGTCGCCCCGAAAGCCGCGTAACGCGAACATCTTTAACGCAGACCGGATCATCTCTTTCTCCTGATCCGGTCTTTCTTTTCCTGCGCTCTGTCTCTCCCCTTTGACATAAGCGTATTTACTTGAAGCCGTGTGCCCACCTCTGTGAGCATACGGTTTTTTTTTGGCTTGGTCGCTCATCCCGTATGTGACCCAACGCGCCTTTATGCCTTCGAAAATCTGTGCTTAATAAGCGAAAACACAATTAGGGACATTGGATCTATGGCGGTCAAAAAAGAAAAAGTCGGCAAACAGGCTGCCCAAACGACGACGGCGGTAAACACGCTCGTCGGCTTTCGCCGGTCCGAGGTTGTCAAAAGCCTTGGCATTATGGCGGGTTATATCGCGAAACAGCCAAAGCCCTTTGCCAAACATGTCGGTGCTTACGGCAAGGAGTTATTGGACATCGTCAAGGGCGACAGTGAATTGGCGCCCCATCCCAAAGACCGCCGCTTCCAAGATGCGACGTGGTCGAAGAACCCGATCTATAAGCGCGGTCTGCAAAGCTGGCTGGCTATGCGCCGCGAGCTGGATGGCTGGATCAACGATAGTGGCATGCATCCAGCGGACAAAGCGCGGGCGAAATTTGTGACGGATTTGATCGGCGACACGCTCGCTCCGACGAATTCGCTCCTTGGTAATCCGGCGGCCCTAAAACGCATGTATGAAACAGGTGGGCAGTCGCTGATCAAGGGGTTGAAAAACGCCTATGACGACCTGCGGAATAATGGCGGCATGCCTCGCATGGTTGACGGCCGCCCCTTCAAAATTGGCGAGAATGTCGCCAATACGCCCGGCGCCGTGGTGCATAAAACGGAAATGCTGGAGTTGATCCAATATCAGCCCGCCAGCGAGCAAGTCCGTGAAATTCCACTGATGATCATCCCGCCGCAGATCAACAAATACTATGCCGTTGATCTAGAGCCGCGAAAATCCATGATCCGCTACCTCACAAAGATGGGCTTTCAAGTCTTTGCTGTATCCTGGCGGAACCCATCTCGTCAGCATTCCCATTGGGGGCTGGAAGAATATGTTGAAGAGCTGATCGCGGCCTCTGACGCTGTATTGAAGATCACAAAATCGAAGCGGCTCAATCTGTCTGGCGCCTGCTCTGGCGGCACAACGATGGCGCTGATGTTGTCTGAACTGGCCGCGCGCGGCGATGATCGCGTCAACGCCTTTACCCTGATGGTCTCTGTATTGGACGGGAAGAAATCCGATTCAGAAGTTGGCTTGTTCGTCACGGACGCTGCGATTGAAGCAGCGCGGAAACATTCCGCCAAAAAGGGTATTCTGGCGGGCGATGAGCTCGCCCGTAGTTTTGCTTGGATGCGGCCCAATGATCTGATCTGGAACTATGTCGTCAACAACTACCTGCTTGGGGAAGACCCGCCGCCCTTTGATGTGCTCTTCTGGAATGATGACAGCACAAACCTGCCGGCGGCCTTACACAGCGATTATCTGGATATCTTCCAGCAACGTTCTTTCCGCCCGGACAAGTCCGAATTGTTCATGGACAACATTATTGATCTCTCTGCGGTCACGCAGGATAATTTCATGGTGGCGGGGATTACGGATCACATCACACCTTGGAAAGCCTGCTACCGCAATGTGCGGCTCTTTGGCGGTGAGACAACATTTGTGCTGTCCAATTCCGGTCATATCCAGAGCTTGCTCAACCCGCCGGGCAATCCCAAAGCTCAATATTTCTATAATCCGGACTTCCCGCCTCGTGCCGATCGCTGGCTTGAGGGCGCGGAGAGCTTTGGCGAAAGCTGGTGGCTCCGCTGGAATGGCTGGCTGTCTGAGCGTTCCGGCGAAATGAAAGCCGCCCCGAAAAAGCTCGGCAACACGAAATACAAACCCGTCGCCCAAGCGCCCGGCGAATATGTGTTTACCTAGGACCCTCGACCTCAGAGGGCGGCTTCGTCTCTGTCCCAGTTATAGGGGCAAGATAGACACTTACCGGATTGGGCGACAGGTTCAGATTGGCCCCAACGGCGACGTCAACGGCCGATGCAACGCCAAGCGTTAAAAGGCCCCCGGTCACAACACGAGAGCCCGTGGGGATCCGTTTTATAAGGTCCGTTTCACCCGCGAGCACATGGCTACCAGGGGGAAGGCCAGCGATCAGCGTGCCGGTCGGCACCGACGTTGCCGATGTGGCGACCCCAGAGGCGACCCTGAACTTTATGGGCTGATGCCCGTCATTGGAAACGGTGATCGTCGCGCTTGAGCGTCGAGGCAAGTTCATAGAGCACGGCGTTGGAGCGCACCCAATAAAGCCGCCAAATTCATCTGATCGAGGCGCGACAATATCGGACACGGCCTGCGCACCAGCCGGTTCTGTAATCACGCGAAAATTCTCGTGCGATCCGTTCGTTGCAGTGGCACACGCGCTCAAGCCCAAAATCCCGGCAGCGAGGCATATAGTCTGTTGGAGGTAGCGTACTCTCATGGTTGGGACGTCTTCTCCTGCTCTCGGGCTGCTCGGATCAGGGCTTTATACTCCGCTTTGGCTTGCGCTTTAGTGTCTAAATAGGCGCGGCGGGTGCGGCGATAATCCTCTTTGGCTTGATTACAGCGTTCAACGGCGACAGGGTCGCTGCGTTGATAACGAAAACAAAGATCGGCCCGCAGACGCTCGGCCGTCATATCGGCTTTGAAAGGCGCGACGAGCGGGTCGTGGAGTTCGCTTTCAGTTTCCGCTAATCCGAAAACAGACGGGTTGGGGAATAGGTTGGAATTCGCCTTCGTTACGGCGTCCGTCGCCAAACTCACAGCGACAACGCCAACGCCAACGCCCGTGCCAACCGAGGCTGCGGTCCCGCTGGCATTGCCAAAGGCATTTCGTTCAAGACCTAGGGTGAAAAGTCTGCCGAAAGCGTTCATAAAGCTAACGGTTTGGAAGGTGATTGCACCGGCATAAAGACCTGTGGCCGATGATCCGGTCAGCGTCGATTGCAGGTTGACCGCTGTCGCGCCACGTCGTGAACTGGGATAGACGACATATTCGACCGGCGCGAAACCTTCATGTTCGATCCGCACGAGCGCATCTTTTTGCCGTGGATGTGGAATGGCGCAGGGTGTGCTTGGGCAAACGTCTTGGATCACCTCGACGGCATAGCGCTTGAGCGGTTTTCTCGATCTGGGGTTACGGTTGACGGACTGGTGGTATGTAACTGTTACACGCGCGCCTTGGGGTACGGTATCAACGCGGACATGATCCTCTATACCTCGATCAATGGTCGCGCAGGCCGATATAAAGAGAGCAAGAAAACACAGGACGATAATTCGCAACATTAGCGAAAGCCTTGAGCAAATCCACGAAAGATGCATCTCACCTTGCGTTGCAATTCCTTGCGTTTATCCATTCTCCCGCAGAACATCCCCAGCCAGATAGAGCGATCCGCAGATTAGGATACGCGGCGGGGTGATGGGGTCGTCGACGGTTTGGCGGCCCAAGGCTTCGCCCATATTAACGGCCTTTTGCATGGCGTCTGTCAGGTTATTACCAACGATGCCGACCATGCCGCGACTTTGCGCGAGTTCGGCAAGGACATTGGCGGATTGCGTGGCATGGCCCGGCACTTCTATTGCGACCAGACCGGCGGCGAGGCCGGAAAAATAATCCAGGTAACCGCCCGCATCTTTATTGGCGAGAATTCCCATGATGAGAATAAGCGGACGCGGGGAGCGGGCTTCTAATTGTCCCATATGCGCGGCAAGGGCGCGCGCGGCATGGGGGTTATGCCCGCCGTCTAACCAGACTTCCGCACCAGATTCGGACGCAATATCGACCAAGGGACCAGCGGTGAGGGGCTGCATCCGGGCCGGCCATTTGGCGTTCCGTAAGCCTTGGCTGATGTCTTCAGAGGATAGGTCCAACGCCCGAGCGAGGGAGATAGCCAGCCCAGCATTACTGACCTGATGGTCGCCGGCCAAAGCGGGTTCGGACAAATCAAGCAGCGCGCGATCGGTTTCAAAGAGAAGTCTGCCCTGCTGGCGATAGCTACGAAACTCTGTGCCTTGCGTCATGGCGGGCGCGCGGTGCCGATTGGCTTCGGCCTGTAGCAAGTCCCGCACTTTGTCCTGTTGAATACCGAGATGGACGGGCACGCCGGGTTTGATGATCCCGGCTTTTTCCTTGGCAACGCCCAGCAAGTCCCGCCCTAAAAACTCTGCATGGTCCAGATCAATCGGCGTGATCGCGCACAGACTAGGCGTGAAGACATTAGTCGCATCATACCGACCGCCCAGGCCGACTTCGATAATGGCATAATCTGCGGGTGTTTCAGCGAAAGCCAGAAAGGCGGCGGCGGTCGTGGCCTCGAAGAAGGAGAGGGGTTCGTCACCATTCGCCTCGGCAACACGTTGCAAGACATCTATCAAAGCGTCATCGCCAATGTCCTGGCTCGCGACGACAATGCGTTCGTTAAACCGCACGAGATGAGGCGACGTGTAAACATGAACCTTCGCGCCGCTGGCCTCCAGCATAGAACGGAGCAAGGCGACTGTGCTGCCTTTGCCATTCGTGCCCGCGACATGGATTGCCGTGGGGAGTTTATCTTGCGGGTGACCGAGCTTGGCAAGGACCCGTTCAATACGACCCAAACCAAGATCGATCTTGCGGGGGTGGAGCCGACGAAACGTCTCTAACGCGGCCTCTAAAGCGCGTGGCGTGTCACTCACGCTGGGGTCGGGGCTTGGGGCGTGGCGAATTCTGGATTGATCCGGCTATGCTCCGTCTGTGTCAGCACAGAGAGAAGCCGTGCCAGCGTCTCGCGCATATCCGCACGGGGAACGACTTTATCGACCATGCCTTTTTGTTCGAGAAATTCTGCGCGTTGAAACCCTTCTGGAAGTTTTTCGCGAATGGTGTCTTCGATCACGCGAGGGCCCGCAAAACAGATCAGTGCGCCCGGTTCGGCCAGATGTACATCGCCAAGCATGGCGTAACTGGCGGTTACGCCGCCTGTGGTGGGATCACAGAGCACGACGATATAAGGCAAGCCCGCATCGCGTAGGCGCTGCACAGCGATGGTGGTGCGCGGCATTTGCATCAGCGACAGCGCCCCCTCCTGCATGCGCGC
>CAZSUW010000095.1:0-6407 GCA_964610115.1 uncultured Algimonas sp.
GATATGCTGCGTGAGCTGAAAAAGGACGAAACAGAAGACGCGACGAGCGGGTCTGAGGTTCCGATGGAACGCAGTGAGGGCGATGCGAGTAGCACTCCAGAGGCTTCAACTGACGGAGACACTACACCGCAAGAGGGTGAGGCTGCGCAGACAGAGGAAAAGCGCGAAACGCTGCGCGATACACTGCGTCGGATGCTGGGCCGTGACGATACATAATCCTAACCGCCGCCATGTCCTGATCGGCGCATCTGCGGCCATCATGCTGGCTGGGGCTGCTCAGCCAGCCTTGGCGCACCGTCTTGCGCGGACCGAAACCGATGTGCGCTTTAAGGGTGATGGTTCCGTTACAATTATCCACGCATACCATGTCCAAGATGTGCAGGATGCGCTCTATACGGCGGGCATTATAGACCGACCGGATATCAGCGGTTTGCGCGCCCGCGCGAAACTTGCCCTCTACACCGCCGAGCATTTCGCCATCTGGGTCAATGAAACCCCAATCGAATTGGACCTTATCGGGGCTGAAGTCGAAGGCGGCACGGTCTATGTTTATCAGGAAGCAACAGAGGCTTATCCGGGCGCGCTCCGGATCAAAGCCGCCATGCTCCGTGACCTCGTTCACGACCAACGCAATAGCGTGAATGTCGACTTAGCCGGAAAGATCACAACGCTAGAGTTTCGAGGCGATGACAGTCTTAAAACACTCGAATGAAGGGTGACAGACCTGATTATGTCCGCTAGCGCTGAGCTATGTTAACAGTACATCATCTCAATAATTCCCGCTCTCAGCGTATTCTCTGGCAACTCGAAGAGATGGGCGTTGAATACGACATCAAAGCCTATAAACGCGATGCGAATACATCCCGCGCCCCGGCTGAATTAAAAGCGATCCATCCGCTCGGCAAATCCCCTGTCATTGAACATGACGGATTGGTCGTAGCGGAAACCGGCGCGATCATCGTCTACCTGCTCGACAAGTTCGGAGGCGACTCATTCCGGCCGGAAAAAGGCACGCAAGCCTATGTCGATTATGTCCACTTCCTGCACTTTGCGGAAGGCTCTGCCATGCTGCCCTTTCTGCTCAAGCTCTACACAAGCTTTCTTGGCGATGCGGCCGACCCCCTACAGCCCATGATTATGGACGAGATCAAAAAGGTCCTGGATTATTGCGAATATTCCCTCATCCGGAATGAATGGTTTGCCGGTGATCAGCTCACGGGCGCAGACTTCGCCATGATCTTCCCCTTAGAAGCCGCCAATGCGCGTGGCATGCTGAAGAGCTATGAAGCCTGTTCTGACTATGTCCAGAAAGTCTGGGCTCGTGATGCCTATAGGCGCGGCTTAGAACGCGGCGGGCAATATGATTACGGACCGAAATGATACCGTTTCACCTCGCCGCGCCAATCCGGGATATTGAAAGTGCGCGGACGTTTTACCGTGACCTGCTTGGCTGCACCGTCGGGCGCGAAGCCGAACGCTGGATCGATTTCAATTTTTTTGGACACCAGCTAAGCTTGCATGTCAGCGAGGCGGAAGAGACATTGGCGACCAACCCTGTCGATGGGAAAGACGTCCCTGTTCGCCATTTTGGGGCTGTCCTACCTTGGGGTCAATGGCATGATCTGCGGGACCGCCTGATCGACGTGAAGACCGAATTCGTGATTGAACCCTATGTCCGGTTCAAAGGCGAAGCGGGGGAACAGGCGACGATGTTCTTTTATGATCCCAGCGGCAACGCGCTGGAATTCAAAGCCTTCAAGAACCCCGATCAGCTCTTTGCAACCTAAAACGCTCGCTCAATAAAGATGCGGACTTGGTTATCGTCAGAGCTGCTGGTTACGCCGTGGAGCGTACCAACATAGACGGCGACATCGTCAGTCAAGTCAAACTCAACAAAGGGGCCGATTTCCGCTTCGTCGCCATTGAAAATCTTGATGCCACCGGTATCGCCCATTTCGACATAGCTGTGCAGGCCAAGGCGCATGCCGCGATCTGGCAATTTCCGGGACAGCTCAAAACGACCTTGAAATTGCAGTTCATTATTCGTGCGTTGCGCGACTTGTAGCGTGTTCATTAGGATTGCCCGGGCGCGCCAATCATCTGGTAACTGCCACTGATTGATGAAATTTGCGCGAATTTCTTCTGCGCCTTCTGTGCGCACGCGACCTTCAAAACGCATGCCCATTTGATGTTTGCGATCATCCGGCGTTAGTTGCCAAACGGCTTCAACGCGAATGAAGTCCAGCTCGACTTCATTGGTCCCTGTTTCTTCAGTCGCCACAACAATACGCGGGCGGAAATTGTCGCTGATCGCGCGTTCATAATGAAGGCGCTGTGCCCAGAGGAAATCGTCCCCATTATCGGCATCCAATACAGCGGCCGCACGGTATTCCACTGCGTGATCATCCTCGCTGACCGTCGGACTAAACACGCCTGTCACGTTTTGCGCCAGAGCGGGCGAAACGAGCGTTACAGATGCGATAAGAGCGAGGAATATGCGGGTCATACCCGCAGTTACGCCTAGACCCTAAAATTGGTTGCAAGCGGGATGAAGTCTTCTTCATCACCGGGAACTTTGGGGTCGTTGCCTGCGCGCCAGCGATCCGCCGCCGCTCTGATTTTATCCAAATCGGAATGAACAAAGTTCCAGCGAATATGCCGTTCGCCAAGCGGTTCCCCGCCGATAACGGCGAAACGACAGTCCACCTTGGCTGTCACCGTTTTTGCGCCCCGCGACAGAACGCACATTTCAAACAGTCCCGCCGGCTCACCTTCAATCTCTCCTTCGCCTTCAACACTGTAGAGGCCGCGCTCTGGCGCGTCGGGCAGTGTCACGTTTGCGCCTGCAGGTAAGGTGACTTCATAGTAGAGCGTCTGCGCAAAAGTCCGCACAGGAGAGGTCGCGCCAAAGGCCTCGCCCATCATCACCCGCACTGCCCCGCCATTATCTAAGGCGACCTCCGGGATGCTCTCGGCCGGATAATGATGGAAACTAGGTTCCCGGTCTTCATCTTCCGCCGGCAAAGCATGCCAAAGCTGCAAACCATGCATCCGGTACGTGCCGTCCAACTGTGCCTGTCGTGTGCGTTCGCTATGCACAATGCCCTCACCTGCCACCATAAGGTTGATCGCTCCGGGATTGATATCGAGATCAGAGCCAAGCGAGTCACGATGCCAGATGCTGCCTTCAAAAAGATAGGTCACAGTCGCCAAGCCAATATGCGGATGGGGACGCACATTCATGCCTTGGCCAGGTCCAAATTCTGCCGGACCGAAATGATCAAAAAAGACCCAAGGGCCAAGGCTTCGCCGCGTAATCATCGGCAAAGCGCGCTTCACGGTCATCTCGCCCAAGTCTTTTTCTTTTGGCTTGAGCCGTTCGATAATCGCGTTAGTCATGGGAGGCTCTTACACAACGGAAACACGATGCTCAAACTTTACGATTGTTCTACCGCGCCCTCCCCACGCCGGGCTCGGATGTTCCTTGCCGAGAAAGGGCTGGAGTGGGAAACAGTCGAAATCGATCTGCGTAAAGGCGAGCAAATGAGCGTGGAATTTCGTGCCGTTAATCCGTCTGCGACGGTTCCCGTCCTGACGAATGAGGCGGACGGCGTTTGCATTACAGAAAACATCGGGATCGCCGCCTATCTAGAAGCCCTGCATCCTGAACCGCCTTTGATGGGAACGACGCCCGCAAAAAAAGCGGCTATTTTAAGCTGGAACGGGAAATGCGAAATGGGCGGCCTGATGGCGATTGCCGAAGCCTTACGCAATTCCAGCCCCGCTATGAAAGGCCGCGCCCTGCCCGGACCGAAAAATATTGAACAGATCCCGGCTCTCGCAGAACGCGGGCTTTTACGCCTCGGCTGGTTCATGGACGGAATGGAAGCGCGAATGAAAGATCGAGAGTTTGTCGCAACGGACCACTATACGCTGGCCGACATCACCCTCACTGTGGTGCTGGATTTCTCCAAATGGGTAAAAGCGCAGCCACCGGCGGAGACGCATCCCAATTTGCACGCCTATCTGGCCCGCATGCGTGAACGGCCGTCATACAAACTTTGAGTGTTTGATCCTTAACCGACTTCGCCTATTCATTATCGCATGAATTACCAGCCTGACATGCAAAACTTGGAAATTGAGCCGATTGACGTGCCGAAAATCCCGCGTCGCTGGTTCAAAGCCATGAAGCATTTTCGCAATCTCATCGCGAACAAAGAAGATACTACACAGGTCTTTCACATCACGAATAGCTTGAACGGCAATGATCTTTACAAAGAGTACAATAAGTTCATTGCCCATCCCGAAGGCAAAAAGCGTTTCCTTGAACGCCGCAATCTCGTGCCGATCCTCGATGACCGTGACACACTCCTCGCCATGCCAGAAGGCAGTTTAGCGCAGGCTTATTGCCATTTCATGGATAGCCAAGGCCTAACCGCGCAAGGCCTTGTCGATGAATTTGATCGTTTCACACAAGACGTCGAAGACAAACGTGACCCAGATTTCAAATGGTACAATAATCGCCTTCGCGACACGCATGATCTCACCCATGTTCTGACGGGGTATAGCCGCGACGCGCTCGGCGAGGAATGTGTTCTGGCCTTTAGCTACCAACAGCATAGCGGTTTCGGCACACAATTTATCGCCTATATGGGCGCGTTGGAATTTCGTCGGCACACGCCCAAGGGTGCGCCCGTGATCGGCGCTATCCGCGAAGCCGCTGTACGCGGCCGAGCCGCAAAGAATATAGAGCATTTTGATATTCTTGATCTTCTACCGCGCCCGCTAGAGGAGGTCAGAGAGATGATGGGCATCACCCCCATGGTCAAATACCCGAAGGTTCACGCCATGATGCGCGAGGCCGGACTGGATCCTTTTGCGGCCCTGGCGGCAGAGGCGACACCGGAAGCCGATGAAGACTTTGCTATGGCATAGGCCCCAGACGGGTTTTACCAAACGCGCATTTGCGATCGCACAAAAAAAGCCGCCTCAAAGGGCGGCTTTCTTTTTAAAGTGTTTCACGTGAAACACTTTAATTTGTCTGGGTCTAGCGGCGACGCTTCTTCTTGCTCGGCACGAGACCTTCAATCTGGGCGCGCTTACGGGCCAGTTTACGAGCACGACGCTGGGCTTCTGCTGCCTCACGAACACGCTTTTCAGACGGCTTTTCGTAATGCTTGCGAGACTTCATTTCGCGCAAGATGCCTTCATTCTGCAGCTTTTTCTTCAGCGCGCGAAGGGCTTGATCAACATTGTTCTGACGGACGTAAATTTCAACCATGTGAGCGGTTCACTCTCTTTCGAATTCGGTTTGCCGCTCGACACGGCGATAATACAAAAAGGCCCCGGGTTGCCCACGGAGCCAACATTTGGCGGGCCAATAGGCGTGATTCCTCATCCTCGCAAGGTATTTTTGCGGTTGGCGACACGCCGCTAACGCGGCACAGAGGGCTTATGCATTTCCTGTCTCCGACATTTGCCACCTGTGATGGCTTCCAAATTGCGACTTATGCAATGGGCCCAAAAGACGGTCCGCCTATGGTTTTGATCCATGGCTGGCCAGAGCTTGCCTTTAGCTGGAGCCGGGTCATGCCGGCACTCGCCGAAGCGGGCTATCGCGTGGTGACCTATGACCTGCTGGGCTATGGCCACAGCGATGCACCGCGGGACCCGCAGCATTACGGCATTGCCAATCTGGTCGCGCACTTGGAAGCCGTGCTTGATCACCACGTAATGACAAGGCCGATTATGGTGGGCCATGATTGGGGCGGCATCATCCTGTGGCACGCGGTGCGCATGTTGGAACGTCGCACCCGTTGCGCCATCTCCATCAGCACGCCCCATGTGGGCCATGCGCCCGTCGATCCGATGCAAATTTTTCGAAAGCGTTACGGAGATCGCCACTATTTTCTGGACTTTGATGCGCGGCCCGAAGAGATCGACAGCCTGTTCACAAATAATGCCGACGCTTTCTTCCAGAATATGTTCCGAACCACGCCTCGCGGAATCACGTTAACCCCAGAAATGACGCATATTCCGACCCGGTTTCAGGCCTATCTTGACGCAGGAGCACCAAAGGGTGCGTCGCTCGTCATGTCTGATGCTGACGTGAAGGTTTATGCGGACGCTTATAGGAAGACCGGTTTTTTACCGGGAATGAATTACTACCGAAACACCACGCCCAATTGGAAACTGGCGGAGGGACTATCGGAAACGGTTCGTGTGCCAAGCCTTATGATCAGCCCCGAAGACGACGCCTTCCTACCGCCCGCCACGACGCACGACATGGACCGGACCGTCCCCGACCTGACGCGGGTGACGATCCCGGCCTGTGGTCACTGGGCGATGTGGGAGAAACCGAATGAGGTCACGGCCGCCATGCTGGAATGGTTAGCCAGACGGGGTTT
>CAZSUW010000096.1:0-6301 GCA_964610115.1 uncultured Algimonas sp.
GCCTGCCTCGATGTGGTGCTGCCCTATATCCATGAACGCAAACAGTTCGGGAAATCCATTGGCGAGTTCCAGCTAATCCAAGGCAAGCTGGCCGATATGTACGTGTCGCTCTCCACCGCGCGGGCTTATAGCTACGCCGTGGCTGCCGCTTGCGACCGGGGCGAAACCACGCGGAAGGATGCGGCAGGCTGCATTCTTTATGCAGCGGAAAAAGCCACGCAAATGGCGCTCGACGCGATCCAGCTTTTAGGTGGGAATGGCTATATCAATGACTACCCGACGGGCCGTTTGCTGCGCGATGCCAAGCTGATGGAAATCGGTGCGGGGACAAGCGAGATAAGACGCTGGCTGATTGGCCGTGAGCTGTTTGGTGAAACCGCCTAACCCTCTTTCGCCTTTTCATCCCGCCGCAAGGTCTGGCGCAATAGCTCCCGACCTTGCTCGGCGCGTTCGGCGAGCGCATTAATATCGTCGCGCAGGTGGAAGGTGTCGCGGACCAGCTCGAAGTCCATGCGTAAAAATTCGCGGGCAATGTCTTCGGCGTCTTCTTCTTCATGTCCCATCTCGGTCAGCACAAACCGACCCATGGCGAGCGCCCCGCGAATGGTTTCGCGTTCGGCGAAATCGACTTCCTCGGCCAGCAGATCAAACAGATGCACCCGGCCCCGCGCCCGCACGACGAGTTTGGCTTGGGGGAAGGTTTCTTTGATCAGCTTGACTGTCTTATTCGACACGTCGCGATTAACCAGTGTTATGACAATGATCCGGGCCTCTTCAGCGCCGGCTGTGCGCAAGAGTTCCATATCCGTCACATCGCCGTAAAAAACACGTTCATTGAACTGTTTTAGAAATTCAATGTGGTCGCCATTATTGTCGATAACGGTGAAGGGAATGCCTTGCGTGTCGAGCAGGCGACCGACGATCTGCCCAATCCGGCCATAGCCGAGGATCAGCACAGGGTGATGCCGATTGAACGGGGCTTCACCCGTGGCGGTGCTCGTCTTCTCAAAACGTGGCAGGATGATCTTGTCGAAAAGGAGTAAAAGCAGCGGTGTCAGCGCCATGGATAGGGCAATTACGGTGAGCAGGACCGTATTCGTTTCAGGGCTGATCGCGCCTTCGACAAGGGCGAAGGAAAAGATGACGAAACCGAATTCGCCCGCTTGGGCAAGCAAGGCCGCAAAGAACAAATTGCGCGGCAGGGATAGTTTAAAGATTTTGCCAATCGCGAAGAGGATCACGAATTTCAGCGCCATCAGTCCAACGGTCAACGCAATGACAAGCCCCGGGTTAGATCTGATAAAGCCGAGGTCGAGTGTCATACCGACGCTGATGAAAAACAAGCCGAGCAAAAGCGCTTTGAAGGGTTCGATGTCGCGTTCCAGCTGATGTCGGTATTCGCTATCCGCCAACACAACGCCGCCAATGAAGGCCCCGAGCGCGGCGCTTAAGCCGAGCCAGCCCATAAGGAGCGCGGCTCCGACAACGAGCAGCAAAGCAAGGGCGGTAAATGTCTCCCGTACTTTGGACCGGGCAATGAGACGGAAGACGGGATTGAGCAGATAGCGCCCGCCCAGTATGAAGCCTGCGAAGACGCCGCCAATGGCAAGCAAGCGCCAAATCCCTTTTGGCCCATTGGGGCCTAAGGCTTTCTCATGGCTCTCCCCATGATCGCCGCTACCCTGCGCCAATTCATAGGGCGCTTGCCCATCAAACGGGGTGAGCTGCGCCAGAAAAGGCAGAGAGGCAATCATAGCAATCACGATCACGTCTTGGAATAGCAGGACAGAGAAGCCGCTTTCGCCTTCCGGTTCGAGCATAAGTTCGCGGTTTTGCAAGATTTGCAGCGCAATCGCAGTCGACGATAACGCCAACGCCATACCAATCGTCAGGGCCTCGCCCGTGCTGCGTTCGAAAACGATCAGCGCAATCGCCCCGATCAGCGCTGTTGTCACGCCGACTTGCAATCCGCCCAGTCCGATCAGCTTGGCCCGCATCGACCAGAGCTTTCGCGGTTGCAGTTCCAGCCCGATTAGAAACAGCATCATCACAACGCCGAATTCAGCAAAATGCAGAATTGTGACCGGATCATTTATCAGGCCCAGAACACTTGGGCCGATTAAAACACCAGCGATGAGGTAACCGATAACACTGCCTAAACCTGTCAACTTGCTAATCGGGACCAGCACGCAGGCGGCGAGCAAAAAGACGAAAGCGATTTGCAGCAAATTTCCGTCCATAGGCCTAGCCCGTTAGCTCAGTGACGATGCTATTGCCATGTTCCAGCACTTTATGGACCGGGCATTTATTGGCGATTTGTAGCATGCGCTGCTGTTGGTCTTCGTCCAGCGGCCCGGTCAATGTGATCGACCGGGTGAAGACGGTCTGCTCGCCATGGTCTGGATCTTTGATGCGATCAAAAACCGTTTTGACGGCGATCTTTTCAACGGGCCATTTTTTTCGGTTGGCGTACATGCGCAGCGTGATCGCCGTGCAAGAGCCGAGCGAGGCGCAGAGATATTCAAACGGGCTCGGCCCGAGATCGGCGCTGCCATAGCTTTCCGGCTCATCCGCATATTGGTGATGACGGCCATTGGTGACGTCGAGTGTATAAAGCCCGCCGGGCCGTTCAGAGACGGAAACGCCGTGATTGCCTGCCATTATATATCCTTTGCCAGAGTGCCGAGTGTAGCGGTTTCATCGCGCAAGGCGGCGCGTTGGGCTGCCGCTTCTTCGTCCACGCCCCAGATTTCCTCTCGGTAAAGCTCGTCCAAGCGGGAGAGATCAAAGGCCCTGTCCGGTTCCAGCTCGCCTTCCATTACAGCCATGGCTAAAATTGCGGAGCCATAGACGGCGGTGAGGTGAACAAACAAGGTGAGGGCAAAACCGTTCAGCCTCGCCGCATAGGCTGACACAGCCTTCAAGCTTTTGGGGTCCTGTTCAATGGCGAGCAGACTTTCCGTCGTCTTAAGCGTGATCCCGCGCGTTGCCGCCCAGTCAAGCCAGGGGTCCCACGCATTGGCTTGGCGTTTCACAAACTCTGCCGGTTCTGGCGTGCGGTAGCAAAGTAGGTCCGTACTGGCATATGATTGGACCTCATTGATCAGCGCGTCGCGCCGCTCTCGCGCGCCTTCGCTCGCCACATTAGCAAGGCGCGTGATCGGCATCCTGCTCGGGTCTATGTCCCCATCATGTGCCAGCGGTACGGCGTCCCATTCCGCTTTCAGTTTTCCGGCAATGGCGTGGGTCGGCACGCGCAAGGCCATCTTATTCGGCGTTTTCAGCGCACGCCCGTCTAGGCGGATGAAGTGGCCATCCCCGTCTTGGTCCAAGGTGACGTCTGTCCAGAACCGCTTGGCCATGATTAGAGCAGCCCGTCCCAGTCGATTGTTTGCGCGTCTTTTTCCTCAAAGCCGAGCAGGGCGAAGGCCTTTTGTATATGATCTGGCAGCGGCGCGATAAAGGTCAGGCTTTCCCCTGTTTCACGTGAAACACTCAATTCGCGCGCATGCAAATGCAGACGATTTTCCAGCCCGCCGGGCAAAGGCCGGTCTGTCATATATTTTGGATCACCCGCCAGCGGCGCACCGGTTAGCTGCATATGCAAACGGAGCTGATGGGTTCGCCCTGTCAGCGGCATCATGGCGACAAAGCCCGCCTTTTGTCCGGCGCTGGCCACGACCTCGAACAAAGTCCGCGCGTGTTTCGCGCCGGGCGCGCCGTGTCGGACGGCTTCCATGACTTCTTTGCCCGCGTGGATGTTGCCGAAACGATTATCGAGCTCGCCCTTGGCCATATAGCCTTTGATCTCGCCAGACAGCGGTTTGGGAACGCCGTTCGTCACGCCCCAGTAAATCTTCCGCGCTTTGCGGCTTTGAAAGGCTTTGCCGGCCCAGCGCGCGGCCGCGGCGCTTTTCGCGATCAGCAATACGCCAGACGTATCCCGGTCGAGCCGATGCACAAGGCGGAAGCCCTCTGGCAGCATGCCATCAATATGCTTTTTGGTTTTCGACCCGCCCTGCACGGCGAGGCCCGCCGGTTTGTTGATCGCGAGAAGGTCATTATCTTCGTATATGGCCCAGTCGCGGAGTTGTTTGACGTCGCGCTCGCTTGCGGATTTCTTCACCGTACTCGGATCCGGCAAAGGCGGAATGCGCACAGTTTGTCCGGCTTCCAGCCTATGCGCGCCTTTTACCCGTTTACCATTGACGCGCAGCTGTCCCGTACGCATCAGCTTTTCGACCTTGCCATGCGGGACATGCGGGAAAAGGCGTTTGAACCAGCGGTCCAATCGCTGCCCGGCATCGTGCTCTGGTACTTCGAGTTGCTGCACACCACTCATGCGAACATCCCGCGTGCTATCATCAGGCCCAAAGCCAAAGCCGCGATTGAGAGAATGACCGAGCCGCCAATATAGAGGCCCGCCATGCCCCAATTTCCGCGTTCGATCATCAACATGGCATCCAATGAAAAGGCCGAGAACGTTGTGAACCCGCCGAGCAGCCCCACGCCCAGAAAGAGCCGCAAAGTCTGCCCGCTATCCTTGGTTGCGAGCCAGCCGACGAGCATCCCCATCACCAATCCGCCTAGTACATTCGCCGCCAATGTGCCGACCGGAAAGCCCGGCCCAAAGGCGCGTAGACTGGCTTGGCCCAGACCGTGACGGGCGACCGCGCCGAGACCTCCACCAAGAGCGACAAGAAGATAAGACATAAGAGGGCGCTTAGACGGGCGGGCAGATGAATGAAAGTGCAGTCTTCTTCCCCATTGGTCCTTCTGGGGGCTCTTCTGTCATTCATAGGCGGGCGCGGGGTTGTCAGGGGGCAAGCGCTCGCTTAGGCGGCGGGCCGTAAGGGACCCATCAGATTATGTCTTTAATGCCGTCTAGCCTGTCGGACTTTGCCGACCGTATTCAAATTCCTGCGCGCCTGCGTTCGGGGCCGATGACGTTTACGCCGCGGCGTATTCGAATTGAGGTCTTAGCTGGCCTCACGGTTGCACTGGCATTAGTCCCGGAAGCCGTCGCCTTCGCTTTTGTGGCGGGCGTAGAGCCGCTCGTCGGGCTTTACGCTGCCTTTATCGTTGGGCTTATCACCGCGCTTATTGGCGGTCGTCCGGGCATGATTTCGGGTGCAACGGGCGCACTGGCCGTCGTCATGGTTGCTCTCGTCGCGCAACACGGCGTGGAATATCTGTTCGCGACCGTGGTACTGATGGGTATTTTGCAGATCGCGGCGGGTGTCTTCCGGCTGGGTAAGTTTATCCGGCTGGTCCCGCATCCGGTCATGCTGGGCTTTGTCAACGGCCTGGCTATTGTCATCGGCATGGCGCAGCTGTCCCAATTCCAAACCGCGCCGCCCCCGCCGACTGATCATCCGGGACCATTTCATATCCTGAACGGCACATGGATGGCGGGGCCGGAATTATGGGTCATGCTCGGCCTCGTTGCGCTGACCATGATCATCATCTGGGCCATGCCGAAAATCACAAAAGTGGTGCCTGCGCCGCTGGCCGGGATTGGCATTGTCGCTGCGATTGTCATCGGCTTTGGTCTTGATGTACGCACAGTGGGTGATCTCGCCTCGATCCAAGGCGGCCTACCGCCGTTTCATATCCCGCAAGTCCCTCTGAATTGGGACACGTTTGAAATCATCCTGCCTTATGCGGTGATCCTCGCCGCGATTGGCCTGATTGAAAGCCTGCTGACGCTGAACTTGGTTGGCGAGATCGTCGAAGAGCGCGGCGGGGCGAGCCAGGAATGCGTCGCCCAAGGCGTCGCTAATACGGTGACGGGTTTCTTCGGCGGCATGGGCGGCTGTGCCATGATCGGGCAAAGCATGATCAATGTGAAATCCGGTGGGCGCACGCGGCTATCCGGCATTACTGCGGCGCTTTTCCTGCTGGCCTTCATCCTGTTTGGGTCGAGCCTTATCGAGCAAATCCCGCTGGCCGCGCTCGTCGGTGTTATGTTTATGGTCGTGATCGGAACCTTTGCCTGGCATTCCATTTCGATCATGCGGCGCATCCCGCTTCTAGATGCGATCGTGATTGTTTTGGTGACGGTCGTGACGGTCTGGCATGATCTGGCCGTCGCTGTCGTCGTCGGCGTGATCGTCTCCGCATTGGCCTATGCATGGAGCGCATCGAAAAACATTGACGCCGATGTCGAAGATCAAGGCGAAGGGCGCGTCTATAAACTCTCAGGCCCGCTTTTCTTTGGCAGCGCTGAAGGCTTTGCGCAGCTCTTTGATGTGAAAGGCGATCCGGATAGCGTGATTATCGATTTTGCCGGGAGCCGCGT
>CAZSUW010000097.1:0-3971 GCA_964610115.1 uncultured Algimonas sp.
CTCGACGCGCACGGTTTGACGCGTTAAGTCCCTTCAAACGATCAAAGAGAGACCGAGACCTTTATGGCTTACGACCTAATTGAACTGTCCCGTGAGGGGCGCGTCGCGACAATCCAGCTGAACCGGCCGAAGGCGCTGAATGCGCTCAATGCGGAGATGATGGGCGAGGTCGCCGCCGCGCTGGCGGAGCTGGAGCGCGATGACGACATTGGCTGTGTCATCCTGACGGGCAATGAGAAAGCTTTTGCGGCGGGCGCGGACATTAAAGAAATGGTGGACGACACGTTTCTCGACACGTTCAAGCAGGACCGGTTTGAGGAAAATCACTGCGCGATTGAGCGCTTCCGCAAGCCGATCATTGCGGCAGTCAGCGGCTACGCCCTGGGCGGGGGCTGTGAAATCGCCATGATGTGCGATTTTATCATCGCCTCTGATACGGCCAAGTTTGGCCAGCCTGAGATTAATCTGGGCGTTATTCCCGGCATTGGCGGCACGCAACGCCTCGCTCGCGCCGTGGGGAAAGCCAAAGCCATGGATTTGTGCCTGACGGGCCGAATGATGGAGGCGGCAGAGGCCGAAGCCAGTGGGCTGGTCGCGCGCGTCGTGCCCGTGGATGATCTGATGGAGGTCACGAAAACCGCCGCCGCGAAGATTGCGGGGCAGAGCCTGCCTGTTGCGATGATCCTGAAAGAGGCGATTGAGAGCGGCTATGACATGCCGCTCGCCCAAGGCATCCATTTCGAACGCCGCCTGTTCCAAAGCCTGTTTGCGCTGGATGATCAGAGCGAAGGCATGACGGCCTTTATCGAAAAGCGCAAACCGCATTTCAAACATCGTTAGGCGAAATCACCGCCTATAGCTTTTGGCTATAGTAAGGGTAGAGAATTTATTTCGAAATTTCTCTTCCACCCGCGGAACCTTTTCTGGGACATAACGTAATGTGATTACAATTCACATTATAGGAGTCCCCCGTGAAAAAACTACTTGCCCTAACGTCCGTAGCCGCTGTTGCCTTGTCCGGTTGCGCCACCGCTGACGCCATGACCGCTAGCGCCATCACCAAACAAGATGTGATCGATGCCCAAACAGAATGGGGTCAAGGCATTGTTGCGATTGCCAGCACACATACATCTAATGGCGATTATACGGCCCGCGCCACACAGCACATCAATGCGCTTTACGCCTATGGCCTGACGGACGTGATGTTTAAGCCAACACTGGCCGCTGAAGACCAATTCCGTGAAACATTTGGCGAAGCGCTGGATTATTTTGTCGGCCGCGAAGGCTCAGAGGATAAAGGCTTTGCGATCTCTGGCTGGACCGATGTGCGTTGGGAAAACAATGCGATCTATACGGATAACGATTCGGCGATGGCGATGGGGAACTATTTCTTCTCCAAAGCTGACGGGTCTGTGACCAAGGTCGAGTACACGTTCGGCTACGTCCTCGACGATGAAGGTGAGTTGCGGATCAATCTGCACCACTCCTCCCTGCCATTCGATCCGTCCTAATCGACTGATCTCATAATCTAAGCATCTTTTCGATGCTAGGTCGCTCGGGACTGTTCCCCTTCCCCTCGAGCGGCCTTTTTTTTGGCCCAAAAAAGCGAGGACAAACAAAAAAGCCCGCCATCCGGGACCATGGATGGCGGGCTTCGTTTTAGGGGAAACCCCCTTTCTTGATGGGCGAAAAGCCCCTTAATTGATCGGCGACAGCAGGCGCGGATCCGTGACCAGCTGGCGGACGCCATGGCTGGCGGTTTCGTTAAAGACATTGCCCTCTTCCGCCCAGCGGTGCAGCGAGTTGATGTCAAGCTTGGCGCATTGCGGGCGCACAGACCATGTGACTTTCAACGGGGAGCAAGTCTGCTGGTCAAAGCTTGGGCCTGTTGTTGACCCGCGGAAGACGACCGGCGTGCCTGTATTGGACGGGATCATCATGGGCTGATCCAGACCATTCACCTCGGCACCCGACCAATCCATCTGTGTGAAGTCGAGCGCATTGGGATCATTCACGACAAGGAAGGTTTGCGCTTCGACGCGCAAGAGCGGGTCTGTGCACGTGTCGGACAGACAAGAGCCCAGCCCTTCGCCTGGATCAATGTCGCAGCTTGTGTGGACCCAGTGGACCTCAATCGTGTCGCCCGGCTTGACCTTACCATAGGCCCCCGGCGCTGGCGCGAGTTCCGCATCTGTTAGCGTATCTGTCGCGTTACAGGCATAACCGCCATAATCGCTATCATTGACGAAGACAGAGAAGTCCGGGCCTTTATGTTCGGCATTTGTGTGCGTGTGGATGTTGCACAAATTCATTTCTGTGCTGGCTGGCGCCATAGGAAAGTCATCCAGGTTCAGACCCGCAACCGAGGTAATGTCACGCGGGGTTTGAGGACCGAAGGTATCGCAGACGTCTCCGTCCATGGCGGCGCTGACTGTTTCGACCGCTGTTTCGGCTGCGGAGGAAACGTCCTCCGTCACATCGGCTTGACCACAAGCCGCTACAAGCGCAGCCGCGCTAACGCACGCTAATCGTTTTAACATGGGCTATCCTTCTCACTCTTCAGCTACGGCTAAGCTTTAGCCAACAAACTGACATGATTACGCGCAAAAGGAGTGAGAGGTTCCCATGGGATAGGAAATTAATGCGAAAAAAGCATTTTTTTCAATAGGTTACTATATAACGTTACAAACTTAGACGAATTATCCAAAGCGATCTGTCGCGCGTGATCAGCAAATAAATAAAAAGGAGACGATTATTCCGCGGCCTCTGCCAGACCCTCGCGCGCCGCCTTAAGCGCCGCGGCTTTCGCTTCCACGGCGCGAACGATTTCATCGATCATATCGTTATTGTCGGTTTTGCCGCTTTTCTTGCCCGCATGATACATCATGCCATAGCCCGCAGACCCACCCGTAAAGCCGACATCGGTAAACATCGCTTCACCCGGACCGTTCACGACACAGCCAATAATCGACAGGGAAATCGGCTCGGACACGTGGGAGAGTTTTTCTTCCAATTCCCGCACGGTCGCGATCACATCAAAGCCTTGCCGCGCACAAGACGGGCAGGAAATGATATTCACGCCGCGCGTGCGCAGGCCGAGGCTTTTCAGCATGTCAAAGCCGACACGGATTTCTTCTTCGGGTTCAGTAGACAGGCTCACCCGGATCGTATCGCCAATACCGGCCCAGAGCAGATTGCCCATGCCGATCGAGGATTTGACCGTCCCGATGCGCTGCCCGCCGGCTTCTGTAATGCCCAAATGCAGCGGCGCGTCCGTCGCCTCGGCCAGTTGATGATAGGCCGCAACCGTCAGAAAGACATCGGACGCCTTTACGCTGATCTTATATTCACCAAAGCCTTCATCTTCTAACATGCGCGCATGCATGAGCGCGCTTTCGACCATGGCTTCGGGACAGGGCTCGCCATATTTTTCCAGCAGGTCTTTCTCCAAAGACCCGCCATTCACCCCGATCCGAATAGAGCAGCCATTGGCCCGCGCTGCGGCGACCACTTCTTTCACCCGGTCCTGACCGCCAATATTGCCCGGATTGATCCGCAGGCAGGCCGCGCCGGCGTCTGCCGCTTCGATCCCGCGCTTATAGTGAAAGTGAATATCGGCCACGAGCGGCACGGTGACCTGATCGACAATGGCGCGCAGGGCGGCACTGCTGTCAGGATCAGGCACAGAGACGCGCACAATATCCGCGCCGACATCTTCTAGGCGCTTAATCTGTCCAACGGTTGCATCCACATCGTGGGTCAGCGTGTTTGTCATGGATTGCACCGCGATTGGCGCATCGCCGCCGACTGGCACAGAGCCGACGTGGATTTTGCGACAGGGTCGCCGCTCAATCGTACGCCAAGGACGAACGGCATTCAAAGACGTAGGTTGTGCACTCATAAGCGCGCTCTAGCGCGAAAGCATGACAGATTAAAGGCGGTGTTTTAGCGCGCGCTTCGTCTTGCGCAGT
>CAZSUW010000097.1:4071-6187 GCA_964610115.1 uncultured Algimonas sp.
ACCGTGGCGAGCGGGTAATCCCTGACCGGTACGCCTTGCGTGCCAATCGGGCCCAGAGAACGCTCGCCAACAAGAAGCTCTATCGCTGCCCCGTCCCGTACCGATAGAGTATAACTCGCCCCGCGGGTCATCTGCCAGCGCTCGCCCGTTACGAAAACCCGATTGACGACAAGCTGCCCCCGCTCATCTTGTAGGCTGACCCAGCTTGGCGCATTGGCCAGAACGGTTACGACCGTGTCTGGCGTGGCTTCACTCTCTTCTACCTCTTTCGCATCCAGTGCGATTGGCGCGTCCGGCAAAGAGGCGGCGCGCGTATCGAGCTCCACCCCGTACCACGCCCCTAACATGACGACGCCAGCCACCACGCCAAGCGCCGGAATACTGCCTTTGGGCAATCGCCAGCTCCGGCGCGGTACGAAATGGGGAATACCGCGTGGACGTTTGGTCGTGCGCCCTGAAAGCTCGGCCTTATAGTCCGTAACAGAGGTGCGCTCATCCAGGCCCAAGACCCGGGCATAGGACCGCACATAGCCCAAGACATAGCCGATCGAGGGCAGATTTTCCGTTTCGCCTTTTTCAATCGCGGAAAGATATTCAGCCCGCACGCCAGACGCCTTGGCCGCCTCTGTTACGGTCCACTGTCTGGCCAGTCGCTGCGCCCGCAGACGCGCGCCGACAGACTTCGTCACAGCACGGCTTTCTGCGCGCAAGTTCTCAGATGTCAGATCGGCAGTCATTTGACGGCAGGCCTTAGAATACAGTGATTTAAGCCGACGTTAAACATGTCACCCTTGTAGAACAAGTTAAGCAGGCAGATGGATACCTGTCATACGTCTTTCACGCCCTTGGTCGCGACGAAGAGACCTGCTGAATAAGATGACCTTTAACCGCGCATCGCCTATATAGAGGATGAATGACCGCTTTGCGTAAGACATCGCCGTTGAACAGCCGCGACGTGCGCGCCGCCCTTTTCGGGGGTGGTTTGTCGCTCGCCTTGCTCATTGGCGCGTGGGTTTTTCAATATGGCTTTGGCTATGCGCCGTGCATTATGTGTTACTGGCAACGCCATGCGCATATGGCCGTTATCGGCCTAGCGGTCGCGATTATTGCCTTTCGGGCTATTTTCGGCGGGCGCGTCCTACCGCCGCGTCTTGGTCCCGCTTTGCTTATTCTCGCCTTATTATTTAGCGCCGGTCTAGCCGGCTATCATGTGGGCGTTGAATGGGGCCTGTTAGAAGGTCCGAAACAATGTGCGGCCAACCTTGATGGCAGCACGGCGGAGTATGACCTCTCCAATCCGCTGGCGATTTTTGATGAACCCATCGCCGGACCCGCCTGTTCGGACGTGGTCTGGAGCTTTCTGGGCCTATCTATGGCGGGATGGAATGGCTTGATCTCACTGCTGGGCGCTTTGGGCGTCGCGAAACTCGGATTGATGGGAAAGACAAACGGATGAAACCGAGACCCAGGACAAGAGCGGGGCACAATCGTCGCCTATCCGGACGCGCCCGCCGCGCTATAGAAGAAATGCTGCGCGTCGATCATGCCGGTGAATATGGCGCCGTCGCCATTTATCGCGGTCAGCAGGCCGTGTTCAGCCAAAGCCCTCGCACAGCGGAGATGGCCGAACAGCTTGGCGAGATGAAAGCGGAGGAGCAAAAGCACCTTGATGCGTTTGACCGCCTGCTCGTCGAACGCAATGTCCGTCCTACCGCCATGATGCCACTCTGGAATATGGCCGGGTACGGGCTGGGCGTCGCAACCGCTTTAATGGGCGAAAAAGCCGCCCATGCCTGCACGGAAGCCGTCGAAACGGTGATCGAGCAGCACTATGCCAAACAAGCAGAAGCCGTGGCCGAAGACGACCCTGACCTGGCCGCGACCTTTCGGGAGTTCCGCGAGGATGAGCTGCATCACCGCGACATAGCGATTGAAGGCGGCGCACAAGACGCCCCCGCTTACCAATTACTCTCCCGCGTTATTCGGGCCGGGTGCCATGCCGCTATTCGCGTGTCCGAGAAAATCTAAGTCCGTCGCCAGAAAGACGGCCGCTTATTCAGCCGGGGAAAGCAGGGGTATAGAGCCGGGCACGCGCGAGCCGGGCTGTGCCCCAGAT
>CAZSUW010000098.1:0-6064 GCA_964610115.1 uncultured Algimonas sp.
CCGCGCTCCGTCAGCGTGTTCATCAGCTCTGATTTGTAATCACTCATGGCGCGGGCTTCTAATCATAGCGAGAATAGTGTCAAAGGGCGATATGAGCAAAGTCTATCGCGTTCTTGGATTAATGAGCGGCACGTCGCTTGACGGTATTGATGCTGCGATCCTTGAAACGGATGGGGAGACGATTTTTGGGTTTGGGCCAGCTCAAACAACACTCTTCTCTGAAGAGACGAAAGCCAATCTCTCAACCGCGACACAGGCCGCGCTGGCGTGGAACTTTGAGGGACCAGCGCCAAACAGTCTGGCGCAAGCAGATTGGGTTGTGGACAATTCACATATTGGGGTCATCGAGTGTCTTCCGGAATGGACTTTCGATCTCATCGGCTATCATGGTCAGACGATCCTTCACCGGCCGGATAAACTGAAAACGCTTCAGCTCGGCAAGGGCGAAAGCCTAGCCAACACTTTCGGACGACCCGTGGTCTACGACTTCCGCAGCGAAGATGTAAACAAAGGCGGGCAGGGCGCGCCTCTCGCGCCGATCTACCATAAGGCTTTAGTCGAGTGGTCAAAGCTCGAAGGCGTCACGGCTGTCCTCAACCTCGGCGGGGTTGGCAATATCACGATTGTTTCACGTGAAACACTTCTTGCCAGCGATACAGGTCCGGCGAATGGGCCGCTGGATAGCTGGCTCGGCGAGGTGGATCGCGACGGTGTAATCAGTCGAAAGGGTGAGGTCGATTTCGCGCGCGTCGATCACTGGCTTGAGCGTGACTTTTTTAAACGCTCTTGGCCAAAATCTGCCGATCGGTATGACTTCGATGTCCTGGGTGAAATGAAAGGCATGAGCCGCGAAGACGGCGCCGCGACGCTGTGCCAGTTCACGGCGTCTTCAGTATTGCACACATTGCAGCAAATGCAGGTGCGCCCAGACCGCCTCGTCGTCTGTGGCGGGGGACGCTATAATCGCACAATTCTGACGATTCTGTCTCTTGGCCTTGGCTGCCCCGTTCTACCCGCTGAACATTATGATTGGGACAGTGACGCTATCGAGGCGCAAGCCTTCGCCTATCTCGCCGTGCGAGTGTTGCGCGGATTGCCAAACAGTTTCCCGACCACGACAGGCGTGCCGGAACCGATGGTTGGCGGGCGTATTGCCTATCCCGTATAGAAAAACCCGGCCCACCAAGAAAAAGGGGCCGGGTCATTCTTAAGTGAGTAGAGTTATCGTCTACTCATGTTCCAGCAAACGAAGTTCACGCGGCGGGCTGTAGCGCGGGTCCAAATGTGCATCGAGATAGTCGTCAATCACGTCGAGCGCTTCATCCAAATGGTCAGTGTAGAAATGGTCTGCGCCCTCGATAAGGTGTGTAGAAACCACGTGACCTTTCTGCACACGAATTTTTTCGGCCACGCGCACAACATCTTCATGCGGCACGATCGGGTCTTCGTCGCCATACACGATCAGACCTGATGCCGGGCAGGGAGCCAGGAAGCTAAAGTCATACGTATTCGTCGGCAGGCTCATAGAGATAAAGCCCGCAATCTCTGGTCTGCGCATCAACAGCTGCATGCCGATCCATGCGCCGAAATTATAGCCTGAGACCCAACTAAACGGCGCGTTCTGGTTGAAGCTCTGCATCCAATCCAGCGCATAGGCCGCATCCTGCAACTCGCCTTGGCCGTTATCATAAGTCCCCATGGACCGACCAATGCCGCGATAGTTGAACCGCAGAACAGAGAAGCCACGACGCTTATACTGTTCATACATTGCAACAGGAATGCGGTGATCCATATGACCGCCCGCCTTGGGGTGTGGGGACAGGATAAGCGCGCAAGGTGCGGTCGGATCCTCAGAGGGTGTATACCGACCCTCAAGACGCCCGTCAGGGCCTGCAAAAATGACTTCTGGCATGAATTCTCTTCTGTCTTTTTGGCCTGTCTAAAGACTTGCAAAAATGCCGCGCAGCCTATGCAGACCCTATTCTTGACTAATTTGGTCGGAATACTTACGTGCCCGTCCAGTTAGAGTTGAACGCGCTCTCTATCGGCGCGGCGATTCAAATGCAAAAAAAACTACAGTGAGAGAAATAGACCGACCGTGAAACTCAGCGCCAAAGGACGGACAGCGGTGACCGCTATTGCTGACTTGGCCAACCAAGGCGAAGGCGCGCGCGTCAGTCTTTCTGAGATTGCGGTGCGTCAGGGCTTGAGTCTGTCTTTTCTAGAGCAAGTTTTTGCCGATCTCCGCCGCGCGGGTATTGTTACCAGCAAGCGCGGACCCAAAGGGGGCTATGCGCTATCTGCGCCGGCCCATACAGTGCGTGTTGCCGATGTTATCGAGGCCGTGGACGAGCCGATCAAAGCCCATGGTTGCTCACCGGGTGCGGCGCTGGGCTGTACGGGTCGAACAACCCGCTGCCTGACCCACTCGCTCTGGGGCGCGTTGGAAGATCACATTGAAGGCTTTCTCGCGGGCGTGAGTGTCCAAGACGTGATCGATGGGACCCTCCCATCGCGCGAGATGGAGGCCGCCGAATAATGACGCGCATCTATCTCGATCATAATGCGACGAGCCCCGCGCCGCAGGCCGTCATTGATGCGGTGGCAGTGGCTATGTCGGTTATCGGCAATGCGTCCGCGCAGCATGGTCACGGCCGCGCAGCCGGACAGATCGTGGCCAAGGCGCGCGAAGCGGTCGGCATGGCGATGGGGCAATGCGCGCAGGATATAATCTTCACGGCCTCTGGCACGGAAGCGATCAATACGGCGATCCATTCAGCGGTGCAGTCTGGATGCAAGCACCTGATCGTCTCGTCGCTCGATCATCCCGCCTCTATCATGGCGGCGGAAGCGACGGGCGCGCGGGTCACCCTGCTGCCTGCCACGCCAGAGGGTCAGACGAATTTGGATGCGCTGGATTTACTGCTGGAAAATTGGGTCGAGGATTGGGGCCGTCCGTTTCTCTCTCTCGTCGCGGCCAATAGCGAAACAGGCGTGATCCAAGACACGGACCGCGCGATTGACCGCATGAATGCTGCGGGCGGGCTGGTTCTAATCGATGCAGTTCAAGCGCTGGGCAAGCTGCCCATGCTTTACCCGGCCGATTATGTGGCCGTGAGCGCGCACAAGATTGGCGGCCCGCAAGGCGTGGGCGCGCTTTATGTTTCGCCCGACGCCCCGTTTACGCCGCTGCTGCGCGGGGGTGGGCAAGAACAAAGACGCCGCGCGAGCACGCTAAACGTACCGGGTATCGCTGGGTTTGGTGCTGCTGTAGACCTAATCGACGGCCGGTTTAATGTCTCAGCTCTGCGCGATGCACTGGAAGCCAAGCTGCGCGCTGCGGACCCAGACACGGTTATCTTCGGGCAGTGTACGGACCGCTTGCCGAATACATTGTTTTTCAGCGCGCCAGGCTTGCGCGGCATGACGGCGATGATGGGCTTTGATTTGGACGGGATTTCTGTGTCAAACGGCACAGCCTGTTCGTCAGGCAAGGTCGGTGAAAGCCGCGCATTGCGCGCCATGGGTCGCTTGGACGACGCCCCAGACGGCGCCATCCGCATTAGCTTCGGCCCCGGAAATACACTGAACGACGTTGACCGCGTAGCCGAAAGCTACGCCAAGCAGCGCAAGAAGGCGTTAGCCGCGTAAGTATGACTATGAGCACTGACATCAAAGTAAAAGACGGCATCGAAGCCGAAACGGTCGAGGGCGTTCGCGCACTCGAAGCGGATAAGTATAAATATGGCTTCGATTCCGACATTGAGCAGGAATTCGCCCCGCAGGGCCTGAACGAAGATGTGATCCGTTTCATCTCCGCAAAGAAGGAAGAGCCGGAATGGCTGCTGGAGTGGCGGCTGGAAGCTTACCAGCGCTGGCTGACGCTGGAAGAACCCGAATGGGCGATGGTGGACTATGAAAAGCCGAAATATGACGAGCTTTACTACTATGCTGCCCCGGTGAAGAAGGAAGGGCCGAAGTCGCTCGACGAAGTTGATCCGGAAATCCTTGAGATCTACAACAAGCTCGGCATTCCGCTGAAAGAGCAAGAAGTCCTCGCTGGCGTTGAAGGCGCGCCGAAGGTTGCCGTGGACGCCGTGTTTGACAGTGTATCCGTCGTGACGACGTTCAAAAAAGAGCTGGCAAAACATGGGGTTATCTTCTGTTCTTTCAGTGAAGCCGTGAAAGAACATCCTGAACTCGTGCGTAAATATATGGGTTCGGTCGTTCCCGTCACGGATAATTACTTCGCGACTCTCAACAATGCCGTCTTCTCTGATGGATCGTTTGTTTATATCCCGCCGGGCGTGCGCTGCCCGATGGAGCTGTCGACCTATTTCCGCATGAATGCGCAAGGCACAGGCCAATTTGAGCGGACGCTGATTATCGCCGATGAAGGCTCTTACGTCTCTTATTTGGAAGGCTGCACCGCGCCGATGCGCGATGAAAACCAACTCCACGCCGCGATTGTGGAGATCATCGCGTTGAAAGACGCGGAAGTGAAATATTCCACCGTGCAGAACTGGTGGCCGGGCGACAGTGAAGGCAAGGGCGGGGTTTATAACTTCGTGACCAAACGTGCCGATTGCCGCGGTGAAAACTCCAAGGTCAGCTGGACTCAGGTCGAGACCGGCTCTGCCGTGACATGGAAATATCCAAGTTGCATCCTGCGCGGCGATAATAGCCAGGGCGAGTTCTATTCCATCGCCATCACCAATGGTCGCCAGCAAGCCGATACAGGCACGAAGATGATCCATCTGGGCAAGAACACGTCCAGCCGGATTATCTCGAAAGGCATTAGCGCGGGGCGATCGAACCAGACCTATCGCGGCCTCGTCAGCGCGCACCGTAAAGCCAAAGGTGCGCGCAACTTTACGCAATGCGATAGCCTGCTAATCGGTGATCAGTGCGGCGCGCATACTGTGCCTTACATTGAGAGCGGTACGCCGACCGCGCAGTTCGAGCATGAGGCGACGACCTCAAAGCTCTCTGATGACCAGCTCTTCTATTGCCGCCAGCGCGGCCTGTCGGAAGAAGACGCGGTCGCGCTGCTCGTAAACGGCTTCTGCCGCGACGTGCTGCAAAAGCTGCCCATGGAGTTTGCTGTCGAAGCGCAGAAGCTTGTGGCGATTTCTCTGGAAGGAAGCGTGGGCTGATGTTTGGAATATCAAATGTGCCAGATACGCCACGTAATCGCGTTGCCGCAGGGATTGCGATCGCACTCGGTCTCGCCTTCGGCTTCTATGTGGCCGTTTCGGGCGACAAAGACGATGCGCCAACAACACCGACAGCCAGCGCTTCAACTGACCTGCCGACCGTTCCGACCCCGCCGACGTCATCTGTCGACGCCGCGACAGGCGAAGCGATGATGGCCAGCGGGGCGGCGATGATGCCGGATGATCTGACATCTCTCGACCCGTCCGATTACAGCATTGATCTCGCACGCTTTATCCCGGTTGAACGCGGCATGGAGCAGTTCGCGGCGAAGGACGAAATCCTCGTCTACTACAATGATAATGCCGGCCCGCAGACGCGCGTTTCTATGACCGAAAAGATGGTCGATGGCGCGACGATTTTCGTCATCCGCCGAACGGGCCTTCCGGATGACAGCGTCGCGGCCGAAGAAAGCTACGCGCTGTTTGATGCCGGAAAACTCGCCGCCTATGGCACACGGATCAAATGCGCGCGGGGCAGTCATACCACGAATTGGACCACGGAGATTTGTCCGTGATACATTTAACATATTCACCGTCCCCGGCATTTATTGCCGGGGCCTGCTCTCCTTCAAACCCACAAGACGATGGCTCAAATGATCGCACCTTTTGTGAATCAAGACCCACCCAGACCCCGGCAATAAATGCCGGGGACAAGGAAATAAAATGACCAAATCAAAATCCAAACCCAAACGCCAATTCATCAGCCTGTCAGAGGGCGAAAAGACCTACGCTATGAGCCGCGCCGTCGTGCAAGGCGATTGGTGCTTCGTGTCCGGCACGGTCGGCTATGATTACAAGACGGGCGATCTGCCCGAAGATGTCGCGCAACAGGCCATGAACACATTCGC
>CAZSUW010000099.1:0-6035 GCA_964610115.1 uncultured Algimonas sp.
CCGACTAAGGCCTGAGTCCGCACATCGGAATTATCGTATTTACGTTGTTCAGCGACTTTCCGACATTCTGCGAGGTCTTGCTGATAGGCGGCGCGATATTGTGGATCATTAGGCCCGTCGATAATGGGTTGATGCGCTGCCCCTCCGCTAGCACAGGCGGACAAACTCACCATAGATATAGCGCCTAAGAGTGTTAGGGGTGTACGAATATTCATCATGTCATCTCTTTAAAAGAGCCCAAATGAGCCGGAATTAAGTACTCGCCTAAATCTTTTCAATTAACGACAACATAAAATTTAGCAGTTATTTGAATTAATTATAAGTTAGGTGATTTAAATCTTTTCCGTAATTTTAATCGCGGCGTGACACCCAAAACGAATAGCGCGGGAGAGCAGGGCGTAGCCGGGGGCCTCTTGTGCGCCGCCTTCAACAGCGATGTCACGATGATGCAGCTCGTCTTCGCGAAACTCTCGGAAAGTGGCCGCTAATTCAGGTTCTTCATCCGCGATTTCTCGCGATTGGCTGTCATAATGTTGTTCAATCACCGTCTCGACAGCTTCGGTACAGGCATGAGCTGCCTTTTCGCCCATAAGGGCCGTGACGACGCCAAGGCCATATCCGGCGACATTCCATATCGGTGTCATGGCGGTGGGGCGAACACCCCGTTCCACTAAGAGCTTGTCAAAGGCGTCCAAATGCTTTTGCTCTTCATCCTGCATTTCTTGGAGTTGTTCGGCCATAGCGTGCGTTTTGGGATTAGCCGCGAAGACAGCCTTCTGTCCCTTATAGATGGCCACGGCGCCATATTCACCCGCGTGATCAACACGGAGCATTTCAGCGACTCTCGGATTCATGCGTTTTGACTTAGCCATTTTTCTGCTTTCCCAATAGGGCGACGATGATGGCACCCAATAAAGAAACTATAGCATTCCACATCGCCATAGATAGGCCCAGGAACACCCAGACCGCTTCGCTGCAAGCCGGGGGTTTGAATTTTTGATCGAGCTGAGCGAAAGGATCATCGTCGGTAAAATCAGGCAGAGACACATCGCCAACCGCACAGCCTTTGGGGCCTTCCCACCACTTAAATTCGACACCCGCATGATAAAAAGCGAGCCCCGCACTGCCGATGAGTAATAGAACCAAAAGCAGTGATAAAGCACGGCTCAGGGGCAATCCCATTTTCACCATGAGCAAAGCGAGGAGGGCAACGACCACAACGGCTTTATGAACATGTCTCTGCCAATAACACATCTGACAGGGCAGGTAGCCAAATCCATATTGCGATATCCACGCCCCCGCCAGCAATCCACCCGAGAGCAGCAACGCAAATAGCGGCGCCCAATAGTCTCGATTATTTGGCAAGAAGATTGTCATATCACTCATATAGTCATCAAAAACCAAGATGTCATGCGACGGATTGGTAATGTATTCATGTTAAAGAATAGACTGATCAGGAAACCGCATTGTTGACCATGAATCAGATTTGGCGTTGATAAGTCGGCCGCTACTTTTCAATGGCTTCTCATATTCTGCGAGATAGGCAGTGCACCAACGTTGAATAAAAACTCTTTTCGTTTCGCCTTGCTTCGGCATGGGTAAGGCAATCAGTTCAAACCCATATTGTCTATCTTGCCAGTAAGGTAAAATGGCATAGCTTGGGATATTTTGACTGTAAGACAGTCGAGGGATAATCGTTGATAGACGAATCTCCCCGCTTAGGAAGGGAATATATACTGCGTTATCTAATTTAGGAGTGTCCGGCCCAATGCCAACCATGTGTCCTTGGCTAAGTTTTTTTATAAGCATCTTGATATCGGTTTTACCCGATCCTGAAATTGTAAAGTGGCGGTTTGGATGGCAAATCAAATTATGTGGTGTGTAAGTAAGTGACTGAAACGCAGGATAATAGGTTTCCATATGGCGTGTGAGCAATGATGCAGGCGGTTGATGTGTTCCGGCTATTAAAACGGCTTTATTCGTTTCGTTAGACTTAATTTTTCCATAGATGTTCGGGGGCTCTGTAATATTATCTGTAGCGTTTTCTACCTCCGGAAAAGCCGCGCAATATTTCCAAGACAACAGTCGCACAGCTTGCCGCCATTGAATGTCTGATATCCATTGTTTCCATTTATTTTCTTCAAATTGCGACAACCTCCAGGCCCGCCATATTTTAATGTCGAAATTTGAAGTATCTTTAGGAAGAGTGATATTTCTTACCAACTCAGAAAGTTTAATCGCGTCGTCGGTGAAAATGTCAGAGTGCTGACGGAAACTTTTTCGAGATTCTTCTGCTTGGTCATCAAACCCATAAAGCTTGTAGAATTTATAAAGCCTTATAAAATGAGTAAAATTACCAAGGTCCTTAGAAGACTGTGTTTCTAAAATTGGTCTTAGTGTTTGCTCCCTTACTTTTTTAATCGGTAAATTAAGTAATCCGTTGAGGGCTGGTGCATAAGTTTCATTATTCTTTAGTAGCGAAAGAAATTCATTCTCCGCAGCATCCTCCTCTCCCGAATGTTTTAGAATTTGGGCCCTTCTCAATTTACAAAGTGTCCAACCTTGTGATTCAGGGTTTTTATCGATGATTGGCTGTAAGACCTGTAACGCCTCTTCGAATTGATTGTTGTCTTGATAATAGACCGCGGCCTCATGACGTATAATTCCGTTTTCTGGGAAGGCCTGGATGAGTTCCCGTAATTGAGATGAAAGTGTTGATGGCCCTTGAAAGTTTTTCGCGTTTCTGAGTCTTACTAATTGAAAAATAGCATTATTGGGCGCCTTATTCACCGCTTGCGAGAAAAGATAATCTGCATCTGAGTACCGATCGCTCATTGCGTAACATTTTGCTAATCCAATTTGCGCGTTCGGATTATCAGCTTCGGACGTTACAATTTTTTCCCAAAGTTTAGTAGCCTCTATGGGCGATAGACTGTTTTGCATCCGGTTCGCATAGGCGATCGGGTTCTTATTATTAGTCATCGTGCTTTAGGCGTAGATGCGTTGTGATGTCTTGCGATTGTAATAATCACCTCTTTTGGCTGAATCTACCAAACTAATAAAATCGTCGTGGGAATAGTGTTTCCCATTAATTTGAACGGAGTTAAGAGGCGCATGTCCTGGGTATAATTTATCCATATAACTAATCATACGACACATCGTTCGTTTATTTCCATCAGAAACATTCGTCGGTCTGGCATGTAGGGTGATATTTTGATCCATGAACAAAATTTGTCCATCTTTCCAGTCATGATGATATTTATATTCTGGCTTATCGAGATAGGACCAAAGATGCTTTTTATACATCAGGCTTTCATCTCGGCTCATGCCTTTAAAGTGGCTAAAGCTATGACTTGGAAAATTTATACCTTTGACGCCACTGGCTGTGACGTTGACTAAATTAGACTCTATTCCGTCATACGGTGCCATGCCATAACGCACCACATTTAACTGAGCAGAGTCCAGACCTTTACTCATGGTTCCGCCGTCCCAAGCCCAAACACATTGGAGTTCATCGACGATTGATTTGTCTAAAGCCGAGAGGCTTTGATAGGCTCTTGCTGTACATAAAAACGAGGTTTGACTTCCTTGTGTTGCCCAAAGACTCATTAGTCCGACCACGCGTTGAGAGTCCTGCATGGCTTGGTTGTCACAATGCCAGTCTAATTCTCCATTTGTGAAGATACCCGTCGCTTTACCTTTTTTATCTTTTTCAAAACTAACGCGTGTCATGCCGGTTTGACCCGATATCTCATCAACCGCACGTGCAATTTGGGCAAGATGAACTTGGAATTCGCGCCAATGCCTGCCCCTTAGCAGTCCATTCGCGACATATTTATGGATTAAGGGTTGGCTCGGCTGACCCCAGAGGCATTGAAGCTCAAATAACCTTTTCTCACTTACGCTGCTGTCAACAAAGACCACACATTCTGAGGCAACAACACGTCCGAGTTCTAGACAGTCTTCATCATTCTCAAGATTTATGTCCGAGACTTGAACCGCGTTATTGAGCGCCTTGATTTTCACCCCAAGGCTCTTGAGTATTTATTTGGCATATAAAGCCTTAGCCAAGTTTCCAGTACATTCAGCCATGTCTCAAATTTGTTGAGGTCTTTAAATGAGTGTTGAAGGGTTAGGTAGGATGCATAGCCAATGGCATAGGCTTTACAGTCAGAACAATCGATATTGGGCATACAACATTTCCCACTGTGTTGTTCCAAATCTACACTGATATGTTGGAAATGGTCTGTCAGGCGATTGCCGCAATTTTTGGCTACGCCGTCTTCATCGAGGTCATACAGCGCCCCGTCTTGACTGACCCAGTCATCATAAGCGTCCTCATATATGATGGTTTCCGGGAATATCTCTTTACAAGCCGTAATTTCACGACGCGCCGCCGCGAAGGCTTTGGGTGACATGCGTAAGTGATTGTCGGAAGAAGAGTTGAAAATATAATCATCCGCATGATCTAAGCCGCGGGTCAGATTCATGTAATCCGTCGTTGCAGAAAAATAACTAAAGGTTAGCGGTAAACCATATTCAGCACATTGCGCCGCGACATTTCTGATTTGTTCGATGTTCTGACCATTGATAGTCATCACCATTGTCGCGCGTGGGTCGCCGCTATAATTTTGCATGGCTTTGGTTGTGGTATCGGCGCCGCGATAATCCGCAACATTGTCTTTATCCCCCCAAATAGAGACATGAATACTATAGGGGATAGAAGCATCCACTTTTTTGATGCCATTTGTCATGATATTGCCATTGGGAATATGGCGCGCAATGGCCGCGAGCCGCGCGGGTTCGAGCGAAGGTTCCGCACCGGCGATATAGGCAAAATTTACGCCGCGCTCGGCTTCTTTTGCGAAGAAACGGTCCCAAGAGTCGGTGTCATTGCTATCCGAAAAGTCTTTATATTCACCTCCGGCGAAATAGAGACAGCCTTCACAAAAAAGGTTGCAGCGATTGGAAACGTCGTAATTACTGCCGAATATTCGACCCTGAATTTTGCGCAAGTGGCGATAGCGTTCCATTAAATGGCCACGCCGACCAAGCGGTCTGGCAATTGCCAAGCCGTGACCCTCATTGATGTCTAATTCCACACCCACGTATATGCCCCAAACTCTATCAGGACATTGATAAATTTATGAATTCGCCCCGATGCCTGTATAACGCCATACACAACAGGGCGTGTCAACAAATATCAGGTTGAATTTGAAAGGAAAATTTCATGATAGAGGTGAAACAAACTGCATAAAGTATCCGCTTGTGTGTACATCAAATTTAATCTGAATAACCCGTTTGCGCGGGGTGTTCATTTTCGTTAACGCTACTTTCATGTTCCTTAACTATAAACATAATTAGGGAAACGCTGCGGGGGCGTGATTGAGGGTGTAGACAGTGACTGTCACGGAACAAGACAACACGATTGTGCATATTGGCACGGAGCTGCGCGCGCGTCGCGAAGCGCTTGAGCTGTCGCCTGCCGATATCTACGAAGCCACACACATTCGAGCCGATTATGTCGAGGCGATTGAAACGCTGAATATAGAGGCGTTGCCCTCTATCGGCTATGTGCTGGGCTATGTGCGGACCTATGCCAAATTCCTCGGTATGAATGGTGACACGGCTGTTGCCCGATATAAGGTCGATAGCGAAGTGCCGGATAATCTGGGTCGACGCGCCATTCCGCATTTTGTCCCTAAGAAGAAAATTAAACTGCCGCGCGGTTTTGTGCCGGCGCTGGGCGTTATCGGCTTCGTCGTCATGATCGGCGTTTGGTATGGCGGCAATGTCAGCACGGTTGCCTCTGACCCGGCTATTGCCACCGTCAATACAATCGACGCGGATAAAACCGAAGAGACGGTGTTTGACCCGAACATGATTACGCTACGCGCCAATGCGCCGAGTTGGGTGCAGATCAAAGACGCGCAAGGCAAAACCGTCATCAGCCGTATTTTTGTGACGGGCGAAAGCTATAGCGCGCCGAAAGGCTCCAAACTTTCCATCTCAGTGCGGGATGCCGGGGCGGTGGA
>CAZSUW010000100.1:0-5987 GCA_964610115.1 uncultured Algimonas sp.
GCGAAGATCAGCCGCTGACCCCCGCGTCTGAATCAGCGTCCATTTTGGCAATAATGTCTTTGATTTGGAGCTTTTTCTTCTTCAAAGCCGCGACACGGATTTGATCGGGCAAAGGACTTCGCATTTCTCGGTCGATCTGATCGTCTAACTTCCCGTGGCGGGCTTGCAGTGATTCCAGATGCGCCGATAATGCCATGAAGATCTCCGTACAAAGCGTATGTCTGCTATAATTCCGTCCTAGCACAAATGCGCGCAAACCGCTAGGTTTCTTCCAAATTGCTTAGCCTTGCGGATATCATGCACAGCGACGACCCGGAATCTAACGACCTTCTGCCTATGCAGCGTGCAGACATGATCGCCGCCGCCAACGGTGACGTGATGGATGCGGATGCGGCCGAAAGCGAGCAGGAAGCCCGCGCGCTTTTAGAGCGCCTTCGCGCTGAACATCGCCGCATCGATCAAGAAATCACAGCGCTGCAAGAGACAGGGGTTTCAGATATGTTGAAAGTTCGGCGCATGAAAAAGATCAAGCTGTCTATAAAAGACCAGATTCAATATCTGGAAAACCAACTGACACCCGACATTATTGCTTAGGCAGCACGCGTTCCCAATACGAAAACGCCCGCGCCCGCAATTGCGTCTAAAATCTAGCGATTTTCCTTGGCGAAATACATGGCCCGGTCGGCGCGATCCAACACAGACTCAGGTGTATCGTCGGGCTCACAGGGCGCAACGCCCCAGCTAACAGACACGCCGATCCCCCCGTCGGGATGGGCCAATTTCACCTGATTGACTCGGCAAGACAAAACTTCGGCCTTGGCTTTGGCCACGTCCGGCGTTGTTTTGAATAAGAGCACACCAAATTCATCGCCCCCCAGACGGGCCACCATATCACATTCGCGAACCCCGGCGAGCAAAACTGCAGACACGTTTTGTAGAATCTGATCGCCGACCACATGACCATATCTGTCATTGACGGCCTTAAACCCATCCAGATCAAAAAAAATGATGGACGAAACAAAATCATAGCGGGACATAACGATTTGTGCCCGACGGATTTCGCGCATGAAGGCGCGACGGTTATAGACGTTTAGCATGGGATCGGAATCGGCCATGCGCTCTAATTCTTGCACACGTAGGCGCAATGTCGCGACTTCGATAGAGAGGGCTTGATTATCGCGCAGCAAATCTGCGTCGGTAATGCCCGGCTGCTCGGCCAAAGGACGCTCAGCACTTTGCAGCAAAGTTGTGATACGGCTATAGGCGGTCATCCCCATTGTGTAGGCCTGAAGACTTAAGGTCGGCCTAACAGCCTGCCGAGCCCAAAAGCGGATCCACGCGCCCTAAGCGTGCAGCGATTGAACGCAGGCCCTTCACATCTGCGCCATACACGTTATGGGCAAGGGCTTCTTCGTGCCATCACACAGGCTGATAGCACCTTTGGAGCAAAGACTATGTCTAATTGTCCTGTTGCGATCATTATGGGGTCCACCTCTGACTGGCCGACCATGCGCCATGCAGCGGACGCCTTAGACGCGCTAGACGTGCCCTACAAAGCCATTGTGATTAGCGCGCACCGAACACCACAACGTCTCTATGACTTTTCAAACAGCGCGGTTGAGGCGGGCTATAAAGTCATTATCGCCGGTGCCGGCGGGGCCGCCCACCTGCCGGGTATGTGCGCGTCCATAACCCGCCTGCCCGTCCTGGGCGTGCCCGTCGAAAGCCGGGCGCTATCAGGACTGGATAGCTTGCTGTCCATTGCGCAAATGCCGGGCGGTATTCCGGTCGGTACATTGGCTATTGGCACATCCGGGGCGAAAAATGCCGGTCTGTTAGCGGCCGCCATGCTCGCGACACAGGATGATGGGCTTGCGAAAAGATTAGAGGCGTGGCGCGCCGCGCAGACCGCTTCTATCGGCACAGATCCAGAAGGTTAGCCCCGTGTCGCCTTCGCCCCTCCCCCCCGGCTCGATGATCGGTATCCTTGGCGGCGGGCAGTTAGGGCGCATGCTCTGCCTGGCGGCGGCGCGGCTCGGCCTGCGCACCCACACATACGGCGCGTGCAGCGAAGACCCCGCCGGACAGGTCTCTACCCGACACACACACGCCCCCTATGATGATAGCGAAGCCCTGATGTCGTTTGGCGCATCTGTCGATGCGTTGACCTATGAATGGGAATCGATCCCGATCGGCACCGTCGAAGCCGCCCTGTCTGGCATGACATCACCGCGCCTTGCCCCCAATCTTCACAGCCTGAAGACAGCGCAAGATCGCTGGCTAGAAAAGTCATTCCTGCGGGACGCCGGATTGAAAACCGCCGACTTTGCCCGCGTCGATAGCCGTGCGGACCTCGACACGGCTCTGGCCGCTATGGGCGGACAAGGCGTGCTGAAAACACGCCGCGATGGCTATGACGGCAAGGGTCAAGCCATGATCCGATCAGCTGCGGATGTCCATGCGGCGTGGGAACGCCTGCACGGCGTCCCTCTTATTTTAGAAAGCTTGATCACATTTAAGCGCGAAGTGTCCATCGTCGCCGCGCGCGGCGCTGACGGCACGGTTGCAGCTTATCCGCTGACAGAAAATATGCATCGCCATCACATCCTGCATACAAGCCTAGCGCCCGCATTCGGCGATGACGGACGAGCGGCAGATATTGCGCGCACCATTTTGAACACACTCGATTATGTCGGCGTCATGGGCGTGGAATTTTTCGACACAGATAATGGCTTGCTTGTCAATGAAATCGCCCCGCGCGTCCATAATAGCGGCCACTGGACGATGGATGCGGGCTGCACGGATCAGTTCGAGCAGCATATCCGCGCCCTGGCCGGCTGGCCGCTGGGTGACCCAAAGCCGGCTTATACTGTAGAGATGACGAACCTGATTGGCGATATTGATTGGGCGAAGATAGCCGCTGATCCGGCCGCCCGCTTACATCTTTACGGCAAACGCGAAGCCAGACAGGGCCGCAAAATGGGCCATGTCAATCGGCGGATTGGCTAACCCAAAACCCGACCCGCGACAGCATCCAACTTCGCGAGCAGTTTCGGATCGCGCGCTTCGGGAGCCGTGATCATCGCCACGTCGAGGCAGGTTTCAATCCCGCTGGCACAGGTCGAGCGCGGCGTCACGTTGAGCCTCTCGCAAAGTGTCGAGACCGTTGCGCTGGCCGTGGCCGCATTCTTCTGCAAAATCGCAATCACGCTGGCCACATCGACACTGCCGTGTTCGGGATGCCAGCAATCATAATCGGTTACCATAGCCAGCGTCGCATAAGGCAGTTCCGCTTCGCGGGCGAGCTTGGCTTCGGGCATATTGGTCATGCCGATGACATCGCAATCCCATTGGCGGTAAAGCGCGCTTTCGGCCTTGGTGGAAAATTGCGGGCCTTCCATCACGAGATAGGTCAGGTGTTCGCCGTCTTTCGCACGATGCACTTTTGCGCCTGCTTTTTCCGCCGCATCAGCCGCCAGCCCGGACAGGCGCGGACAGATCGGATCGGCCATGGACACATGGGCCACGCAACCGGGACCGAAGAAGCTTTTCTCACGCGCAAAGGTTCGGTCGATAAATTGATTAATCGCGACGAAATCACCGGGCGCGTAGGTTTCTTTCAAAGACCCAACCGCACTGATCGACAGCACATCCGTACACCCTGCCCGCTTTAGCGCATCTATATTCGCGCGGTAAGGCACAGAGGTCGGGCTATGCGGATGTCCCCGCCCATGACGCGGCAAAAAGCGCAGGCGCACATCGCCAAAATCCGCGAACAGAATCTCATCGGACGGATCGCCCCAAGGCGTATCGACCTTCACCCATTGGCGGTTTGACAGGCCTTCAATATCATAAAGGCCAGAGCCGCCGAGGACCCCTAACGTCCATTGACCCATTAGTGCGCGCCGCCCGCCGCATTGGGATCCAGCTTGAAGACTTTGTCGCAATATTTGCAGACCACAAAATCATCATCGCCCATATCCATCCAGCTTACCGGATGACCCAGCGGGCCGCCGCCGCCATCGCATTTTACATATTTGCTGGAGACGATCACGACATCTGCGTCGGGATCGGGGGCAGTTGTAGGGGTTTCGAGCGCCATGGGCTACCAGTCCTTGTCGATTCAGTGCCTTGCGTTTAAGCGGCCTCTCCTATGGACACAAGCGCACATAACGCCCCCCCTGCGATTGAGCTGAAAGGAGTGGCCAAGACCTATAAGGCGACCAAGAAAGCCCCGGCCAAGACCGCCCTGCACGGGGTTGACCTGATCGTGCCGCGCGGATCAATCTTTGGTCTGTTAGGGCCGAATGGCGCGGGCAAAAGCACGATGATCAATATCCTGGCCGGGCTGGTCAATAAATCCAGCGGCACGGCCAAGATTATGGGCTATGATATTGCCACCCAAACCCGACAAGCACGCGCCTCGATCGGGATCGTCCCGCAAGAAATCGCCATGGATGTGTTCTTCACACCCTATCAGGCGCTCGAACTGCAAGCCGGGTATTATGGCGTGCCAAAATCTGAGCGCAGATCCGATGAAATTCTGGACGCGCTGGGCCTATCAGACAAGCGCGACGCCTATGTCCGGCAGCTCTCCGGCGGGATGAAGCGCCGCCTGCTCATCGCCAAAGCGCTCGTGCATAATCCGCCAGTCCTGATACTGGATGAACCCACGGCGGGTGTGGATATTGAACTGCGTCGCCAGCTTTGGGATTATGTGCAAGAGCTGCACCGCCGCGGCACGACCGTCATTCTGACCACGCATTATCTGGAAGAAGCCGAAGCGCTCTGCGATCAAATCGCAATCATCCACCAGGGTAACATCGTCGCCAATGAAAGCAAAAGCGCGCTGCTATCCCGCATGGATCGGCGCATATTGGTGATTACACCGACAGAGCCTTTAAACGCCCTGCCGGACGCACTTTTAGATCTCAACGCGCGGATTGACGACGGCAATCTGGTGATCACTTATCAGAAGGGAACTGACTCAGTCACCGCATTGATGAACCGTGTCAAAGAAGCGGGCATCTCAATCGATGATTTGCGCACAGACCAGCCCGATTTGGAAGATGTTTTCTTGCAGCTGACCTATGGGTCGGACGCGGAATAAATGTTCGGATTTTTTAAAAGGAAAAATCAGGCCTTGCCCCGTTCGGACAAAACGGAAGGTCGGGTATTCGCCGACTATTTTCAAATTCATTTGCGTGATGGCGAAAGCGCCGAATTTGATGTGAAAACAGAAAACTGGACGGACGAGGATACGAAAGCGGGATTTGCTGGCAATGAACATTATCGTATGTTCAGCACAGTCTCGCAGTTTCAAGATCATTGGATCACAATGCGTCAATCTGAAACCCAACCCGACGTCTCGGCTTATGACAGGATCATCTCCTTTCGTTTCTCATGCGACACGGGCTTTGCAATGCTCTGGGAAACCTGTGGATCGGAAGCTGAACTCTGGATGCATATCAATCCCGGACCATATACCGTCTTTGTCTGCAGTCATAATCCAGGCGCGGAGCCCTTACCCATGGGTGACAATATGGAATGGCCAGAGTTAAGTGATGACGAATTGCGCAATCGGACTGACCTCGAACGGTTTGTGATTGTGTTTGTGCCGGAAGACGCCCGGTCTTGAGACAACCTCTCTACCGCATAGGCCTACTAGGCGCGTCGCGCATTGCGCCAAAGGCTATTATTCAGCCCGCCTTGAAGCGCGCAGATTGCGAGATCGTGGCCATCGCCTGCCGGGATGCGGATCGAGGTCGGATTTACGCCGCAGAGCATGGTGTCGCGAATGCCCTTATCCTGAACGACTATGCCGCGCTCTGTGCGCGGGACGATATTGATATCGTCTATAGCGCCCTGCCCCCGTCCCGCCATTTGGACACAGCCATAGCCGCGGCCGGCAAAGTGCAGCTGCTCGAAAAGCCCTTCGCCATGAATGCAACGGAAGCCCGCCAGATTGCGGCCCTGCCCGGCGTGTT
>CAZSUW010000101.1:0-5807 GCA_964610115.1 uncultured Algimonas sp.
TCATGCTGGGCCAGATGATACAGGCCATTGGCTGGGCTTTTTTGCCCGCGCTTGCTCTGCCCGTCATCTATCTTCTGGTCCAACCCAAATGGCTCAGAGACATACTTTTTGCCCTTATAGAGACGATTGACAGCACCATCTTTCGGCTTGGCGAAATCGTGAAATGGGCTTTGCCTTTGCTGGTGCTTAGCGTGGCGGCTTCGGTCTTTGCGCTTTCGATCTTTGGCACAGCCACAACGAAATGGCTGGAGTCTGCCTTCTATTTCCAAGCGGCCATAATTCTGCTCGGGGCCGCCGCCACACTGCTTGCCGGGCAGCATGTTCGCGTCGATATTTTCCACGAACGTATGGACGAAAAAGGGCGCGCGCGGGTTGATCTCGTCGGCTTTTACCTCCTCTTACTTCCGACTTGCCTGCTGATACTCTGGAACAGCCAAAGCTTTGTCGCCTTTGCCTGGCAGACCTTTGAGGGCAGTACGGAAAGCGACGGCATTCGCGGGGTTTTCTTACTCAAAACCATGATCCCACTTTTCGCCATCACGATGATTATGCAGGGCCTCGCTATCGCCTTGCGCGCGGCTTTTGCGTTAAATGATGAAGCGAGACCGGACCGTCCCAAAGGGGTCGCGACCTTCTTCCAAGTGGCATCGGACGACACATTATGAGCCCGGCGGAAATCCTCGCCGCGCTTATGTTCCTCAGCGCCTGCGGCGCGCTGATGGCGGGCTATAATGTTGCTTTCACTCTCGGCGGGGTGAGCATCGTCTACGCGGGTATCGCAACAGCTATGGGTCTATTCGATCCCAGCTTTTTCCTTAGCCTGCCGGCGCGCATCTACCCGCTTGTCACGCGAGAAATCCTTATCGCCGTTCCGCTCTTCGTTTTTATGGGCGTGATGTTAGAAAAATCGAGGATTGCCGAAGACCTTCTGCAAAACATGGGCGACCTGTTTGGCCCTTTGCGTGGGGGCCTGGGTATTAGCGTTATTTTCGTAGGCGCATTGCTCGCGGCCAGCACAGGTATTGTCGGCGCGACGGTTGTGACGATGGGCCTACTTAGCCTCCCGACGATGTTAAAGCGCGGATACGATATTCCCCTCGCCTCGGCCTCAATCGCAGCATCTGGGACGCTGGGGCAGATCATCCCGCCATCAATCGTTCTCGTCATCTTAGGCGACCAGATCGGCAATGCCTTTCAAGAAGCGCAGCGGAGCTACGGATTAGAGACCGAAGCCGTTATCTCTGTTGGCGATCTGTTTGCAGGGGCGCTCATCCCCGGCCTGATTCTGGTTGCCGCCTATATCGGTTATATTTTCATCACGGCGATCATCACCCCAGCCAAAGCGCCCGCTGAGCCTTGGCCAGACGATACGGACTTCAAGACACTGCTGGTAAAATCCCTGAAAGCCATGATCCCACCGATCTTCTTGATTGTGGCTGTACTTGGGTCAATCCTGTCCGGCTATGCAACGCCCACACGCGGCGCAGCGCTAGGCGCACTCGGAGCTATGCTGCTCGCCGCATCACGCCTGTTTCCGCAACTTAAAGCCTGGCCACTTTGGGCGGCCTTGGCCCTGCTGGCTTTGGTGGGCCTAGACCTGACTGGCATCGACCTAAGACTGGCCCAAACGCAGTGGACAGGACTGGAAGGACTGGCGCTGATCCTCGCGGCCGGTCTTGTTCTGATAGGACTGACGGGCACAGGCTCTGCCACTTTCCGATTGTTCCGCAGTGGACATCTCGGCGACGTCTCTCGCTCGACCCTGCACATTACAGGCATGGTTTTCGTCATCCTCATTGGGGCGACTGTATTTAGCTTGGTCTTTCGCGGACTGGGCGGAGACGAGATGGTCGCGCATCTTATGGAACAAGCCCCGGGTGGCGTCTGGGGCGCTTTCGCTCTGGTCATGCTCGTTATGTTCGTGCTCGGCTTTTTTTTGGACTTCATCGAGATCACATTCGTTGTCGTGCCTTTGGTCGCGCCGCCATTACTGGCCGCCGGGATCGACCCTGTCTGGCTCGGTGTTGTCATGGCGATTAATCTACAAACCAGTTTCCTGACGCCGCCTTTCGGGTTTGCCTTGTTCTACCTCCGCGGGGTTAGTCCGCCCGAAGTGACGACGACCCACCTCTACAAAGGTGTGCTTCCCTTTATTGCTATCCAATTAGCGGTAATCACGCTTTTGATCGCTGTGCCCTCACTTGTTGCTTATTGATAGAATTCGCCTTGCAGCGCGGCTCTCTGAAGAGTAACGTGAGGACATGACTGCATTACTCGTAATCCTCGGCATCGTTGTTCTCCTCGCCGTCTTTATCATCGGCATTTACAACCGCCTTGTCGCTCTGCGGCAAACGACGAACCAAGCCTATTCCGATATTGAGGTGCAGCTTAAGCAACGCCAGGATTTGGTGCCGCAGCTGGTGAATACAGTGAAAGGCTACGCCAAACACGAAAAAGACACGTTTGAGGAGGTGGTCCAAGCCCGTGCCGCGGCCGTAAATGCCAACACCGTCCAAGGCCAAGCTCAAGCGGAGGGCATGCTCTCCGCCGCACTTGGCAAGCTGTTCGCCCTTGCCGAAGCCTATCCGGACCTGAAGGCCAATACCAACTTCCTGCAGCTTCAGGATGAGCTGTCGGATGTTGAAAACAAGATCAGTGCGGCCCGTCGTTTCTACAATAATGCGACGCAAGAATATAATACGGCACGGGAGCAATTCCCGGCTGTGCTTGTCGCAGGTCCCTTCGGATTTAAAGAGCGCCCCTTCTTCGAAGCGCCTGAAGGTCGCGAGACCTTGATGACGCCACCGACCGTTGATTTCAGCTAAGCTCGTCGGGCACTCGATCCTATGATGATCGAAGCCGCAGGTCTTCGGACCCATATCTGGAACAATAATTTGCGCAGCGTTCTTTTGCTGTGCTTTTTTCCTGTTCTTTTATTGATCCTTTTTTACGGCATACTGATAGGCTTTAACGGCATGACGACCAATGCGAGTCTTGATCAGGGCTTGATGTTGGCGACCGATCAACTACCCATGACGGCCCCTTATGCACTCGCAGGCGCAGGCGCTTGGTTTGGCGTAGCCTTCTTCGCGCATAATGCGATGATCAACGCGGCCACAGGCGCAAAATCTGTTACGATCAGTCAGGAACCGCGCGCCTATCGCATGCTGGAAAACCTTAGCATCTCACGCGGGATGGTCACGCCGAAATTGATGATCATGGAAACGGACACGATGAATGCCTTTGCGTCTGGCATTCGGCGGGACAACTACCAAGTCACCCTGACGCGGGGCCTGATGAACGCCCTAGACGATGAAGAGCTGGAAGCCGTCATCGCACATGAACTTTCCCACATCCGACATAAAGACGTCCGTATGCTGATAATCGCCGTCATCTTCGTCGGAATTTTCGCCTTTGTCGGAGAGAGCTTGTTTCGCAATATGTTCCGGGTCAACTTCGCGCGTTCCGACAATCATCGTCGCAGTGGGGGCGGTAATTCAGGCGTATTGATCCTTATCGCTTTCGCGATTGTCGCTCTAACCTATCTGATCGCGTTGATGATCCGCTTTACCATGAGCCGGAAGCGCGAATATATGGCGGACGCGGGCGCCGTGGAGCTGACAAAAAACCCGGATGCCATGATCCGCGCCTTACAGAAAATCTCCGGCAATGCAGAAATGTCGAACGTCCCGGACGAGGTCCGTGAAATGGCAATCTATAACCCCCGCACTGGCATAGCTGGGATGTTCACCACCCACCCGCCCATTGAAAAACGCATAGAGGCTTTAGTAAAGTTTGCCGGTGGGAGAACTGGAACATCTTCTAACGTTACGCCACGTCGTAGAGGAGAGACATCGCCTAAAAAAACAACCCAAGGCGCAACATTTGGTCGCCGAAAACGGGGTCCTTGGCAAGATTAGCGTTGCAGCGCGGGAAATTAGAACGGCCTATGTCGTCTAGACAAAGATAGACGTTCCCAATACCAACTCATTAACACACTAACGCACTCTTCACATTCGGAGCCGCCATGACATCGCACCTTACTCGTATCCTTATGACTGGCGTCTGCGCCTTTGCCGTTATCGCCTGCTCGCCTTCCGCGAATGGTCCGACCTCTTCAGGCACGACAGAAAGCGCCTTGGCGCCCATTTCCGTCCCTGCGGGCTTTAGTCTCGTGGAACGCCATACGGGTGAAGGTGAAGAGGTCACAATCCCTTACGAGAAATATGTGCTCGACAACGGACTAACAGTCATCTTGCATCAGGATAAAAGTGATCCGCTCGTCCATGTCGACATGACCTATCACGTTGGTTCTGGCCGCGAAGAAATTGGCCGTTCGGGTTTTGCGCACTTCTTCGAGCACATGATGTTCCAAGGCTCGATCAACGTAGCCGACGAGCAGCATTTTGCGATTGTGACCGAGTCCGGTGGCACATTAAACGGCACAACCAACAGCGATCGCACCAACTATTTTCAGACAGTGCCAAAGAACCAGCTCGCTCGCATGCTCTGGCTCGAAGCGGACCGGATGGGCTACTTCCTCGACGCGGTAACGCAGGCCAAATTTGAAAACCAGCGTGATACAGTGAAGAATGAGCGCGGTCAGCGCGTGGACAATCAACCCTACGGCCGGACGTTTGAAGCCATGGGCGAAGCGCTCTTCCCAGAAGGTCACCCTTATAGCTGGAGCACAATTGGCTATCTCGAGGACTTGGACCGCGCGACACTCGACGATCTGAAGACCTTCTTCTTACGTTGGTATGGGCCTAACAACGCGACGCTGACCATTGGTGGGGATCTCGACCGTGTTGAAGCGCTGGAAATGGTGAAGACGTACTTTGGCCCGATCCCGCGCGGTCAAGAGGTCGGTGAGCCCGAGCGCGTTCCTTATGGCGTTAGCGAGGACCGCTACGTTACAGAAGAAGACAACGTTCCCCTCGCCCGCATCGATATAGCGTGGCCAACAGTCGAAGCCCGCCATCCCGACGAAGCGCCACTTGACGTTCTGATGAGCATCCTGACAGAAGGCAAAACGTCGATCCTCTATGACACGATGGAAAAGCCGGGTCGCGCGACGACTGTGGCGGGCTTCCACTTCTGCCGCGAATTGGCGTGTCAATTCCAGATCGTCTCTCTGCCCAACCCGGCCAAGGGGACAACGCTGGCCGATCTTGAAGCCGACATCCGCGCCGGTCTCGCCGCGTTCGAAACGCGCGGCGTGAAAGATGATGATCTGGAGCGCGTGAAGAACGGCGTGATCTCAGACCTCATCTACGGATTAGAGTCTGTCACGGGTAAGGTCGTGCAGCTCGCCGCAAATGAAACCTATCACGACAATCCGAACCTGATCGGCGCGGACATTGAACGCTATAGCGCCGTCACCAAAGATGATGTGATGCGGGTCTATAATGAATATATCAAAGACAAGCCCGCCGTGATCCTTTCAACGGTCCCGACCGGCGCGCCGGAACAAGCCGCAAAAGCCGCGACTTGGTCCATGCCCGCGAGGACAATCCCTGAAATCGTCCCTGCAACAGAAGTCGACTGGACAGCGCCAGAGGATGATTTCGACCGGTCCGTTGTGCCCGCAGCGGGGGATCCCGTCTCCATCACACCGCCGGACGTATTCGAAACAACGCTCGACAATGGCATTCCGGTCTTGGTCGCCCAGAACACGGAAGTTCCAACAACGACCTTACAGATCGTTCTCGACACGGGCCAGAAGGATGAGCCGCTCGAAAAATCCGGCCTGGCTGTCAATACAGCGCAATATCTCAATGATGCGCGAACCGCGAACAGCACGGCGG
>CAZSUW010000102.1:0-5777 GCA_964610115.1 uncultured Algimonas sp.
AGCGGTTCAAGGGCAGCCATTATGATTGGGATTTGAACGCGCCGAAAAAATAGGCCGTCGCCCCTGCCTCCCGCTTGAGCGACCGAAAGATAAGATCATGACAGACATCACCGCACAGACGACCGCCAAGTCGGACAAACCCATTTGGGTTAAGCTTTGGCCGATTTACATCATCTTGGCCGGGTTGGCGTTGGCGATTTCGCAGGGCTGGCACACACAGCTCTCGCCCGCCGCGCTGGGTGAAAATGCGGCCTATTTGAACACGCTGGTGCAGGACAATTTCTGGCTCGTCTTGATTGCCTTTGTGCTGATCTATGCGGCGGCGACGGCCTTTATGGTCCCCGCCAGCGCGCTGACGATTGGTGGCGGATTTTTGTTTGGGCTCGCTGTTGGCACACCCGCCATCGTGATTGGGGCCACGACGGGGGCGTGTGTTTTGTTTATCGCCACCAAATCCTCTATCGGCGCGACCTTAAAACGTGTGGCGGGCCCGTTTTTGGGTAAGATGGAAGCGGGCTTTAATGAAAACGCTTTGTCTTATATGTTCAGCCTTCGTCTGATCCCGCTTTTTCCCTTTGCGGTGGTCAACATTGCCCCAGCCCTCCTCGGCGCCAAGTTTCGCGACTATTTTATCAGCACGTTTTTCGGCATTATTCCTGGTACGCTGGCCTATGCCTGGATTGGGGCGGGCCTGCGCGGCACCTTGCTGGATGCGGCGGAAAGCGGTGAGAGCGTGGATGTCGGTGCAATCGTCGCCAGCGCGGCGGCTAACCTCATTCCAGCCTTTTTCGCTCTTGGCGTCGTGGCTTTGATGCCCGCCATCTATAAGAAATTCTTTAAGAAAAAGGCCGTCGCTTAGGCGGCGTGGATGTGCCGATATAGTCCGGCCCGTCCCTTTGATATCCTCTAGGAAACTCCCATGTCACACGATACAACTAAAACAACGCTCGACGTTGATCTCTGCGTTATCGGCGCAGGCTCGGCGGGCCTTTCGGTCGCCTATGGCGCGTCGCATTTAGGTCGCTCAGTTGTGCTGTTCGAGCGCGAAGAGATGGGCGGCGATTGCCTCAATACAGGGTGCGTGCCGTCCAAAGCGTTGATCAAAGCGGCCAAGGTGGCGCATTCGCGTGCGAAGGGTTCCGAATTCGGCATCGCCTCGACAAAAGCGAAAGTCGATTGGGAGGCTGTCAAAGCGCATATTCAAGACGTCATCGCGCAGATCGCCCCCGTCGATTCGGTGGAACGTTATTCCAGTTTTGGCGTGAATGTGATCACCGAAGACGCGGCCTTTGTTGATGAGCGCACGGTCGAATCGGCCAATCATATCGTTCGCGCCAAACGCATTGTCGTTGCGGCCGGATCACGGGCTGGCGTGCCGCCCATTCCGGGGCTGGCAGATGTAGATTACCTCACCAATCACAGCATTTTTTCTGTGCCAGACTTTCCAAAACATTTGCTGATTATCGGCTCTGGCCCAATTGGGCTGGAAATGGGCCAAAGTTTTCGCCGACTTGGTGCGGACGTGACGATCATTGATATTGCAGACCCCTTGGGCCGCTCTGACCCGGAACATGCGGCTATTCTGATCGAAGCGCTAAAAGCCGAAGGCATCAACTTCCGCGCGCCAGCAAAAACCAAACAGATCCGTCAGAACAAAGAGGGCATCACCGTTGAATTTGAAAGCGGCGAAACGGTCGCGGGATCGCACCTTCTCGTTGCGGCAGGACGCCAGCCCAACACAGAAGGGCTGAACCTTGAGGCTGCCGGTGTGACCTATGATCGACGCGGGATCGAAACCGATGCGGCCCTGCGCACATCGAATAAACGGATCTATGCGGCGGGCGATATTGCGGCGGGCAAGGGCGGTCTAACCCATGCGGCGGGCCATCATGCGGGCGCGCTGATCAAAAACCTTTACTATATGCCCCCCGGCTTTGGCGGGAAATTCGCTAAGGCGACGACGAACCGCATGCCCGCCGTGATCTACACCCAGCCGGAACTGGGTAGCATTGGGGCTGGCCCAAAAGAGGCGGCCAAAACCGTCCATTTCGAGTTTGCTGAAAATGACCGTTCAATCGCCGAACGCGACCTAACGGGAGGGGTAAAGCTTTACCTCGACAGTAAAGGCAGGCTCATCGGCGGGAGCGCTGTTGGGTCTATGGCGGGCGAGATCATCAACACAATCAGCCTCGCCATGGCCGGCAAGATGAAGCTCAGCCAGATTGCGGGCATGATCAGCCCGTATCCGACGCGCACAGAAGTGGTAAAACGCGCGGCGAGCTCCAACTTTACCGAGGTGATTTTCAGTGACCGCTTTAAGGGTTTGGCGGGCTTTTGGACAAAGTTCCACTAAAGAAAAACGCATCCCCTTCGCCTCATTACCCGCCCCTCTGTTCCTTTCATCACCCGGCTTGTCCGGGTGATCCATAAGGCGGTGAGGCGCAACACGTCCGGTATATGGCGTAAAAACTGCGGCAATGGATAGCCCGGATAAACCGGGCTATGACAAAGGGAGGTAATGGCCTGACTTCAAGCCCACTGCCACCCTCACAAAACTTTCATAGTCAGATAAGGCGAAGGCGCTATAGTGCGCCATATGAACCGTCCTGTTCTTTCCTATCCTTTTGCCCGGCAGCACGGCGTGCTGGCTGTGCCGGGCGAAGACGGCTCAGTGACGCTGGCGCATAAGGCTTCGGCCACCTTGGACGCTTTGATAGAGGCGCGGCGTGTGATCGGCCATCCGGTGACGCGCCAAGTCCTCTCGCCCGAAGCCTTTGAGCAAAAACTCTCGGGTCTCTATGCTCAAGCCGATTTGGCGGGTGCATCTGAGGATGCGCTTGGGGCGCCGCAAGACCTCACCGCGCTGGCGGACGGCCTGCCGCGCACCTCTGATCTGTTGGATAGTACGGACGATGCGCCGATCATCCGGCTGATCAATGGCATTTTGCAAGAAGCCATTCGCTCTCGCGCCTCCGACATTCATATTGAGCCCTACGAAGAGCGGCTGTCCGTGCGCTTCCGGATTGACGGCACGCTTTCTGAAGCGCTGTCGCTCCCCGCTCGCCTTGCGCCGGCTTTGGTCAGCCGGGTGAAGGTGATGAGCCGTCTGGATATTGCCCAAAAACGTATCCCGCAGGATGGGCGTTTCTCGCTTAATCTGGGCGAACGCGCGATTGATTTGCGCGTGTCGACCTTGCCGTCCCGTCACGGCGAACGCGTCGTCATGCGGATATTAGAAAAAGACAGCCAACGCATGGCGCTTGAAGATCTCGGCATGGGCGAAGATGTGCTGACGGCTTTTTCTGCCGCGCTGGCCCGGCCCAATGGGATCATCCTCGTCACGGGCCCAACGGGGTCCGGCAAAACAACATCCCTCTATGCCGCCCTGTCACGCCTCAATGACGGAACGCGCAATATCCTGACCGTCGAAGACCCGGTGGAATATGCGCTAGACGGGATCGGCCAGACACAGGTCAACACAGCGGTCGGGATGAGCTTTGCCGCAGGCCTGCGTGCTATCTTGCGCCAAGACCCTGACGTGGTGATGATCGGCGAAATCCGCGATCCTGAAACAGCCGAGATCGCGGTGCAGGCCGCACTGACGGGTCACCTCGTGCTGTCTACGGTTCACACAAACTCAGCGGTCGCCTCGGTCGCCCGCCTGCGCGATATGGGGGTCGAGCCATTTTTGCTGTCCTCGACCTTGACGGCCTTGGTCGCGCAACGCCTTGTGCGTCGCCTCTGCGATCACTGCAAAGAGGCCTACACGCCTAGCGCGGCAGAGTGCGCGGAGCTTGGGCTCAAAGCCGGAAAACACACATTTTATAAATCGGTTGGCTGTCCGGAATGTGGCGGCGTGGGCTATAAAGGTCGTCTTGGCATTTATGAAATCGTGCCCGTTGATGAGACTTTGCGGGGTCTCATCCATGAAGGCGCGTCAGAGACAGAGCTCGCCGCGAGCGCTTTTGCCCAGCGCAATAACTTGATCGCAGACGGTGCGGCCGCCGTCCTGTCTGGCGTGACCAGCGCCGATGAGGTGCTGCGCGTCTGCCACATGGATGAGGGCTGATGGAGGCGTTTGACTATTCAGCGCTGGACAAGGCCGGCACGCGCCAATCCGGCACGCTAATGGCAGCGAATGCGCGGGCGGCGCGCGATCAGCTCCGCGCCCGGCGTCTGACACCCGTCACGTTAAAACCGTCCCGGCGCAAAGCCGCCAATGAAAATGACGAGAGTGCAAGCGAACAATTTCGTGGACGCATAAAAGGCCCGCATATCACCCGCGCCGCACGGCAACTAGCTGTGCTGATCGGCGCGGCCACGCCGGTCGAAGAAGCGCTTAAGATCACGGCGCTGCAATTTGAACGCTCCCGCTTGCGGTCCGTACTACTCAATGCCCGCAGTGATGTAATGGAAGGCGCGCGTTTATCAGAGGCGCTGGCCCGTCACCCGAAAGTCTTTGACCCACTGACCGTATCCATCGTCGCCGCGGGGGAACAGTCCGGGCAGCTCGGCGATGTGCTAGAACGCCGCGCGGATGATCTTGAAGCGGCCGATGCGATCCGCCGCAAGGTCATGGGCGCAACGGCCTATCCGGTTTTACTGTTGATTGTGGCGCTGATCGTCACCGTCATTTTACTGACGCTCGTCGTGCCCAAAGTCGCAGAACAATTCGTCGTACTGGGCGAAGAGCTGCCGCCGCTCACGCGCGGAACGATTGCGGTCTCGGATTTTATCAAAGCGCGCTGGTGGGTTTTGCTGGGTCTTTTTGCGCTTAGCTACGGCGCGTTCTGGGCGTGGAAGCGCACAGAAGCCGGGCGGCTGCGTTGGGACGGGTTTAAGCTGCGCCTGCCTGTGCTGGGCCGGGTCATCCGCAATCTCGAAGCGGCGCGGTTTTCGCGCACGATAGCCGGATTGATTTCTGCCGGAACGCCGGCCCTCACTTCGCTGGAAACCGCGCGGCATACATTGCGAAATCGGGTCATGCGTGACGGCGTGACGGAAGCCATCACGCGCGTTCGCGAAGGCTCTCCAATTTCCTCGGCTTTACGGCGCACAGATGTGTTTCCGCCGCTGGTCGTGCAAATGGTGCAAGGCGGCGAAGCGTCGGGCGATACGGGGCCGATGTTCGCCAAATCTGCCGACTATCTGGAAGGCGAATTTGAAGCGGCGACCCAAGTTTTCCTCAGCCTGCTGGAACCGTTGATCATCGTGCTGCTGGGCGGGATTGTCTTGTTGATCGCGGCGGCTATCTTCCTACCGATCCTGCAGCTTAATACGCTGAGCTTTTGACGGAGCCAATATGTTTCACGTGAAACACTCAGAAACGGAACAGGCCGAAACCAAACCCCGGTCGGGCGAAGACGGTTTCACCCTGACCGAAGTGCTGGTGACAATGGCGATTATTGGCCTGCTGGCGACAGGGGTCGTTTTGGCTGTTCTGCCCCGTTTGGGGGACGCTTCGATCACCAAGGCCAAGACCGATATTGCCAGCTATCAGCAGGCGATGGAAATGTTTCGCCTTGATCACTTTCGTTATCCGTCAGAACAAGAAGGCCTAGAGGCTTTGGTGAGTGCGCCGCCGAGTGTAGATCCCGCAAACTATCAGGCGGAAGGCTATATTCAGCGTCTCCAAGACGACCCTTGGGGCAATCCCTATATCTACCGCAATCCGGGCGAAAACGGACCTTATGATATTCTGTCTTTCGGTGCCGATGGCCAAGAAGGCGGCGAAGGCGCGGATGCTGATATTATCAGCGGACAATAAGCACGCGTCA
>CAZSUW010000103.1:0-5735 GCA_964610115.1 uncultured Algimonas sp.
GAAGGCGGCGAAGGCGCGGATGCTGATATTATCAGCGGACAATAAGCACGCGTCAGGGGCGTCGGGCGAAGCGGGCTTTAGCCTCGTCGAGCTTCTTGCCGTGCTCGCGATTATGAGCCTGATGGTCAGCGCCGTCGTCATGTCGATCCCGTCCGGCCCCAGCGCTCTGGACCGCAGTAGTCAAGCCATGGTCGACGTCATCCAAGACCGGCTGGAAAAAGCGGCGCTGGCTGGGGAAATGCGCGCACTGCGCTTGAGCGAAACAGAGCTGGTTCTCCTTCGCGATGCGGGAAGCGTCTTGGTGGCTGACGCCACGGTGAGCTGGCCAGACAATGTCCGCGTCAGCGCCAGGCAAGGTGAAACCGCACTGGAACTGGGTGCGGATGATGCGCCGCTCATCTGGGTGGAGCCCTATGGCCAAGTGCCTGCGCTGGACATTACGCTGCGTGGTGCGCGGGAAACGTTCATCCTGTCCTTTGATGATGAAGGCCGCCTGACGCGGGACACGCAATGATCGGGGTGGATCCGAAAGACGCGGGCTTTACCTTGGTTGAAGTGCTGGTCAGCCTAGCCATTTTCAGCCTTGCGATTGTGGGTTTGAACCAGGCGGCGAATTTGGCCGTGCGGGGAACTGCGGATTTAGCGGCGCGAACCCATGCGGGTTTTGTCGCGGATAATGCCGTGGTTCTGTCTAAAACCGAGCCGGTCGAGACTTCAACCGTAAGGCGAGAGGCCGAGTCAGGCGGGCGACGCTTTGATGTCTCGGTCACGACCGCCGCGACCCAAGAGCCCGGCTTTTACGAAATCAGTGTTAAGGTGAGCGCGATCGAGGGCGAGCAGGTTATCGCCTCGCGGCGCGCGTTTCGATACGCTTCGCCCAATCGCGCCGCTGACTTGGCAAATGAGGCGCAGCCATGAGCGCGCCTGGCACGACATCGGAGGCCGGCTTCACCTTGGTTGAAGTGCTGATCTCGCTCTTCATCTTCGCTCTCATTACGACCGGGGCCTATATCGCATTGGCTGCAACGCTGGATGCGCGAGAGGCGAGCGTGGCAAAAATGGACGAGATCGAAAAACTCGCCGCCGCGCGTCGCCTTCTCGCAGACGATATTTCGACCTCTACCTTGCGACCCAATCGTGACGGCCTGGGTGATTTCAGTGTCTCTTTGGAAGCCTTCACCAGTTTGGACAGTTTGGAGCTGACCCGGCGGGCGCGGCCCAATCCGGGTGGGGCTTTTTCGCGCGGGGATTTGCTGCGCGTGGCCTGGCGCGTGGAAAACGGGCAGCTGATCCGCGCCTTTCTGCCCCATGAAAACCCGGCCACCGTCGAACCGCCCTTGGATCGTGTCGTGCTGGAGGGTGTCGAGCGAATGGAGGTCAGGCGGATTCTGACACCCGTGCTGCTGGCGGATTTTAATCAGGCTGTTGCGCCAGGGGGTATTGGGGCGGCGGACATTGCGTCTGTGGTCCGCGCGTTTGAGACGCCCGAAACACCGCCAGAAATTAGCCTGATCGATATCACCTTGTTTCACAATGATGGCACGACAACGCGCCACGTCTTTGAGTGGAACCCGGTATGAGGCGCCGCCATAAACGGAACCGAAATGAAGACGGAACGGTCCTGATCTCGACTTTGCTTGTGCTCAGTTTGATGAGCGCGGTCGCCCTTGGCTTGATCGCGACCTTGCGCCAATCGACGCAAAAAGCGCAAGTGCTGGCCGAAACGGCGCAAGCCGATCTTTACGCGCAAGGGGCCGAAGATTTTGCCCGCGCGCAGATCGTACGCTTAACCGATTTGGACGGGCCTGCCTTGAACGATCAGCTTCGTTCTGCGTCGCCGATCCTTCTGCCTTTTGAAAATGGCTCTATCGCCGTCTCTTTGCGGGACGGAACGCATTGCCTGCGTTTAAGTGCGCTCGTGACAGAGGCGGGGATGGCTAATGACAATGAGGTCGGGTTCCTGACGGGGCTTTTAACGGCGTTAGACGTGCCGCCGGGTCAGGCTGCGCGCCTGTCTGCGACGATCGCGGATTGGGTGGATGCTGACATGCAGGCCAAGCCGGGTGGGGCGGAAGATGGCACTTATCTATTTCGGGATAGGCCGCACAGAACGGCAAATGTGCCACTCTCATCGGTCGCAGAACTGCGCGCAATCGATGGAATGACGGAAGAGATTTTCCAGGCCATGCGCCCGCACATTTGTATTGGCGCGCCGGGCCGGCAGACGGATTTTAATATCGACACGGCGCGACCTGATCATCTGCCGGTCTTAGCGGCCTTGCTCGGCGGCGGGCGGGACGGGCTGGTCCTCGCTGAAGAGGTGTTATTGTCTCGACCAGACGGCGGCTTTGGGTCTGACGAGGCCCTGCAAGCGAGCCCTTTATTTCAAGACTCAGAGCGCTTTGAAGATGCAAGCGGGAAGGACCGGATAAAGATAAAGACGGACCGGATTGAGATCGAAGCCCTCATTACCTTCGGACAAATTGAACGCGCGCGCGTTTATGGCTTTGACGGGATAGAGGATCGCGCCGTAAAGCTCACTTATCGGGATTGGGGTCGGTCGGCCTTTCGGCCAGCGCCAGTTGATCCGCAAACGCAAGAAACAGGACAATAGTGTGAGCGATCAAACCCTCCTTATCTGGCCTGCCACAGACGGCGCGCAAGCATGGCGTCTCACGCGCCGCAATGGCGACATTAACGTCATGCAGGCCACGCTGGATAAGGTTCTGGCAGAGGGGGCGGGTGTCGACGCGGTCGTCCTACCGGGGCAGCTTGTGCGGTCTGGCCTGACGGATATACCAGACAAGCTCAAAACGGCGGAACGCGTGTCGGTCGCTCGCTTCGCCCATGAAGAGCGTCTGTCGGGCGATCCGACTGATCTGCATGTTGTGGTCGGAAACGGATCGCCGGCGCCGACACGTTTGGTCGCCCCGCCTGTGATTACAGATATTCTTGATCGTGTGGACCCTGTGGCAATTTATGCTGATTTCGATGTGATCAATGAAACAGAAGGCGCGGTGAAGCTTTTGGACCGTGTCGTTATTCCGGGCGTAGAGGGCTATACCGTCGATCCGGATTGGGCCGAGCCCGGCTTTGCCCGCCCGAATAGCGAGACATTGGCCGCTATGATTTTTGCCCGGCTCGACCAAGGTGGGGCGGTGAATCTACGCACGGGCGCCTTTCGGCGTCGGCGCGCTTTTGCGACCGGGCCGTGGCTTCGCGTCGCAGCGGCGGCTTTGGTCTGTGGGGTTATGGGCTTGGCGCTTATGGGGGCGGAATCCCGGGCGACCTACGCTCAAGCCCAGAGTTTGGATGAACAGGCGCGGGCGCTTTATCAATCGCGTACGGGCCAAGTTGCGCCCGCTCGCCTGTCTAGCCTCGCGCGACAGGTCGGGGCCAGTAATGGGGCGGGTACAGCGTTTTTGGATTTGTCCAATGTTCTGTTTTCCGCGATCGACCAAACGCCGGGTACGCAGGTCGAGCGGCTATCCTATAATAGCGCGGAGGGCCGTCTGCGCTTGCGCCTGATCTATCCCAGCTTTGACGCAGCGGCGTCATTAGAAGAGGCGGTGGCCCGGTCCGGTGGCACACTCACTACAGGCGGTGTGCGGGAACAAAATGGTGTCTTCATTGGCGATGCCGCGCTCGCCATGGAGGGGCAGCTATGATCAATTGGTGGCAAGGGCGTGAACCGCGCGAACAGATTTTGCTCTCTATTCTTGGGGCGTTGCTGGCGCTTTTTGCGGGGCTTTTCGTGATTATTCTGCCCGTTTTGGACGCGCGGGCAGATGCGGAGCGGGCGCTTTCCCGCGCGCAAACAGATTATCAAATCGTGAGCCGCGCCCTACCCAATGGGGGCGCGATAAGCGGAGATAGAGCCGCCTTTAGTCGCGCGGCTCTGCTCGATACGGCGCGGGCAGAGGGATTAAAGATCACTCGCATCCAAGCCGATAATCCGGACGGCTTTGCCGTCTGGATTGATGATGCAGAAACAACGCGGCTTTATGGCCTGTTTGATCGCCTATCAACAGACACGACGGCGCAATTCGATCGCGTGGTCATCAATGCGGACGGGGTGGGACGGCTTAGCGCACAATTTACCGTGCGATGATCGGGGCGGACATATCAGGCGCGTCTCGGCCGCATTGCCGCTTTCGTTCGTTTTGCTTACGGGCAAGGGCCAACCGCCAACCGCTCGTTCGAACTCGCGGCACCAAAGTCTTTTTGCCTTCAGCAAAATTTCGCTTGAAGCGACCCTTTAGGTGTATTTCTCACCCAGATAGACGCGGCGCACATCTTTATTGGCGCGAATTTCATCCGGCGTGCCTTCGAATAACGCTTCGCCTTGGAAGAGGATTGAGGCACGGTCGACAATATCGAGAGTTTCGCGCACGCGGTGATCAGTGATCAGAATGCCGATGCCGCGTTGTTTCAGATAAAGCACTAATTCTGAAATATCGGCGATCGCGATCGGGTCGATCCCGGTGAACGGCTCATCAAGCAGGATGAAGCTTGGGCGGCTTGCCAGGGCGCGAGCGATCTCGACGCGGCGACGCTCCCCACCCGACAAAGCGAGGGCGGGTGATTTCCGAATATGCCCGATATTAAGTTCGTCGAGAAGGGCATCAACATTATCGTCCCATTTCGACTTATCGCTTTCGGTAAGTTGGACAACGGCCTTGATATTTTCTTCAACAGATAGTCCGCGGAAAATGCTCTGCTCTTGGGGGAGGTAGCCCACACCCAGACGCGCGCGTTGATACATAGGCAGGCGCGTTATATCTTGACCGTCCAGCGTGATCGACCCGCGATCGGCTTCGATCAGGCCCATAATCATATAGAAACTGGTTGTTTTGCCCGCGCCGTTTGGACCCATGAGGGCGACAACTTCGCCGCGTTGAACGGTCAGGGTGATGTCTTTTACAACGACACGGCCCCGATAAGCCTTACCAATATTATTCGCGGCGAGGCCGTTGGCTGGCGGTGTTTTGGCCAGGATAGGGGCGTCTGTTCCGCTTTGTGCCCTGCGCGCCATATCAATCGTGTCGGTCATCAGACTTCCTTTACGCGCCGCTTAGGACGTGCCGCCAATTTGCCCATTCTGACTTTTGATCAGGATGGCGACCCGCCGATCGCGGCCACAGCGGCGGCCTTTGCAATCGCTGATGACCCGCGCCTGCTCTGTCGCCAGATCATAGACAAGGCGCTGACCGCGTACGACGCTTTCATCTTGAACCAAAACAACCTCGCCCGTGACAGTGAATTGATCGCTATCGGCTTCATAGACGCCTTTATCGCCGCGCACTTCTTGTTCGGGCGTGATATAGTAAAAACTGCCCGTGGCGACGATACGGTCAATGTCGCCGGCGACATTGCCGACGCTCGGTCCCCCGCCGCCATTGCCACCGGTTTTGGAATAGATCACCATCTTATCGGCCAGAATGCGAACCTCGCCCTGTCGGGCATCGACCTGTCCCGTGAGTGTGGTCACCCCGCCGGCGCTTACTGCATCATCGGCGTACAGCTCGATATTCCCCCCGCCAGCGCCCGCAAATTGCGCCTGAGCCGGCGCGGCGACAGCCAATAGAAGTATGCTTGCAAGAAGTCGTGTCATGATCGCTTTTAAATCCCTTCTGGCATCACGCTCGCCATTATTCCTGGCGGATTGTGATATTGGTCCGGCCTGATCCCCCGCAATCCCGACCTTGGCAATTGCCGGAAAAACGGATCGTTTC
>CAZSUW010000104.1:0-5722 GCA_964610115.1 uncultured Algimonas sp.
TCGCCTGCCGCGCCCCATAATTACAGGCGCGCGCAAAGCCGATATTGCCGTGGCCCTGAAAAAGGCGAAGGCGGTCATCCTGCCCGATCAACGCCGCCAGTTCGGCCCGAAGAGTTTGGGGATTGCCATTATCGACGATAATCAGCTCGGCAATATCGGGATCGGCCAAAGTGGCCGTGATGGATTCCAATAAAATCGGACCCGTCTCATATGACACGGTGATGACGCTGATCTTGGCACCAACCTTTTTTGGCGGCGCAGTTTTCGATGGCGAGACGGTCATGGGAGGCAGACGCCTAGCGCAACAACTTTAGGCGTCAACTGAACGCTTCAGCAATACGGGCTTTTCCGGGATAAAAGCCACAGACGCCCCTGCAAACCCGATCAAGCCCCACCACCAATATTGCCAAGCGCCGACCGTAATCGCGGAGGCGATGGCCGCGCCTGTGATCAAGGCGGCGAGAGCGGCCATACGGTACGGATTGCGCGCCGCTAAGAGCTTTGCCGCTGGCCCCATAGCGAAGATAGCGCCCGCCGCAAAAAGCGCACCCACCGCGCCTAATTCCAGCCAGACCTGTAAACCCACATTATGCGGATGCAGGCTAATATAGGGAATATCGACACCGATCCGCGTGGTAAAACTGTCTTGCATGCCCCGGCTTGCATCCAGGCCATGCCCGGTCAGGGGCTTTTCCAATATCCGGGCGAACGTGTAATCCCACATACGCAGGCGGTGATCCCATGATAGCGGTAAGCGGGACAGCATATCTTCACTGGCAAAACGCGAGAGCCAACCCACAATAGGGGCGAAAAGTATGGAGGCCGCCGCGAGCCAGACAGAGCCGCGTAGGGCGAGCTTGGGCGCTTTGAGCGCGATAAAGAAAACCGGCACACTTCCCGCCATTATCAAGACCGGCACGAAAAGACGGTTCAATCCAGCCGCCGCAAAGAGCAATCCAACAAATGTCAGGCCAACCGCCCACCGCGCCCACCCTGACAAGCGGGTGGCGAAGAGGGCAAGAAGCGTCGGCGTCAAAATCGACCACGCCACCAGGCCGCGCCCCAAATGCATTTCGGCGTCCGATTGTCGCCGCCACATGGTTTGCCCATCTCGCAGCGGATCGAGGGTGAAGGTCAGGCCAAAGCCCGATAGAAGATCTGCCACCATTACCGCCACCCCGCCCAGCGCCGTCGCCATGAGAATATGGGAAAGGGTTGATTTTACCCGCTCGCTCCGCGTGGCAAAAAAGGCGGGAAGTGACAGCATGAGGACGAGCTGCACACCAAGACGCCAGGCTGTATTGGCGCTAAATTCGCCCCATCGGGTCGTGATCACCATCCAGAGTAACAAAAAACTCCACGCCAGACCGAATAAAATCGCGCGCCCGCGTAAGGCCGTACGCCGGATCAGGACCAACCAACCCACCGCCCCGAGCAAGACCGCCAAGGCCACATAGGCGTAAGCGCCCGCATGGTTGCAAACAACAATCAGGCTGGCCCAGAAGAGCAACCAGGCGGATAATGTGCCATCCAGCCAGTCCGGTAGACGTGAGGGATTCGCGCCCACAGAGCCGTCTCTAGTCGCGGCGCAAATCGGGGGCTAAGGCCTCTTGCGAGAGGGTAGAGACGGCCTCGTCCAAGCTTAAGATTTGCTGACCTTGACTGCCCAAGCGGCGCAAGGCCAGCTTGCCCTCTTCAGCTTCACGGCGGCCGACCACGGCGATGATCGGAATTTTACGATCGGCTGAGAGTTCGCGGATTTTGTAATTGATCTTCTCATTGCGCGTGTCGGTTTCCACCCGCAGGCCCGCCGCGCGCAGCGTTTCCGCCGCTTCTTCCGCATACCCATCCGCATCAGACGTAATCGTCGCGACGACGACTTGGACCGGCGAGAGCCAGAGCGGGAACTTGCCCGCATAATTTTCGATCAAAATCCCAATAAAGCGTTCCATCGAGCCGAGAATAGCGCGGTGCAGCATGACCGGACGGTGGCGCTGATCATCATCGCCAATATAGCTGGCGTCCAAGCGCTCCGGCAGAACGAAGTCCACTTGCAGCGTGCCGCATTGCCAATCCCGACCAATCGCATCGCGCAGGACAAACTCCAGCTTCGGCCCGTAAAACGCGCCTTCGCCCGGATTCAGCTCTACGTCCAGACCCGCCGCTTTGACGGCGTCCATGAGCGCGCCTTCGGATTTATCCCAAGTCGCGTCCGTCCCCGCCCGCGTTTCGGGGCGGTCAGAGAATTTTACCTTCAGCTCGGCAAAGCCGAAATCCTCATAGACGCTGGTCAGCAACGTGATGAAACTTTTCGTCTCGTCCGTGATCTGATCTTCGGTGCAGAAAATGTGGGCGTCGTCCTGCGTGAAGCCGCGCACGCGCATAATACCGTGCAGCGCGCCCGTCGGTTCATTGCGGTGGCAGCAGCCAAATTCGGCCATACGGAGCGGTAGGTCGCGATAGGATTTCATACCCTGATTAAAGACCTGAACGTGGGCCGGACAGTTCATGGGCTTCATCGCATGCACTTCTTGATGCGCGCCATGGGTAACCTCAGAGACGAACATGTTTTCGCGGAATTTGTCCCAGTGGCCGCTATCCTGCCACAGCTTATTATTGATCAGAAGGGGCGTTTTGACCTCCTGATAATCAGCCCCTTGCAAGCGGCGGCGAACATAGTTTTCCACCTGCCGCCAGAGGGTCGCGCCTTTATCGTGCCAGAAGACCATGCCTTGGGCTTCGGGCTGCATGTGGAACAGCTCTAACTGTTTGCCGAGGCGACGGTGATCGCGCGCTTCGGCTTCTTCGATTTGTTTTAAGTGCGCGTCGAGCTCTTCCTGGGTGGCCCAGGCCGTGCCGTAAATGCGCTGTAGCTGCGGGTTATTGCTATCGCCGCGCCAGTAAGCGCCGGCGACCTTCATCAGCTTAAACGCTTTGCCGATCTTGCCCGTGCTGGGCAGATGCGGACCCCGGCAGAGATCGAACCACTTACCTTGTTTATAGACCGTGATCGTCTCGCCTTCCGGCAGGTCCTCGATCAGCTCGGCTTTGAATTCTTCGCCCATCTCGCGGAAGAGTTTGACCGCCTCGTCTCGGTCCATGACTTGGCGCTCAAACTTGTCATTGCGATTGATGATGAAGGCCATCTTCTTTTCAATGGCGGCGAAATCTTCCACGCTAAATGGCTCGTCGCGATGGAAGTCATAATAAAAGCCATTTTCGATGACGGGCCCGATCGTGACCTGCGTGCCGGGGAAGAGCTCTTGCACCGCTTCGGCGAGAACGTGCGCGGCGTCGTGGCGGATCAGCTCTAGGCCTTCCGGGTCCTGGGCGGTGACGAATTCGACTTTGGCGTCCGCCTCAATCGGCCGCGCCGCATCACGCAACTCGCCATCGAGTTTGACGGCCAGAACCTTTTTCATCAGGCTCTTGGAGATCGACTTGGCGACGTCGAGTGCGGTCGTCCCGCCTTCGAACTCGCGCTGTGCCCCATCCGGAAAAGTCAGCGTAATCATGGTTGCAGCCTTTAGCGACCCAACGCCGAAGAGCAAGCGTTGCGGCCACACGTTTAACCGCCTATGTCGGTCCCATGCCCATACGCCTGAACCACACCATGCTGCGCGTTCGAGATCCGGAGGCCTCGCTCGCCTTTTATCGCGATCATCTGGGCATGGAGCTCAAGGGTAAGCGGGATTTCCCGGACGCGAAATTCAGCCTCTATTTTCTGAGCTTCCCCGGAACCGACACGGCGGAAGGTATCCTTGAGCTGACCCATAATCACGGGACAGAGTCTGACCCGGACTTCCCCGGCTATCACGACGGGAATTCAGACCCGCGCGGCTTTGGTCATATCTGCATCACGGTCGATAGTTTGGAAGAGGCAGTCGAGGGGTTTGACGCCGCCGGCTATGACTTTGTCAAACGCCCCGAAGACGGCCGGATGAACACGCTCGCTTTTGTCAAAGACCCGGACGGCTATTGGATTGAGGTCGTCGAACATGACCGCATGCAGGCAATTTTAAACGGCTAGGCGGTTTGAGTTTGCGGGACATCCCCATTGGGCGTTCCGCACGCCAGACAGAAGCGGTGGAATGTGATGTTCCGCGTCCCGCAGTTAGAGCATTCGCGTTGCAGGTGAATGCCGCAATGGACGCAATAATCAGAATTAACCCCTTCGCGTGTTTCGATAGAGCGGTCACACCCCGGACACATCTTAGCCGCGATTTTTTTAAGTGCGGTTTCATACCCAATGCTTTGGCGGCGTTCCGGTTCTGATCGGGCTTCTTCGGCCTGCTTTCGCACCAGATAGGCGCGCATTTGGCGGATGAGGAAGTAACCCGACACCATCACCACCGCTATGCCGACGATGAAGCGAACATAACCCCCATAGGATGGCAGGTAGGGCACAAGCTCGACAAAGAAAGCGAAAAGGGCAAACAATACGAAACCGCGATAAAGCGGCCAATAGGCGCTCTGACGTTTGCGCGCGACCATCCAGCCCGCAAGCAATAAGAGTGGCAAGGTTAGCATTAAGCGGAAGGCGAACACCCGCAAGTCCCGTCCGCGCTGCGCCTTTTGAAAGGCGGGGCGAGCTTCAGTCTGAAGCCGCGTAATCTCAGCCCTGATATCACTCAGAGCCCTTTCCCGTGCCGTCAAAGCCTGCTGCGCCGTTTCTGCCCGTTCTTCGGCCGCTTCTATGGCCTCGGTCAGTTGGTCCAATTCCCGCGCGCGGACAATCACTTCCGGATTTGTTGCCACAGCCTCTGTCGCCGAACGAGTGGCAATCCACGCCTCAAAAGCCTCGCGGCGCGCATTATAATTTGCGCGCGCGGATGTCTGTGCTGTGACGGCGTCTTCTGCCGTTCGCTGCAAAGATCGCAGGCTCGATTGCAATCGGCCTCTCTCGGCTGTGGCCGCTTGAAAGGCGTCTTGATCGACAAAATCCTGGACGGTTATGGTGCGATCAACGCTTGGAATATCGCGAATGACAAGACTTCCAAGACCAATCAAAAAGCCGGCGAAGATGATGGAAAGAACCCACATCACAACGCTAAAGATTTGCTGTGGGCGGCGTGTTGATTTTGCCACGGAATAGTCCCCTGAATGAATTTAAATTTTGCCGCCTGTCGCGATCTCTTCATTTTGACTATAGCGATTTGCGCCTATGACCAGTCCTTTTTTAGAACAGCGTCCTGAATGACACCTTTTGATATTATTGTAGGCGGGGCAGGCGATCGGCTATTCCGGTGCGCCCGACGCTATGCTGTGGGTCTTGAAAAACGCCATCCAGAGCGGCGGGTTATCTATCTGACCCAAGGCAAAAGGCGGACATTGCAAAAACTGATTGCCGCCAGCGACCGCCCCAACCTAATCGGCCATAGCTGGGGCGCCGCAGACGTCAGCTGGGCGGCGCAGCGCGCAGACAAACCCTTAGGCGTTGTCATCGGCATTGACGCGGTCGGCAAACCCGGTGCGTGGCGGCCGCGCCCGATTGAAGCCGCCAAGATCATCAGTGTCCGCGCCACGGCGAGCGAGGGCCGACTGTCAGACGGTAATTTGATGGCGTGGGTCGGACGCGGGATCGGTCATGCCTTTCCCGAAGCCTTCAAAGCGCCAGACGCCATCCGTATCAACGCGCCCTTCGCCCACCATAATATGCAAGCCATGATGCACCTCGCGGGCGAAGACGGGCGCAGCGCAGAGGATTGGCTGCTACAGAGCG
>CAZSUW010000105.1:0-5434 GCA_964610115.1 uncultured Algimonas sp.
AATACCGCGGCACGGCGTTACTGATCAGGTTCAGCGGTAGCGCCGTCGTATCTTTCGCCTGACGCAGCACGATGCGGCTTTGGACGTCACTGATCAGGTCAATCGAGAGCAGGGTTTCGCGCAGGAAGGTCTCATAAGCATGCATATCGGTCGTCACGACGCGGAGCATGAAATCCACCGCGCCTGTCACCACGGCGCATTGGACGACTTCCGGCATGCGGCCGACTTCGCGTTCGAACTTTTCCATATTGGACCGGTTCGGCAGAGAGAGCTTCACCGCGACAAAGACTTCGAAATCAAGGCCCAGCTGTTCGCGGTCGAGTAGCGTCACGCGCTGATCAATAATCCCCAGCTCTTCCATACGCTTAATCCGCCGCCAGCACGGCGAAGAGGACAGGCCGACAGCCTCGCTGATTTCCGCGACAGACAGCCCGGCATTGCCTTGCAAAAGATGCAGGATTTTCGCGTCGATCATATCGATCGCACTGTTCGTTTTTGACTTTGATGCCATGGTATGGTGTCCCCGGGCGCATATTATTTTGCGGAACCTATGTCATAGCTGGGATAATTTGCCAAGACTTACCCGAATGCCGATATGGGCTTTACAGTGATATTCAATATATCAGCACGAAACGGGCGTGTGATCCGTATTGGGATTAAGACACAGCTGCAATTTGCGTAAAGGTGCAAGCGATATGGCCAAAACTGCGACACCGCCTGATCGCCGCAATCGCTCGCGCTTACATGTGCCTGAACCGCCTTTTCGTCCGGGCGATCAGCCGGATTATAGCCATATCCGTGTGCCCGTCACCCATACCCCGCCGCGCCCTGATCCGATGTGCGATGATCACGAAACAGCGGAACATGCGCTAAAGCTGATCCGCGTGATGCGCTTTAATGGCGAAACGGATGGCGAATGGGTGCCCGGGCTGTCGCCTGATCTAAAACGTCGGATGCTCAAAGAGATGATGCTGACGCGCGCCATGGATGACCGCATGTTCGCCATGCAGCGCCAAGGCAAAATGAGCTTTTATATGAAGTCGCGCGGCGAAGAAGCGGTGAGTGTTGGCCACGCTCACGCCCTGACGGATCAGGACATGGTCTTCCCGACCTATCGCCAGCAAGGCATATTGATTGCGCGTGGCGCAAGCATGCTGGAAATGATGAACCAGTGCCTGTCCAACTCCGAAGACCCCCTACAAGGCAAAAATATCCCGGTCCTTTATTCGTTCAAGAAGCACGGCTTCTTTTCGATCTCCGGCAATCTGGGGACACAACTGATCCAAGCCGTCGGCTGGGGCATGGCGGAGGCCTATAAGAATGAGGACGGCATTGCGTCCGCCTTTACGGGCGAAGGCGCCACGGCCGAAGGCGACTTCCACTATGCGCTGAACTTCGCATCCACCTACCGTGCGCCCGTCATTATCAATGTCGTGAACAATCAATGGGCCATTAGCTCTTTCCAAGGCATTGCCATGGGCGAAGGCGAAAGCTTTGCCGCGCGCGGCACGGGCTATGGCCTGGCCACATTGCGCGTGGACGGCAATGACGCGCTGGCTGTTTATGCCGCAACAAAATGGGCAGCAGAGCGCGCGCGCCAAGGCGGCGGCGCGACTGTGATTGAGCACTTCACCTATCGCGCGGAAGGTCATTCCACCTCTGACGACCCGTCCAAATACCGCCCCGCCAATGAAAGTGATGTCTGGCCTTTTGGCGATCCAATCGACAGGCTGAAAATCCACCTGATCCATATTGGCGAGTGGGATGAGGATCAGCACGCGGCTTATGAAAAAGAAGCCAAGCTGTTCGTCCGCGAGACCTATAAAAAGGCAGAGGCGCTCGGCACCGTGGAAAGCGGTCCGCAGCTCGACTATTTCACCATGTTTGAAGACGTTTACGCCGATCCGCCGGAGCTGCTGTTAGAGCAACGCGAACTGTTTAAGCGGGAGCTCGGGTAATGCCGCAAATGAGCATGATCGAAGCCATCCGCGACGCGATGGATGTCAAGATGAGCGAGGACCCGTCTGTCCTGACCTTTGGCGAAGATGTCGGCTATTTTGGCGGGGTGTTCCGCTGCACGGCGGGCTTGCAGGAAAAGCATGGCCTGCATCGTTGTTTTGATACACCGATCTCTGAGGGCGGCATTGTCGGCATTGCCATTGGCATGGCGGCCAATGGTCTTCGCCCTGTCGCGGAAATCCAATTCGCGGATTATATCTATCCGGGTTATGATCAGATCGCGAGTGAGGCCGCGCGCTTGCGCTATCGCTCTAACGCTGACTTCACCTGTCCCCTGACGATCCGCACGCCAGTCGGCGGCGGCATTTTTGGCGGTCCCACACATAGCCAAAGCCCGGAAGCGCTGTTCACCCATATTGCCGGATTGAAGACCATTATTCCGTCCAATCCCTATGACGCCAAGGGCCTGTTGATCAGCGCGATTGAAAGCGATGATCCGGTCCTCTTCCTAGAACCCAAGCGACTTTATAACGGGCCGTTTTATGGCGATCACACAACACCGTCAAAATCCTGGAAGGGCCACGAATTGGGCGAAGTACCCAGCGGCCATTATACAGTGCCCCTCGGCAAAGCGCGCAAGTTACGTGAGGGGGCGGAGCTAACCATGATCGCCTACGGCACCATGGTCTGGGTCGCGCAAGCTGTGGCGGACGCGATGGGGATTGACGCGGATATTATTGATCTACGCTCGCTCGTCCCGCTGGATCTGGCGGCGATTGAGACCAGCGTGAAAAAGACAGGCCGCTGCGTGATCCTCCACGAAGCGACACGCACATCCGGCTTTGGCGCGGAATTGATGGCGCAAGTGCAAGAGCGCTGCTTTTATCACCTCGAAGCGCCGATCCAACGCGTCACCGGTTGGGACACACCTTACCCCCACGCGCAAGAATGGGCCTACTTCCCCGGCCAAAAACGCGTGACAGCCGCGGTACAAGCGGTCATGGCCGCCGCATAATGGGCACGTACCGCTTTAAACTCCCTGACATTGGCGAAGGCGTCGTCGAGGCCGAGATTACAGCCTGGCATGTCGCGCTAGGCGATACGGTCGAGGAAGACCAACCGCTGGCGGATGCCATGACGGATAAAGCGACGATCGAGCTCACCAGCCCCGTTGACGGCGTCATCACGCAAGTCGCTTGCGAAGAGGGCGAGACGGTCGCGGTGGGCGCAGACCTTGTTGTGTTTGAGACGGACGCTGACGAAGGCGCTGTGGAAGATAGCCCGCCAGCGGAGACCGAAAGCGCGCCCGCGCAGCAAGGCACTTACGATTTCAAACTCCCCGATATTGGCGAAGGCGTGGTCGAGGCGGAGATTACGGCGTGGCATGTGGCCGTGGGCGATGTGGTCGACGAAGACGACCCGCTGGCCGATGCCATGACAGACAAGGCCACAATTGAGCTGACCAGTCCGGTCGCCGGGACCGTGACAGGGGTCGCCGGCGAAGAAGGCGACACGATTGCCGTTGGGGCGGTCTTGGTACGGTTTGCGGTAGAAGGTGACGCAGGCAATCGAACCAGTGAGTCGATTGACAAGGAACCGAGCGGCGAAGTCGATCGGCCTGCCAAGACCCGCGATATTGAACCGAGTGGCATAGCCACTCGGCAGCCCGTTGCGGCCAGTCCGCAGGGCCGCCCTCGCCCCCTCGCTAGCCCCGCCGTCCGTAAACGCGCGCGGGATGCCGGCCTCGACCTCTCTGCCGCCACACCGACGGGCGCGGAAGGTAATGTCACCCACGCCGATCTCGACCTGCTTGAAACCGCTCTGCTGCCTGTCGAGGGCGAGACGCGCATCAAGGTGATCGGCCTGCGCCGCAAGATCGCGCAGAGCATGGAGGCGTCCAAACGCACCATCGCCCACTTTACCTATGTCGATGAAATTGACGTCACAGAGCTGGAAGCGTTTCGGAAACGCGCCAATACCAAATCAAGCGACGATAAACCAAAGCTGACCGTCCTACCCTTTATCATCCGCGCTTTGGCCGCGACCTTGCAGGACTGGCCGCAATTCAACGCCCATTACCGTGACGGCACGGATGGCCAGCCCGGCGGCTTTATCAGCCAATTTGTGGACCTTAACCTGGGCCTCGCCACGCAGACGGACACGGGTCTTGTTGTGCCCGTCATCCAAAAAGCACAGACGCTGACGATTTGGGAGATGGCCGCAGAAATTGCCCGGCTTGCCAATGGCGCACGGGACAACAAACTCTCGCCGGCTGACTTTCAAGGCGCGACAACCACGCTGACCTCGCTCGGACCGTTGGGCGGGATTGTCACCACCCCTGTTGTCAACAAACCCGAAGTCGCGATCTTCGGCCCCAACAAAATCCGATCCAAGCTGGAATTGCGCGATGGAGACCTCGTCGAACGTAAAGTGATGAATTTTAGCGTCTCGGCCGATCACCGCGTGATCGACGGCTATGACGCAGCCGCTATGGTGCAAGACCTGAAAGCGCGATTGGAAGACCCCGTCCTGCTTTTCTTATAAGGCGGCTTTGAAATCCCTCAGTCCGAACAGCAAACAAGGCTTGCCCGTACTGCGATCGCTGACTATATCGCGCGCTCGCTTGAGCGGCTCGTGGTGAGGTAGCTCAGCTGGTTAGAGCGCAGGACTCATAATCCTGAGGTCGAGAGTTCAAGTCTCTCTCTCACTACCAGCCCTCAAGCCTGTTTTCTCTTTCTAAATTATTCGTTCCAGGACCGCGATCTTGGGAGATGGCATCGCCCTCGGCTTGGAAACCCGCAGCCTGCAACGCCGCCCTCTACCGGTTCATGCGTCCCTTGATCAGTTTTGGCACGACATCCGGGTCCGCGAGCGTGCTGGTATCGCCGAGGGCGGCATAGTCGTTCGCAGCGATTTTGCGCAAAATACGGCGCATGATTTTGCCGGAGCGCGTTTTGGGTAGACCGCCATTGGTTTTGGGTGTGAACTGGATCAGGTCCGGACTGGCAATGGGACCGATTTCGACGCGCACATGTTTGATGAGCGCTTTTTTGAGATCGTCCGTTTCCTCCACGCCGCTGCGCGTCGTCACATAAGCATAGATGCCTTGGCCCTTAATATCGTGCGGATAGCCGACCACTGCGGACTCTGCGACTGACGGATGGCTGCCCAGCGCCGCCTCGACTTCGGCAGTGCCCATGCGGTGGCCGGACACATTGATAACATCGTCCACCCGGCCTGTAATCCAATAGGTCCCATCAGCATCCCGCCGCGCCCCGTCGCCCGTGAAGTAATTGCCGGGATAGGTAGAGAAGTAGGTTTGTTCGAACCGTGCATGATCGCCATAGACAGTCCGCATCTGTCCGGGCCAGCTGGCCGTGATGACCAGATTACCTTCGGCGGGCGCGTCGCCCTCATTCTCAACCGTCTGACCGTCCGCATCCAGCAAGGCCGGCTCGATGCCAAACAGGGGGAA
>CAZSUW010000106.1:0-5371 GCA_964610115.1 uncultured Algimonas sp.
CCGACCACGCCGAACCCGACGAGCGGCTTCTTACTTTTCGTCCCAAAAGAGGACGTCACACTTCTGGATATGACGCCAGAAGAGGGCGCAAAGCTCATCATTAGCGGGGGCATGGTGACGAGTAATAGCGCCTTGGAAAATTATAATCCCGATCAGCCGAAAAAACCGCTCAATGATGAGACTTTGGCGAAGAAGACCTAACCCGCTCGCATCATCGCGATGCCGTAATCCTGTTCAAACAGATACAGGGCAATACGCGCGGCTTTTCCACGGGGGGTGGTAAGCTGAGGGTCTTGTTGCACGAGTAGTCGCGCATCTTGCGTCGCTGTTTCGAGCAGGTCTCGATGTTTATCCAAATCAGCAAGACGGAAGCGGGGCAGGCCGCTTTGGGCCGCCCCTAATAGGTCGCCAGAGCCACGCAGCTCCCAGTCTTTTTCGGCGATCAGAAAGCCGTCTTCGCTTTCCCGCAAAATATTTAGCCGGGCTTTACCGTTTTCGCTCATCGGGTTTTTGTATAGCAGGATGCAGGATGAAGCCTTGTCGCCGCGACCAACCCGACCGCGCAGTTGGTGGAGTTGCGCAAGCCCAAACCGTTCCGCGTGTTCAATGACCATGACGGTGGCGTTGGGCGCATCGACGCCAACTTCGATCACGGTCGTCGCAACAAGCACATCATATCGTCCGGCCTTGAAGGCTTTGCTGACAGTTTCTTTTTCCATCGCACTCATCCGGCCATGCAGCAGCCCGACGCTATCGCCGAAAATCGCTGTTAGCTGTCTGTGGCGATCTTCAGCACTGCCAAGATCACTCACATCGCTATCTTCGACCAGAGGGCAGACCCAATAGGCTTGATCGCCAGCTTTAACCGCGCGACCAATCGCGTCGATTACATCATCCATGCGCTGTAAGGGTAAGGCGACGGTCTTTATAGGCTGCCGCCCGGCGGGTTTTTCGTCCAAGATCGAAATGTCGAGATCGCCGTAACTCGTCAGAGCGAGCGTGCGCGGAATGGGCGTTGCCGTCATTACGAGCAGATCAGGGGCCTGGCCTTTCTCCGTCAAGGCCAAGCGGTCGCGCACGCCAAAGCGGTGCTGCTCATCAATAATGACGAGGCCCAATCGATCAAACTCGACGCCATCTTGAAACAGCGCATGTGTACCAATGACGACATCAATATGGCCGTCGGAGAGGCCCGCATTGATAGCCGCGCGCTGCTGACCTTTGTCGCGACCAGTGAGCGCCTCGACGGTCAGTCCCGCGGGTTCGAGCATTGTTTTTAGGGTGTCAGTGTGTTGTCGGGCAAGAATTTCGGTGGGGGCCATCAGGGCGACTTGGGCGCCGGCTTCGCAGGCATAAGCGCTGGCCAGGGCTGCCACAAAAGTTTTCCCTGCGCCGACATCGCCTTGCAGCAATCGCGCCATGCGGGCTGGCGATCGCATGTCGTCTTTAATCTCTTCAAACGCACGGGCCTGCGCGCCTGTGGGCGGGAAGGGCGCGCCGCGCAAAACGTCATTCACGTATTCGCCTTTGGCAGAAAGCGGTTCGCCTTTTAGCGCGCGATTGCGTTCGCGTACCAAGGCCATGGCGAGCTGCTTGGCAAATAATTCGTCATAAGCGAGGCGTTTGCGCGGCGGGGCGCTGGACGATACGTCAATAATATGCGCGGGTTGATGCAAGCGTATCAGGGCTTCATTGAAAGACGGCCAGTCGTGACGGCTGAGTAAGGCGGGATCCTGCCATTCCGGTAGAGCTTTCCCAAGGCTGACGGTCTGCAGAGCATTCCAAACGGCTTTACGTGCGACTTTCGCGGATAGGCCCGCGGTTAAGGGATAAACAGTTTCATAGGCGGGTAAGTCATCAGCTTGATCCGGGCGCAAGACATAGTCGGGATGGTTCATCTGCGCTTGCGCATTATAGACATCGACTTTGCCACTGATCAGGCGTTGTTGCCCAATAGGAAATTGCCTCTCCAGGCTGGAGCCATAGGATTTGAAGAAGACGAGTTCCATCTCTTCCGTGTCGTCATAGACCTTAATCCGGTAGGGCGATGTCCGACTCTTTCCGGGAAGGTGACGACCAATCGTGACGAGAAATGTGCCGACTTCGCCGGCTTTGGCGCCTGCGATTCCGGGACGATTAGAGCGATCGATCAAGCGTTCAGGCGGCGTCAGGAGAAGGTCCTTAAGCTGCACGTCGCCTCTTACGGAGAAAGCCCGACCTAAAGCGTCGCCGACCTTTTCGCCTACGCCGGTTAAGCGTTGCGCGCTGGTGAACCACGGATTGAGGATAGACGGTCTCACACGGAACGGTTTGGCGCGCTATTTCGTCTCGCGCAAGCGTACAGACCGTGACAAGCCATACCAAGCGCACTAGATGGGCATCATGGAAACAAGCCCAAACATTGACGACTGGTCCGTTCGCCGCAAACGCCTCATCCATCGGGCCCATTATCGCGGCTTTAAAGAGGCCGATATGATTTTGGGTGGTTTTGCCCGGGATCACGGTGAGAGCCTGACCCATGATGAAATCCTCATGTTCGAAGACCTGCTCGGCGCAAAAGATCACGATATCTATGCGTGGATTATCCAGACCCTGCCTGTTCCTGCCAATTATGATACGCCGCTATTGGAACGTCTGCGGGCTTACCGTCCAAAAGTCGGTTAGGCTCCAACGACTATTCTCACTTTTGTTCACCCCTCTGCCTTTACGGGGCGTCAATAGCCTCATAAGACGCGCCGCCTTTCCCTAAATCTGGAAACCGTAGCAGAGCCATGCAGATCCAACTGATGCGATATACGGGACCAGATCTTGATCTCCTGGCTGCGGGTCTGCCGGAAGGGGCTGATGCCCTCATCGTCACGCGCGCCGCGGCAAAGCAACAAGGCCGCGTCCTGTTCATTGCCCGCGATGATGCACGGGCCGCAAGCTTTACAGCCGCTTGTCGTTTCTTTGATCCGACGATTCCTGTTCTAAATTTACCCGCTTGGGACTGCCTACCTTATGATCGCGTATCGCCCAGCCGCGTGCTGGCCGCACGCCGGGCGGGCGCACTCTATAGTTTGTTGGCAGTCAAAGCGGATAAGCCGTTAATCATCGTCTCAACAGTCGCGGCCGTGATGCAGCGCGTCCCACCCCGCGCTGTTATCAAGGCCGCAGGGTTTCGCGCTAAAGCGGGAGATACAGTTCGGCGCGAAGCGCTAGAAATCTATCTCTCTCGCAATGGCTATGTGCGGGCCTCGACTGTTGTTGAACCGGGCGACTTCGCCGTTCGGGGTGGATTGATCGATATTTTCCCGCCGACCCGAAAAGCCCCCTTGCGGCTCGACTTCTTTGGCGATGAACTCGAATCCATCCGGGCGTTTGATGTGGAGACACAACGCACAACAGATACATTGAAAAGCCTCACATTGGCGCCTGTGTCAGAAGTTTTCGTCGAGGACGACACAGTTAGCATTTTTCGCAAAAGTTATATTGCGGCTTTTGGGGGCGGGGTTAGTCGCGATCCGGTTTATGCGGCCGTCTCGGATGGTATCCGACCGCAAGGCATCGAGCATTACCTGCCGCTTTTTTATACGTTCACTGAATCTGTTTTTGATTATGTGGGCCCCAAAGCTCTGATTGCTTTAGACGGTTTAGCCAACGAAGCCATGGCCGAGCGTGAGGCGCTAATTGAAGATTTCTACACATCGCGCCGTGAACACCAAGAGGCGCGCGATACGGGGCGGGGGGATCCATCCAAAACGTCAGGACTTTACCGGCCATTGCCCGTCGATCGGCTGTATGTCCCGCCCATTGAGGTTGCGGAGATCACGTCTACGTTTCGGACGCGTCAGCACACGGCCTTTGACGCACCATCTGATGCGGACAACAAAGTGGATTTTGGCGCGCGCATTGGTCGAACGTTCTTACCTGAACGTCAGCGCGACGGGGTCAACGTGTTCGATGCTGTAGCTCAGCACGTGCAGGCGCTTCGTGAAACCAAGCATAAAGTCTGGCTTGCGGCCTGGTCGGAAGGGTCGCGAGAGCGCCTGACAAATGTATTGGAAGATCAAGACCTGATCGTGCCCATGGCGCGGGATGGACGCGCCGCCGGGGATATTGAACCGGGTGAGGTCAGGGCTGTCATTCTGCCGCTGGAGCAAGGCTTCGTCATGCAGGGCCTTGCGGTCATTAGTGAACAAGACATTCTGGGTGACCGCCTCGTCAACCGTTCTCGTAAACGTCGCGCAAAGAACTTCATCGCTGAAGCCTCCGCGCTCAATCCAAGCGATTTGATTGTTCATATCGACCACGGCGTCGGCCGGTATCTGGGTTTGCAGACCCTGACAGTGGGGGGTGCGCCGCATGATTGTCTGGAGCTGGAATATCACGGCGGCGCAAAGCTCTATCTGCCCGTGGAAAACATTGAGCTACTGTCCCGTTACGGCAACGCCAATGAGACGGCAATCCTAGATAAGCTTGGCGGTGTGGCATGGCAGTCGCGTAAGGCCAAGGCCAAAGGCCGCCTGCGCGAAATGGCGGCAGAGCTGATTAAAATCGCCGCCAAACGCGCCATGAAAACGATTGAGCCTATCGAGATTGACGAAGGCGCAACGAATGAGTTTGCCGCGCGCTTTCCTTATGCCGAAACGGAAGATCAACTGAACGCGATTTCCGATGTCATGACGGACCTGACCAGCGGTCGCCCTATGGACCGATTAATCTGTGGTGATGTAGGCTTTGGGAAGACGGAAGTGGCCCTCCGTGCCGCTTTTGCTGTGGCGATTACGGGGCGGCAAGTTGCGGTCGTAGCGCCTACAACGCTTCTCTCTCGGCAGCACTTTAAGACCTTTAGCGACCGCTTTCGGGGCCTGCCGATCACCGTCAAACAACTCTCTCGTCTTGTGCCCGCGAAAGAGGCGAAAGAAACGCGGGATCGTTTGGCCAAGGGCGAAGTGGACATTGTCGTTGGCACCCATGCTGTGCTGTCAAAACAGGTGAGTTTCTCTAATCTGGGCTTGGTGGTCGTAGATGAAGAGCAGCGATTTGGCGTTCGGCATAAAGAGCGCCTCAAGGCGCTGCGGGCCGACGTGCATATGCTGACATTAACGGCGACGCCAATCCCCCGCACGCTGCAAATGGCCCTAACCGGCATTCGGGATTTATCCTTGATCGCCACTCCGCCCATCGATCGTCTGGCGGTAAGGACTTATGTTCTGCCCTTTGATGAAGTGTCGATCCGCAAGGCGATCTTGCGCGAGAAATATCGCGGCGGGCAGACCTATTACGTCACTCCGCGTATTTCTGACATTACGCGACTTGAAGAATTCTTACGGACCCAAGTGCCGGAAGTCAGCTATGTGATCGCCCATGGGCAGCTGGCTGCGGGTGC
>CAZSUW010000107.1:0-5359 GCA_964610115.1 uncultured Algimonas sp.
GTGCCGTCTTTGCTGGTGGCGAAGAATTGCTCACTGACCATGGAGGACGCATCGAACCAATCGGGCAGGCTTTGCATGGCTTTCGGATCCAGCGAGCCTGTTGAGGTGTCGAGCACGTAAAGCGTGTCCGGCGTCAGGAAATCTTCGGCCTGCAAAAACGCAATGTCTGAATCAGAATTGGTCGCACCGACAGAGGCCGCGCCATTCTCCGGCAGGTTGACGCGCTGCGAGGACCAGCTCTCCCCGTCAAAGTCATAAAGGTGAACCGCGCCTTTGACGTCGGTTGTCGTCCCGACAAGGACTTTAGACTTGGTGATCCCGTAGCCGTTCAGAGAAGACCGCGCATCCGGCACATAGACTTGGGTGACCGTGCCAATTTCACCATCCTCCATAAAGTCGTCAATGCCAAAGCTGACGAGAGACCCGGTTGTGTTGCCGCGCCAATCTTCATTCAGGGCGACAAGAATTTGGCCTTTAAATTCGCCAATTAAATCGACTTTTTCGGGCAAAGGCAGTTTGACCGGGTCCGCTAAGTCATCGCCATTACGCGGGAACCAGTGGATTTCTTTATCGTAAAACGTCTTGGACCGTTGCACCATGATCTCGCGCCGTCCATCGGACAGCTCCAACACAAAGGGCCAATAACCAACATCAGAGGCAGGGCCGTAGCCGATACGCGGGGCATCGCTTAGCGCCGTGCCGCGCTTCCACAGGCGGGCTTCGCGCGGATAGCCGGAGTCCGTGAGGGAGGAGGCGGCCACCCCATCATAGTCCTGCTGCCCAAAATCCACCCCGATCAGGACATGGTCTTCATCGACCCAGCTCAACGTGCCCTTGGATTCTGGGGCCATAAAGCCGTCATCGACGAAGGTCTTGCTGACCGTGTTAAATTCGCGGCGCACGACGGCGTCCTTGCCGCCATCGGACAGGTTGATCACACAATGCTCATAATCCGGGCCAAGGCAGGACACGCCTTTATAGACCCAGTTCTTGCCTTCGGCCTCAGAGAGCGCGTCCAGATCCAGCACGGTGTCCCAGTCTGGCGATCCGGCTAGATAAGCGTCTAATGGTGCGCGCCGCCATAGGCCCCGCACATTGGTTTCATCCTGCCAGAAATTATAGGCGAAATTCCCGCGGATCGTCGCATATTGAATGCGGTCTTCGGATTGCAGGATATTCAGCGCGTCGGTGTACAGCGTCTGATAGCGCGGATCGGATTTCAGGCGCTCAAGGCTGCGTGTGTTCCAGGCCTCGACCTCAGCCAGCGCCGCTTCGCCCTCAACCTCTTCCAGATAAAGGTGGTCAGCATCCGTTTGTCCGGCGCGGTCATAGGTGACGGGGACATAGTCGCTGATAGCGTCAGACATCGTTTCGGTGACGGCGCTCGCAGTATCGGTCATAGCGTCTTTCATAGTCTCCGTTGTGTCAGAAGCTGAACAAGCCGCCAGCGCCATCAGGCTGGCCGCCCCCAATAGGCTTTTTAGATGTCGGGACATGTCACTCTCCATTCAAGGCAAGATGTGTAATAGAATTACGCGGCTCTGTAGCGCGATGGGTTGGCAAAGAGCAAGCCATACGGCACTAACGCGACATGATTTCACGTCGCGACACACTATTGGGCTTATCTGGCTTGTCCACACTGGCCGTCTTTCCAGGCGGGTGTTCGGGCCCGCGCGTGACCACGCCGGGGCAGGGGTTTATCCTCAAACAGGGGGGTGAGACCGTTCTCTCTGAGCTCAGCGGCTATGCGCAAGGCGGGGCTTTCACGGCAGAGCGCCCATTTCGGGTTGCCTCGATCACAAAAGCCTTTGTGGCAGAACTGGTGCGCGCACTAAAACGCAATGGCGGGGTCACGGGACAGGAAGATGCAACCCTTATCGATGAACGCCTGCGCCACCCCGAATTTACTGATATAGCTATCACGCTGGACATGCTGATCCAGCATCGCTCTGGCCTGCGCGATCCAGAGGTCTATTGGATGGCGGCACCGGGGGATATTCGCGATTTGATTGTCCCGGAAATTTTCGAAGTCCGGTCAAAGCCGGGCGACGCGTTTCGCTATAGTAATTTCAATTACGGCCTCGCAGCGACCCTGATTGAAATCGTAACCGGCGAACGGATTGATGAATTATTCCGCGATCTCGTCGCGACCCCTTTAGGTCTGGATATAGGCCTGAACTGGTCTGGAGTCAGCGCGGCGCGACGTCAGGCGGGCATGCCGCTTTTTAGGGGTGCGGACGGCGCGTGGGAGGTTCAAGTCGACGATACCGACATGCTCTCCGATCCGCTAAATGCGCTTTTGCACGAAGACGGCTGGACGCTGGACGACTATAGGCCAGGACAGAATGGCACGCTCTTTTCTCCGCAAGGTGGCCTGCGCGCCAGCCTGTCCGACCTGTTGCGCTTTGGCGAAGAGGTTTTGCTGAAACAGGCCGCGCTCTGGAACCCGCTCTGGGAATGGGACGGCCTGCCCACATCCTCTGGTCCCAGCGAAGGCGGTCACTTCGTTGCCTTTGGTGACGGGCTTTATATTTATCCCGAAGACATATCGCCGATCCGTGGCGTGCGCTTAGTGGGTCATCACGGCGAGGCCTATGGCGCCTATTGCGGGCTATGGGTTGCGCCGGACCACGACGCTGTTTTCGTACACGCTGATCTGGGCAGCCCGCCCAATGGCCCGGGTCGCGTCTTGGGTCCGCCGGAAAACACGGCCTATGCAGCGACGGCCTTCGCTCGTGCTGGGGCGCTCTTAAATCCGTGAGGGTCAGAGCCCGCTTGTAAAGTCGCCGCCAAGACGCCAGATGATCGGCATGGCGGGTCTTCCCTTTTTGATTATGAACGGCGCGGGCAATCGCTTCGGCGTATTCGATGCACGGACACAGCCGGACTTCGCCCTGTCCGATGCGCAAGTCGCCGCTATGGCCAAACCTGGTAGTGCGGTCATGGGCCCGAAAGGCGCGGATCAGCTGATCATTCTGCGCGCGCCCAAATCAAACAGCGCGCACATCTTCATGGAAATCCGCAACCAAAAAGGGTTCGAAGTCGATGCCTGTGGCAATGCTACACGCTGTGCGGCTTGGCTCTATATGGAAGAGATGGGTACAGATCGCTGCACGGTGGAAACCAATGACGGATTGCTGCATTGCACGCGCGCGGGCGATCTGTCGGTGGCGGTCGATATGGGCCCGCCTAAGCTAGACTGGGCACAAATCCCCTTAAAAGAACCCATGCACACCCATCATATTGATGTGAAGCTAGGGCCGATTGATGACCCGACCTTGTCAAATCCCGGCGCGGTCAGCATGGGCAATCCGCATTGCGTTTTCTTTGTCGAAGATTTTGAGACCGTGAAGCCCCATCTGGCGGGACCGATGGTAGAATTTCACCCGCTTTTTCCCGAACAGGCCAATGTCGGTTTCGCGATTGTCGAAGCCCCCAATGAAACAGGGATGGACCGCATCCGCTTAAAAGTCTGGGAACGCGGCGTCGGCATGACGCTGGCCTGCGGAACGGGGGCTTGCGCGGCACTGGTGGCGGCGCATCGCCAGCACCGGGCCGGACGCAAAGCCGTTGTCGTTGTGGATGGCGGCGAACTGACGATAGAATGGCGAGAGGCCGATGATCATGTGATTATGACCGGGCCGGTGGAGCTAGAAGCGCGCGGGACGCTTTAAACTCTCGCTTGATCGGGGCTTCAAGCGCGCTAAGGTTGAGGTCGGAGGACCTCACTATGTCTCGCTTATCTTATCTCTCTGGCACCGCCCTCTGTGCGCTCGCTTTATCCGCATGTCAGCCCGCGACGGTGGCGCAGCCAGACACTATCGCCAAAGATGAAATCAAAACCTTACGCGTCACCGGGGTCGGTGAAGTTTCGGTCAAACCGGATCAGTTCGTCTTGTCCGGCGCGGTGATCCGCCGCGCGGATGAGGCGCGCACCGCGATGAACGACCTTGCCGATGTCGTGAACGCCATGCAAGCCTTCGCCGCGGATGAGCCCACGCTCACGGGTCGCGACTTCACCTTTGCTTCGGCCAATACAGTTGGTGTGAAAGACCCGGCTTGCTTGCTATTTAATCAAGAGGCCAACCGCACCAATGCGACCTTGCGCCCCGGCGAACGTCGCGTGGTCAAGCGTGTCTGCGAAGATGTGGCGCAGCAATCCTCGCTGACCTTCACCTTTACGGGCAGCCCGCCGGACCGCGCGGGCGAGGCCTTAGCGGGCTTTAGCGCGGCAGGGGCCGTGCGCTTAAAACTGGATGGCTATAAGATCGACAATCTGGACGCGGTAGAACTGCAAGCTGGCGAGCTCGCCATCGCCAATGCCCGCGAAAAGGCAGAGCGTCTGGCGGCAGCAGGCGGGGCGAAGATAACGGGTGTTCTGGACTTGAACGCCTTTAACACAACCTACGCCCAAGGCACGGCCCGACCGCCCATCATCAATACGAGCGGGGCCGGCGAAAGCGAAAGCCTGATTGATGGCGGTGATCCGGTGGACGTGACCGCGCTGAATCTGGAAGCGGGCGAACAAACGGTTAGCGCGGCGATCGAGCTGGAGTTTACCTATGAATAGGCGTGTGCTTTTCTTGGGTGTTGCTGGCTTCATCCTGTCCGCGTGCCAGCCTGTCAGCACGGGGTCCGATACGCCGATCCTGATCGACCTTGGTGATGCGAATAGCTATGCCGCGTGGCTGAAAGAAACAGGTCAGACAGTGGACCCGCTACCCTTCCACGCTGACCCGCTGGATGTGTCCGCCACGGGCGAAGTGCGGGCGACCCCGGATGTGGCCGTGATCACGGCGACCTTATCGGCGGAAGACCCGAACGAATCCCGCGCGCTCGACGGGGTGAGCGCGCAGGTCAATGCTGTGCAAGCGGCGTTAGAGGCCTATCAGGTCGAAACCGGCTTCACGGCCATTAGCTCTGAGGTCAAAAGAGACCAAGCCTGTCTCAATCATAATCGCGACGCGCGGCAACGCCATCAGCTGATCCGAAGCGATTATTGGTTCAATAAACGTTTGGATGATCGCGGCGATACAGAAACGCGCCGTCGTCCGGCGCGTCCGCGCATTGCACAGAAAGTCTGTGCAGCCGAAGAGATCCGCGTCTTTACCCAAATGGTTGTGCGTATTCAGCCCGCCGCTGTGGCCGGTGATGTGCTGGTCGCGCTGGGTGAGGCGGGGGCTGAAGATGCGCAATTGGCAGGCTATGACTTTTCCGATTATGACAGCCTCTATCAGACGGCCGCCAGCCGCGCCGTCAGTCAGGCTAAAACCAAGGCAGAGGCCGTGGCCAAAGGGGCGGGCGGGACGCTGGGCGAATTGTTGGAGATGAGTGTGGATCGTCCCGCGCGCCTCCGCCG
>CAZSUW010000108.1:0-5356 GCA_964610115.1 uncultured Algimonas sp.
GTTTTTAAAGGATCAGCTTAAGCTGGACGCATGCACCCCCGTCGTGACCGAGGTCTGTCCGTCGCCCGTCATTCGAAAGGTGGCGCGGGGGCGGGCTGGCCCGAAGGCGTGAGCTGTTCGGTCGGCCGCTGGGCTTTGTGTGAATGACAGGTTCGGCTTTGATCCGCCGCGCGGGGCTTGCCCTGACGACGAAACGGTTATTCCATATTGCTCCGGTCGCGGAGCAAGCCCCGCGCCTCGTCACACCATGACGACACGCAAACTTATTTTTTGGCCCCCGAACTGCGCGGGGGGCGAGCGTGGGCGTATGCCTATAAATCAACAGAACATCGTCCCCGGCCTTTATGGCCGGGGTCTGCTCGAAGCCGCCTTCACAAGACGAGCCGACCCGATCGCCAACGTCTTGTGAACCCAGACGAAACCAGACCCCGGCAACATGTGCCGGGGACGGTGACAAGGTTAGAGGTGGGCAAGGTCGGGGGCGGATACACGATCGGGAAATCAGTCGCAGGCGCGTAGGAACACCTTGGCTTGACTTTATCGCCCGCCGTCGAGACTTAAGGACCGATGCCGCAGGAGATCACATTCCCTCTCGTCCTCGCTTGGGCCGTGCCGTTTTTTGTGCTGACGCTGGCGCTGGAATGGGTGTTTGTCGCGCGCGGGCGATTGCAAGGGCGCTATGAATGGCGCGATGCCTTGACCTCGATGACGATGGGATTGGGCAATCTGATTTCTGATCTCGCCATGGGCTTTATCAGTCTCGGCGTCTTGATGTGGTTCTGGCAGTTCCGGCTGATCGATTTGGGCGTAAGCCTGCCGATCATTATTCTGGCTCTGATAGCGCAGGATTTCGTCTACTATTGGAAACACCGCGCCGCGCATCGCGTGCGCTGGCTCTGGAGCGCCCATGTCGTTCACCATAGTAGCGAACATTACAATCTCTCGACCGCTTTGCGGCAGCCGTGGAATAATCATTTTACGGGTCATGTCTTACTCTCGACGCCGCTCATTTTTGTGGGCTTTCATCCGCTTTTGATCGGCTTTGTGGCGAGTTTAAATCTGCTCTATCAATATTGGATCCACACGGAAGCGATCCGGAAAATGCCGCGATGGTTCGAAGCCGTGATGAATACGCCGAGCCATCACCGCGTGCATCACAGCACGCATCCGACCCATTTGGACCGGAATTATGCGGGCATTTTTATCGTCTGGGACAAGCTGTTCGGGACGTTTCGCGAAGAGGCTGATGATAGTCCGGCGGCAGACCCCATGCGCTATGGTCTGGTGAAAAATATTGGGACGTTTAATCCGGTGCGGGTCGCTTTTGCAGAAATGCTGGCCGTCTTGCGCGATGTGGTGCGGCCGGGGCTGAGCGTCAGGCAGCGCTTTGGCGTGGCCTTTGCCCCGCCCGGCTATGGCCCGGATGGGGCGCATAATCGTAGCGAGGACATTCTTGCGCGTTACCTTGCCAATGCGTCAGCCGATCCCGGCGAAGAGGGCGCGTTGCATAGCGTTGAGACCGCGCGGACGTCCGATGCGTAAGCTCTCCGCGCCGCTAAACTTGCGCGGGGTCACGGTGAAGCCTGCGGATTTGAACGCGCTATAATCGCGTGTGTTGACCGCATTGACGGACCACATTGTGACTTCGGTGCGGGTCGGGCGGACTTCGAGTTCGAGGTAGCCGTTTTTCTGGGCATTGTAATATTTCACGTCCGGGTTTTCCTTCGTGAGGAGAAGGTTGTGATCCGCCGTCCCGTCGCCAAGATAGGCGGTCAGGGTTTTGGAGCTGACGGAGCTGGTGACGAATTCGGCGCCCATTTTGCGGCCATCGGCCTTGGTCAGATCGATCGCCCAAAATTCATGCGCGTCGCCTGTGACGGTCAAAACGTCATTGACGCCGCGTTCGTCCAGCGCGTCAAAGAAGCGTTCGCGGGCGGCCGGATAGCCGTCCCAGCTATCGGGATACATGGGTAAGTTATATTTAGAGAGTTCGAGGAAGTCATAAACACCGGGCCAATCTTTCGCGATATTCTCGGTCGCGACAGGATCGATGTAAGGCGTGAAGTCCGGCGTTTGGGTGCGGCCTAAAATGACCTGATTGGCCAGCATCCGCCAGCGGACGCCGTCGGCTTTGGACTGTGCGAAAGTATCGACGATAAAGTCTTGCTGATCCTGACCAAGCATTTCGCGCGACGGATCGCCGAGTTGATTGGCTTTGAACGCATCAGGATCCGCCGTGATCTCCTCGACGTGGTTTTCGAGGACGAAAGGTTCGGCCCGTGCGGTGAGGCGGGTCTCGATCGCGACTAAGGTGAGGAGGTCGCCAAATTGATAGCGCTGCCAATGGCTGTTCCGCCCGCCCAATTGCGGATCACGAACAGGCATCCATTCCCAATAGGCGCGAAGGGCGGCGCCAAGGCGGGCTTCCCATGCGCCCTCGCTGGCGTCGTGATTTTCCGCCCCGCCCCGCCAACTGTCATTGGCGGTTTCATGGTCGTCCCAGAGGGCGATCAGGGGCAAAGCGGCGGTTGCGGCCTGCAGGTTCGGGTCGGATCGGTATTGGGCGTGGCGCTGGCGATAGTCTGCGAGGCTCACGATTTCATGGGCAGGCTCGTGGACGCGACCCTCTGGCGGATTGGGCGTGTCGTAGACCTGCGCGCCATATTCGTAATAATAATCCCCGAGGTGGATGAGGGCATCATACTGTCGCTGATCCGCGTGTTTCGCGATCAGGTCATAGACATTGAAAAAGCCGTGTTCCCAGTTTGAGCAGCTGACCACGGCAAAGCGCGCGCGATCCGTTTGGCCCGAGGGAAGGGTCCGCGTGCGACCAATGGGCGATATGTCTGTGCCCGTCCGGAAGCGGAAGAAATATGGTGTTCCGGGCTCAAGACCGCTCGCTTCGACTTTGACGCAATAATCGCGTTGCGGACTCGCCGAAGTTTGGGCTGTGCGAGGATTGGAAAAATCGGGGTCTGTGTCGATTTCCCATGCGACGGGGATAGGCGCGGCGCGGTCTTGCGAAGGGCTCACCCGTGTCCATAAGATCACGGAGGTTGCGTCTGGATCACCTGAAGCAACTCCGTGGGCAAAGGTGCCTTGGCTGGCTTCTGCCGTGTTTGCGATAGGCTCAGAAGTGGGCGCACAAGCCGCCGCACTGCCAAGGCCTAAAAGGGCGAGAGCGCTACGGCGGTTAACGCCTCGCCGGGCAGGGCCAATGCCGCTTTTATGGAGGTTTGTCTCAGTCATAGCTGACCCTATAAAGCGGTTTTGCGACAGGTCTATGCGCGTCCTGGAGACAAGCTCTGGCCGTCATCAACGGTGACGACTGTGCCGGTGATCTGTCTCGATTGATCAGAGGAGAGCCATAGCACGGCTCCGTCCAAACTATCCGCTTGGGCGATCCGGCGGCGGGGGAAGCTCTGCACCATTTTCTCGCCCATTGTCGTGTCAAACATGGCTTCGTTGATCTCCGTGCGAATGTAGCCGGGCGCGATCATATTGACGTTCACGCCCATGCGGACCCAATCGGCCGCAAGGGATCGACCGAGATGGGAGACACCGGCTTTGGACGCCGCATAGAAGGCCATGTTCTGAAAGACTTGTGTGGCGATGATCGAACTAACGATCACAATACGTCCGCGTTCCGTGTCCCGCGATCCGCGCGCCATCATACGCTTGGCGCCTTCGCGCGCGGTCAGGAAGACACCGCGTAGATTGACATTATAGGTCGTGTCGAAATCTTCCGGCGGGTTCTCGGTCGAACGACCCACATCTTTGGCAAGGCCGGCATTGGCGATGACCGTGTCGACGGGGCCGAGCGCGGCTTCGATGGAATCATAGGCCGCGATGGTCTGCGCTTCGTCGGTCACGTCGAGCTTCACCACATGGGCCGTGCCGCCATGGGCTTCGATTTCGGCCTTGAGCGCGTCGAGACGGTCTGTGCGGCGGGCGGCTAGCCCGACTTTTGCGCCATGCGCGGAAAGGACCTTGGCCATGCGTTCGCCCAAGCCGGATGACGCCCCTGTCACAAGGGCCACACGGCCCGACAGATCATAAGTGAAAGGAGAAAACGGATCGCGCATGGAAAACTCACTGATTGATTTAGTCTGAACGTGGCGGATTTCGCCAAGCCTGTGAAGCCTCTACGCGCTTTAGCGCATGGCTGATACGTCATCACTCTGCTCTTCATCTGCGCATAAGACTTTTGGGCGGTTGCGGTCAGCGTACGGGCGGTTATAACCCGCTCGAACTTAACCCGTGAACACTCGGCAGATTCCATGAATATACATGAATATCAGGGCAAACAGGTCCTCAAATCCATCGGCGCCCCCGTGTCCAAAGGCATTGCCATTATGGACGCGAAAGACGCCCGCGCGGCGGCGGAAGAACTCGGCGGTCCGCTTTGGGTCGTCAAATCGCAAATCCACGCGGGCGGTCGCGGCAAGGGCCGGTTCCTCGAGGCTAAAGCCGGCGATAAAGGCGGTGTGCGCCTTGCCAAATCTGTCGATGAAGTCGTCGAATTTGCGGAGCAAATGCTCGGTAGCACGCTCGTAACAGAACAGACCTCAGCCGAAGGCAAGCAGGTCAACCGCCTCTACATTGAATATGGCTCTGACATTGAGACCGAGCTTTATCTGTCGATCATCATCAACCGTGACACGTCGCGCGTCAGCTTCATCGCTTCGACCGAAGGCGGCATGGACATTGAAGCGGTCGCGCACGATACGCCGGAAAAAGTCATCAACTTCGACGTGGATCCGGCCACAGGCTTTCAGCCGCATCACGGCCGCACACTCGCCAAGGCGCTTGGCCTGTCTGGTCAACTTGCCAAACAAGCGGGTAAGCTCGGCAAGACGCTCTATGATGGCTTCCTGTCTAAGGACATGGCGATGCTGGAAATCAATCCGCTGATCGTGAATGGCGACGGCAATCTGCATTGCCTCGACGCCAAGATCAGCTTTGACGGCAATGCGCTCTTCCGCCATCCTGATGTGGTCGAGATGAAGGACGAGACCGAGTCTGACCCGAAAGAAGTCGAAGCCCAGAAGTACGACCTGTCATACGTGGCGCTCGACGGCAATATTGGCTGCATGGTGAATGGCGCGGGCCTCGCCATGTCGACCATGGATATCATCAAGCTCTATGGGGCCGAGCCCGCCAACTTCCTCGATGTCGGCGGTGGCGCGACGAAAGAAAACATCGTCGCGGCGTTCAAGATCCTGACCGCCGACGATAAAGTCGAAGGCATTCTGATCAACATCTTCGGCGGCATTATGAAATGCGATATCATCGCCCAAGGTGCGGTCGATGCGGTTAAAGAAGTCGGCCTCGAAGTCCCGCTGGTTGTCCGCCT
>CAZSUW010000109.1:0-5279 GCA_964610115.1 uncultured Algimonas sp.
ACGATCTCTTGGGTCTTGGCATAATCATCCGGGTGCATGCGCGCGCCGGCCGCGACATCATGAAAACTATCACCCAGCGCGGCGACGTGATCGGGCTTCAGCGCGCTGATCAGTCCGGCCAAACGCTCCAGCGTATCCGGCGTGTCATAGCCGGGCAGGGGATTGCCGCCGATGGCTTGCAGATAGCTGCCCTTTTCAAAGTGCAGGTCCGCCACCAATAGCGTGCGGCTGTCAGGCAAGACCGCGACCTTGCCCGCATCGAACAGGATCGGTCCTGCCTGTGTTGTAAACTCCAGCATGGGGCTTAGCCCTCGAGGGACCGCACCGTTTCACGCACTTGCGCTAGCAGGGACGCGCCGTGGTGATCGCGAAGCTCGGCGGCTGCGGCTTCCGCGATTAGGCGCTGTTCCGCATCGCCGCGAATCGGTTCTTTGCCAATTTGCATAACCGCGGGGATGGCGAGCGGGCTGGCATGGGGCAAGACCTCAAAATCAGTCGCGTCTTTGACCTCGCTCAGGAAGTCGCGCAGGCGCTCAATATCCAGCAGGTCACGTTCGGCCTCGGTCCGCGCAATGCGCAGCAGGATATGATCCGGATCATATTTCAGCAGCACGTCATAGATCAGATCGGTCGAAAACGTGACCTGCTTCATCGTGCGCCTTTGTCCGGGCACGCGCTGCTCCGTGAGGCCCGCAATCGTCGCGATCTTGCGAAAGCTGCGCTTGATCATGGGCGAGTTGATAATCCAGTTTTCCAGTTCATCCTCCAGGATCGTTTCGTCCAGCAAGCCGTCCAAGCTATTGACGGGCTCCAAGGAGGTAATGGTCAACGCATAATCAGTGATGGTGAAATTGATCGGGGCGAGGCGGGCTTTTTCCATGCGCTTCGTCAGCAAAAAGCCCAGCGCATTATTCACCTTCCGCCCTTCAAACGTGTGCAGCACCATGACGTGATCTTGGCCGTCGAAAAAGCTCTCCACCAGCAGACCGTGATCTCGTGGTAAGCGTGAAAATAGGGATTGGAGCGTTAGCCATTGTTCGACCTGTTCCGGTAATCTGTGCCAAAGTCTTGGATGGCTCACCAGCTCCCGCACCCCGTCGGACAGGTAAGTTGAGAGCGGCATCATCCCGCCCGCATAGGCCGGGATTTTAGGCCGCGCGCGCGGGGCGGGGACGGCTTCGACGGCCATATCGCGAATGCCCTGATAGCGCAGGGTTTCGCCCGCAAAGGCAAACGTGTCGCCGGGGTTCAGGTTGATGACAAAGCGCTCTTCGATCTCGCCCACCACGCGCCCGCGCTTGGATTTGGGCGATGGGATGCGCCGGACTTTCAGTTTCGCATATTCCACGATCGTGCCGATATTCATCCGGTGGCGCTGCGCCTGCTGGCGGTCTTTGATGGCGTAGCCGCGAGAGGTCTGTTTCAGGCGGCGAAACCGCTCATAGGTTTTCAGCGCGTAGCCGCCATCTTCTGCAAAGGCGAGGATTGCATTGAAGTCCGCTTTGGTCACATCGCGGTAGGGCCAAGCGGACCGGATTTCCGCCAGCGCTTCGCGCTTTTTCAAGGGCCCGCCACAGGCCCGGTTGACCAGATATTGCACCACCACATCCATCGATCCGGGACCATAGCCGTCTCCGTCGCGCTGCCCGTCGGCGATAGCGCGGATGGCGACATCGCATTCGACGACTTCCAGAGGATTAGTCGGCACCATGACGGCGCGGCTGGGCTCGTCCATCCGGTGGTTGGAACGCCCAATGCGTTGTAAAAGCCGCGACACGCCTTTGGGCGCACCAACTTGGAGGATCAAATCGACATCGCCATAATCCAAGCCCATTTCCAGCGCGCTTGTGCTGATGACCGCGCGCAAGTGACCGCTTGCAATCAGGCTTTCCGTCTTTGCCCGACGGTCGCGCGCCAGACTGCCATGATAAATCCCAATGGGTAGATTGTCTTCGTTCACCTGCCACATTTGCTGGAACAGAACTTCGGCTTGGGCGCGCGTATTGACGAACACAATGGCGGACCGGGCGCCTTTAATCTGGCGATAAATATCTTTGACCGCGAAGCGGGAACTATGCCCACCGAGCGGAAAGCGACCTTCGGGTTCGATGATGGTTATCTCCGGCGCGACGTCGCCTTGGACTTCTAAGAGTTCCGCGGGTTCACCTGTTGGCCCGAGCCAAGCGGCAGCCTTTTCCGGCTCTGCGACTGTGGCCGACAAACCAAAGCGCACATGATCGGGCGCGAGCGTCTTGAGCCGCGCCAAGGCGAGCGCGGTAAAGTCCCCGCGCTTGCCCGTCGTGAAGCTGTGCATCTCGTCAATCACCACGCATTTCAGCGACGCGAAAAATTTGGCCGCGTCATCATAAGACAGCAGCAGCATCAGGCTTTCCGGCGTCGTCAGCAACATATCCGGCGGCTTTTCGCGTTGCTTCTTGCGCTGATAGCTCTTCGTGTCTCCCGTGCGCACGCCGATGGTGATCGGCAGCGACAGATCGCCAACCGGGCGCATCAGATTGCGCTCAATATCATTGGTCAGCGCCCGCAGGGGCGAGATGTAAAGCGTGTGCAGCGCGGGCGTCGCGTCCTCCGGCTTACCCATGAGGTCGCAAAGCGAGGGCAGGAATCCAGCAAGCGTTTTTCCGCCGCCCGTCGGCGCGATCAGCAGTGTATCGCGGCCTTTGGCGAATTGTTCGACCATGCGCTGCTGGTAAGGGCGCACAGACCAATCCCGCGCGGCGAACCACGCGGTAATGGTGGTCGGGATAGCGGATGTGGGGCGATCCAGCACAGCCTTTTATACGGCTCAGCGCCAGAATGGTCGCGGGTATAAGAGAGCCCGTCTTCATTTTTGTCATAGCCCGGTTTATCCGGGCTATCCATTGTGGATCACCCGGACACGCCGGGTGATGACAAAGAAGAGGTATGCGTTTCGGCTTTAAATTGAGGACCTTCCAGCGTCCCGATTCGTATAGTTTCCATGACTGCCATGCTGTCCCAATCCCCGCACCCGGCGGAAAGCTGGATGCAAGTCCGCCCCGAAGGCTTTTACTGCGTGCCGGCGGATTGTTATGTCGATTCGATCCAAGCGGTCCCGCGCGCGGTGATCACGCATGGGCACGCCGATCATGCCCGAAAGGGCCACGGCACAGTCTGGGCCACGCCAGAGACTTGCGCCATTATGCGGACGCGTGCCTATACCGATGAGGGGACAGAGGAAATCCCGCTGCGCTATGGGCAGCGGCATGATCTCGGCGGGGGTGTCACGCTCTGGTTTGCCAGTGCCGGGCATATCCTGGGCAGTGCCCAAGCCGTGTTTGAATATCAGGGTGAGCGCGTGGTGGCCGCCGGCGATTTCAAACGCGCACCTGATCCGACCTGCGCCCCATTTGAGGTCGTGCCGTGCGATGTGTTTATCACGGAAGCCACCTTCGCGCTGCCCGTCTTTCAGCATCCGCCGCTGGAAAATGAAGTCGAAAAGTTACTGCGCACCATGGCGACTTTGCCGGACCGGACGATCCTGCTGGGCGTCTATGCGCTGGGCAAATGTCAGCGCGTGATGAAGACTTTGCGGCAGACGGGCTATGACCATCCGTTTTACATTCACGGCGCGCTCCAACGCCTGACCGAACTGTATGAAAGCTATGGGCAAGACTTTGGCGAATGGAACCTGGTCAGCGATTTTGATCGCAAAGATAAAGACCGCTTTCGCGGACGTATCGTTTTGTGTCCGCCCGCGCAGATCAATGACCGCTGGTCGCGCCGCTTTGCTGACCCGTTACCGGCGGTCGCCAGCGGCTGGATGCAGATCCGGGCCCGCGCGCGCCAAAAGCGGGCGGAGCTGGGGTTGGTGGTCTCTGATCATGCCGATTGGAACGATCTCTTACGCACCTGTCGCGAAACGAAAGCCGAGCAAATCTGGATTACTCATGGCCGCGTCGATGCGTTGGAATATGCGCTGCGGGCCGAGGGGATTAACGCCAAGGGCCTGCATCTGATCGGCATGGATGAAGAGGTGGGGGAATGAGTGTCGAGCCGTCACCCTTCTTTCCGTCATCGCACAGCTTGACTGTGCGATCCAAGAGGCTGGCCCGTCCGCTGCGCATCGTGGATGGCACGATCAAGTCGTGCCATGACGGATTTGTAGGTGGGACACGAATATGAGCTTCCCCGCCTTTTCCAACCTGCTCGACGATCTTTACTTCACCAATTCATCCAAGGCGAAGGAGGCGATTTTTGCGAATTATCTGCGCGCCACACCCGACCCGGATCGGGGCTGGGCGCTGGCGGCGTTGGGCGGGACGCTGTCTTTTGATTTGTTCAAGCGGGGCCTCGTCAAGGCGCTCATGGAAGAGCGGATGGACCCCTATCTGTTTCAGCTGTCCCGCCATTATGTCGGCGAGATGAGCGAGACCGTCGCGCTGGCTTGGCCAACCTCAAAGGATGCAACGCGCCTGAACCGTCTGCCTGATCTGCATGAGGTGATTGCCGAGTTCAAAGCCCGCGATGCGGCGAAAGATAAAGCGTCTCTGCGGGCGTACCTCGTACAACTGCTCGACAATATGACGCCAAAACAGCGTTGGGCGCTGCTCAAGCTCGGCACGCGCGGGCTTCGGATTGGGCTGTCGGCGCGAACCGTCAAAAAGACGCTGGCTGGAATGGCGGATGTGGACATATCTGAGATCGAAGAGCTCTGGCACGGCTTAGAACCACCCTATGAAAGCCTTTTCGCCTGGATCGACGGGGTGGCCGAAAAGCCCGACATCAGTCAGGTTCTGACCTATTCCCCCGTCATGCTCAGCCACCCAATCGATGAAGAGAAGGACCTTTCGCGGCTCTCGCCGGACACACATATCGCGGAATGGAAATGGGATGGTATTCGGGTGCAGCTCGCTGGGCTGAAGGGAGAGCGGGCGATCTATTCCCGCACAGGCGATGATATTTCGCACAGCTTTCCGGAGCTGACGGCGTCTATAAATTGGGACGCGGTGATTGACGGGGAGCTACTCGTGCGCGTGCCCGCTGAGGGGGGTCGTATTGGGTCGTTTAACGATCTTCAACAAAGACTGGGGCGTAAGAAACCGTCAGCAAAACTCATGGCCGAGTTTCCCGCGCATCTGATTGCTTATGATATTGTCAGCGAAGGTGGGGAGAGTTTTCGCGATCTCACCTTGGACGCGCGCCGCGAAAAGCTGGACGCCTTTATCGCCGCGCAAGACCCGGAGCGGTTTTCACTTTCAGAGACGCTGGACTGGGAAACGGTCGAAGACCTGCGCGCG
>CAZSUW010000110.1:0-5091 GCA_964610115.1 uncultured Algimonas sp.
ATCCCAGATCGGCCAGCGCGGCCGGGCCGTCGCACGTCTGATCCCCGACACTGAGCGCGAAGATCGTATCGCCATCCAGCGGTGTATGCGCGGGCTGAACGGCTTGAGCGATCCCGTCTTGGGCCATGATCGCAAGGCGTTTCAAAGCCGATGGAGACAAGGCCGCGTCTGTAATAACCGCACCGATGACCGTGCTTTGTCCGGCGGCTTTCAGGAAAGCGAGCTTGGTGTCAGTTGGCTGGGACCACGCGTAATCGGCGAGCGGTCGTGCACCGCCAAATTCCGCCTCTCTTTCCAGTGCCCAAGCATGCGGAATGCGTGTTCCGGGTAAGAAGGGCGAGCCCACTGGATTGGCCGCGATGAGCGCTGTGACCGAGCCAAATTCTGTGGTCTCAACCGCGACGCCAAAACCGCCAGGATAAAGCCCCGCTGTCGCACCATAGCCCGCGCCGACCTTGCCTTCAGCGGAGGTGCTGGAGAGATGTGACAAAGCCGTTCGACCGAGCCCCGCAAAAGGCGGCGTATCGCCCCAATCTTTATCACCCCCATTGGCATTATCGAACAGGATCGCCGCCGGGACGATCGGGCTGACGGGTACGCCGGGACGGCCAGTGTCATAGCCTATGCCTTGCGCACCCAAAGCCGCACAGACCGCATCTGCCGCTGCGAGGCCGTAAACACTGCCGCCGGACAAGACCACCGCGTGGACGCGGTCTATTAGTCCGCCATGGGCCAGCGTGTCTGTTTCGCGCGTCCCCGGCCCGCCGCCCCGAACATCGACGGCGGCGATTGCGGGGGTGTCCGGGCGAATGACTGTCACACCGGTCTGAACCGTTGCGTCATGGGCGTGACCGATGGAAAAACCGGTAAAAGGAGGGGGGAGAGCCATGGGTTAAGGCTAATCTGGCAAGGCTGAACGTGCAAGCCGTGACCGCCCCCAAAGGTTCAAAGGAAATGGGTGGAACTTGACTTAAAGCGGCGCCCAAACGTATCAAGCCTTGTCCATCTCTTTTTCTCGTCTCCTTTCGAAAACGGGATCCGGACAGGAAGCGGCAAGGTGGCACCCTTGCCGCTTCATTCGTATTTTCGACAGTTTGACCGCAAAAAAGAGCGATAGTTTCGCCCAATCCTAGGCTTGATTCCGCCTGCCCCCTTGCGTCATGGGTAAAACACTATACATGCACGCCGCTTATGCGTTGGGCCAGACGGCCAAAGATCAGACGCTTTTATGAGATGGATTCATGCAAAAATATCCAATGACACCTGCTGGACACGCCGCACTGGAGGTCGAGCTGAAACAGCTTAAAACGGTTGAACGTCCGGAAATTATTCAGGCGATTGCGGTGGCGCGCGAACATGGCGACCTGTCTGAAAATGCCGAATATCACGCGGCGAAAGAAAAGCAGGGCTTTATCGAAGGCCGCATTCAAGAGCTGGAAAGCAAGCTGTCTCTGGCTCAAATCATCGATACGTCCAATTTGAAAGGCGACCGCGTGACCTTTGGGGCCGTGGTAAAAATCGTCAATGAAGATACAGACGAAGAGTCCCAATATATGATCGTCGGCGAAGACGAAGCGAATGTGAAAGACGGCAAAGTGTCTAACACATCGCCCTTAGCGCGCGCTATGATGGGTAAAGAAGTCGGCGACGTCTTTGAAGTCATCGCCCCCGGCGGCGCGAAAGGCTATGAAATCCTCGAAATCGGCTATCAGCAATAGGTCCCACTCAGAGCGCTGAGCCCATGCGTATTCTTGCCGTTAGTGACGGTCGCCGCGGCATTGACAATCAAGCCTTAGGTCTGGCCGAGGCCGTCTCGCGTTTGCGCGGCGGTTTGCAGATCGCCCACCACATTGTCAGCCACGGGTCGACCTTTGCCGCCCTGCCCCCGTCCTTACAACTTACGGCCAAGCGGGACTTTGGCCTACCGGAAGCGGATTTGGTTATTGGCTGCGGACGGCAAGCGATTGCGCCGCTCATCGCGCTGCAACGCGGCGGGTCGTCTGCCTTCACAACCTATATTCAGGACCCGCGTCTTGATCCGTCCCGTTTTGATTTGGTGATTGCACCGGAGCATGACGGCCTGTCCGGCCCCTTTGTCGAAACCATGATCGGCGCGCCCAACCGCATCACGGAAGAGCAGATTATCACGGGCACGCTCAGCGAGGCCGAGCGCCTGTCCCGCCTACCCATGCCCCGCGCGGCCTTTCTGATTGGGGGCGATAGCAAAACGCATAAAATGACGAACGCGAATATCGCGGATCATATCGCCGCGGCGAAGTCCCTGCACGATACAGGCTATAGCCTTATGATCACAACGTCCCGCCGAACGCCCGTGGCTGCGCAAGAGGCGTGGGAGACGTTCAGCAAGGACAAGGCAACCGTTTGGCTGCACACGCCAGACACTGATGCGCCCAACCCTTATTTCGCCTTTCTGGGCGGAGCCGAGCTGTTGCTGATTACCGAAGACAGCACGAATATGCTGACCGAAGGGTGCAGTACAGGTAAACCGGTCATCCGCCTGCCCATGGACGGTAAGCCCGGAAAGTTCGCAAAGCTCTATGACACGTTAGAGACGCGGTGCGGCGTAGAGCGTTGGACTGGCACGATCCCGACTGAGACCTATCCTCCGCTCAATGAAACAGAGCGTGTCGCGCAGCGCCTTTTAGAGCGCATGCAGCGCCACTAGCGCTTCTCGTAGAACTTAGGGGCACCCCTCACCGCCGGCCTGACCTTGATCCGCATCCACCCAAGCCAGCGCGTTAGTCAGTAGGCGTCGGTGATCGGGATTATCATAACTATCGGCCTTATGACCGAGCGCGGAATAAACCACCCGCCCCTGACCGGGACAGCGCGCCCAGATAATGGGATGATCAGATGGCTCTGGCCCCATGCGCAGGTCTTCTACGCCGTAGACTTTATTGACCGGACTATACGTGTTTTCATCCAACCCGGCGAGGATCACCACCTCACCCTCTGGCACGCGGGTAAAAGTGTACCACTCATCCGTTTTGTTGAAGCGATCGCCAAGCCCCGCCATCACGGGGTGGCCCAAGGCGAGTGTCACGACATCGGCGGCCTGGAATTGTGGATCGGCCGGGTGACTGACAAATTTCGTGCCCAGCTGCTGCTCCCACCACGGCCAATTATCTGCCAGACTACTATCGCCCGCTGCATGCTGCGCGATCAGCCCACCCCCGTTTTCGACAAAGGCTTGCAGCGCCGCTTGCTGATTTGCATCAAGCACGCGACCCGTCGGCGAGTTCAAGACAACCACGCTAAATTTGGAAAGCCGGTCGGCGGTAAAAATACGCGGGTCTTCGCTAACGAAAAAGCCGCGCCCGTTATCGTCTGTCAGGCGCGCCCAAAAGGCGGATGAGGCCGCAATCCCGCTATCATGGCGCCAACCTTGCGTGGCGGAAAAGACGAGCACCGCGTCGTCCGACATATATTGATAGCTCATCGGCCAGACAAAGCCATCGTCCACGACTTGAGCCGAAGCCACGACTTGAGGGGATGGCGTTGCCTCTGCTGTCGTCTCCGGCAAGGCGTCCAAGTCAGGCGCGGCTGAACAGGCCGTAAGCCCGATCACACTGGCCGCCAGGAGTCCGAAATAACGCTTCATGATTTTCCCCTTTTCTAGCGGCACGCTGCGTCTTTGGCAGAGCCGCCCAAGTGAGCGCTATCATCACGACGGCACGTCATCAACAGCTCGTGACGGGTTGAGCGCTTGCACCGCCCCCAGCGGACGCTTACGTAACGCGACTAAGACAAGGACTTCCTAGCTAAGAGTATTGGCATGAGCACGTCAGCAAACGCTGTGAAACACCATCCCGTTCTGGTCATCGGCTCCGGCCCAGCCGGTTACACGGCTGCCGTCTATGCCGCACGGGCCTTGCTCAAGCCTGCTATCGTGGCGGGCCTGCAGCCGGGCGGGCAGCTGACCATTACCACGGACGTTGAAAACTATCCCGGCTTTCCCGAAATCATGGGGCCGGAGCTGATGGAGAAATTCAAGGAACATGCGCTGAAATTCGGCACAGCATTCTATGAAGATATGATCATTGACGTCGATTTTTCCAAACGGCCTTTCGTGGCCAAAGGCGATACGGGCACGACCTACACGGCCGACAGCATCATCATCGCCACCGGCGCGCAAGCCAAATGGCTCGGCCTGCCATCGGAAGAAAAGTTCGGTGGCTTTGGCGTGTCCGCCTGTGCGACCTGCGACGGCTTTTTCTATCGCGGCAAAGAGGTCATCGTCGTCGGCGGCGGGAATACAGCGGTCGAAGAAGCGCTCTACCTATCTGGCCTGGCCAGCAAAGTCACGCTGGTTCACCGCCGCGATAGCCTGCGCGCGGAGAAAATCCTGCAGGAACGCCTGTTCGCCAAAGACAATGTCGAGGTCCTTTGGGACACAACGCTGGAAGAAATTGTTGGCGAAGAAAACCCGATGCCGAATGTGACGGGCGCGCGCCTGAAAAACGCCAAGACAGGCGAAGAGCAGATCCTGTCCACGCACGGTGTTTTCATCGCCATCGGCCACAAGCCCGCGACCGAAGTCTTCAAGGGTCATGTCGAGATGAATGCCGGCGGTTATATCATCAGCGCGCCGGACAGCACAGCGACGAATATACCGGGCGTGTTTGCGGCCGGCGACGTGTCAGATGAAGTCTACCGCCAAGCTGTCACCGCTGCGGGCCTTGGCTGCATGGCCGCGCTGGAGGCTGAAAAGTGGCTCGCTGAACAGGAAGCCTTGGGTCACATCGCGGAGGCAGCGGAGTAATCTACCGCCCCACCAGCGACGCCACGGCGTCCAGTCGATCCGCCTCGCTCGCGGGTTTGTCCCAGCGGATCCGGTGGATACGCGGAAAACGCAGCGCGTAGCCGGATTTGTGCCGCTTAGACGTCTGCGCGCTGTCAAAAGCGACTTCAAAGACGAGCGTCTTCTCCACTTCCTGTACGGGGCCGAAGCGCGCCAGCTTGTGGTTTCGCACCCACTTATCTAGCTGCTTCAGCTCCTCATCGGTGAACCCAAAATAGGCTTTCCCGATGGGAAGCAGTTTGCCGTCCGCGCTCCAAAGCCCGAATGTG
>CAZSUW010000111.1:0-4726 GCA_964610115.1 uncultured Algimonas sp.
AGCTCGCCGACCGTCTTGCGCACATAGTCCGCATCGACCGTCACCGTCTCGCCGTCCCGGTCTGTGGCGGTGAAGCTGATTTCGTCTAGCAAGCGTTCCATGACGGTGTGGAGGCGGCGGGCGCCGATGTTTTCGACGCTTTCATTCACCATGGCGCTGATCTTCGCGACTTCGGCGATGGCGTCGTCGGTGATGTCGAGGCTCACGCCCTCAGTCGCCATCAGGGCGATATATTGTTTGATGAGGCTCGCTTCGGGTTCGGTCAGGATGCGCACGAAATCGGCTTCGGTCAGGGCGCGCAGTTCGACGCGGATGGGCAGGCGGCCTTGCAGTTCGGGCAGCAGGTCAGACGGCTTGGCCACGTGGAACGCGCCGCTGGCGATGAACAAGATATGATCCGTTTTGACGGGGCCATATTTGGTGGAGACAGTCGTGCCTTCGATCAGGGGCAGCAGGTCGCGCTGCACGCCTTCGCGGCTGACCTCGCCGCCGCGCGTGTCCTGGCGGGTGGTGATTTTGTCGATCTCATCGAGGAAAACGATGCCGTCTTCTTGGGCGAGTTCGACGGCCTCGCGCTTAATGGCGTCTTCATCGATCAGCTTGTCGGCCTCTTCCGACAGCAGCGGCGCGTAAGCCTCGGACACTTTGAGCGTCTTGGTCTGCGTCCGTCCGCCCATCTTGCCGAACAGTTCGGATAGGTCCAGCATCCCCATGCTGCTACCGGGCTGGCCCGGAATGTTCATCATGGACATGGGGTTGCTCGCATCGCGCAGTTCCAGCTCGACCTCTGTGTCGTCCAACTCACCAGATCGGAGTTTCTTGCGAAAGTTCTCGCGCGTGCTCTCCCGCGCTCCGTCACCGGCCAGCGCGTCGATAATCCGGTCTTCGGCCGCGCGTTCGGCTTGGGCGTTCACCTGCGCGCGCTTTTGATCTTTCAGCAAGGTGAGGGCGGCTTCGACCAGATCGCGGATAATCTGTTCGACATCGCGGCCGACATAGCCGACTTCGGTAAACTTCGTCGCTTCGACCTTGAGGAAGGGCGCGCGGGCGAGGGTGGCGAGGCGGCGGCTGATCTCGGTTTTGCCGACACCCGTCGGGCCGATCATCAGGATGTTTTTCGGCGTCACTTCCCGGCGCAAATCCGGCTCTAACTGCTTGCGCCGCCAGCGATTGCGCAGGGCGATGGCGACGGCGCGCTTAGCATCACCTTGCGCGACGATATGGCGGTCGAGCTCGGACACGATCTCACGCGGGGAAAAGTCTGTCATGGGCGGGAGATGGGGCGCGGGGCGGGCGTGGTCAAGGTGAAGCCCTTTAACAGCCCTGTCCCCGGGCACCGTCCCGGGGCCGCTCAATGTGGGCGCGAGACGGAGAGCGGCCCCGGCACAAGGCCGGGGACGGGACTATCCCGCCTCAAAGGGCGGCGGGAAGACTTTCCACTTGGGCAGAATGCGGATCAGCTGATTGCGCACGGGATGCCACGCCACGCCGAGCAGGACGATCATGGCGCCCATAACGATCAGGGTCACGGCGAGCGTTCCACCCAGATCCAGCCCCGTCCGGCGCAATAAAAACCCAACGGCTATCCCGGCATAAAACAGCGACGAGACGATCAAAGCGCGGCGATTAATAGCGAGGCCGATGATCGTGACTACGCCCATAGCGATCAGGATAATCGTGGCGTCGCTTTCTGTGAATTGCGGGATGGGCACGCCGAAAAAACTCTCTGCGCGGGTCATCACGGCTTCGCCGATCAGACCGTGAATAATCAGCGGGGCCGCCAGCAGATGCAGCCAAAACGCATTATCCGCAAAGCGGGTCCGGCGATGCGTGTCGCGCGTGTCATAGAGCAAAGCGACAATGAAAATGGCGAGGCCGCTCAGCACCAAAACAGTCCCAACAGTCTCGCGGAGTAAATCCGGCGCGATCATGCCCAGAACGGCAAATAATAAGTAAATCAGGGCGACGGCGATCAGGGCGATACAGAAGGGCAGGCGGATGCGTGCGTAAAACAAAGCCATCGCGCCGACTGTGATGGCCGCGGCGATCACGGCGCTTCCGGGTAATAAAGCGCCCAGGCCGTTGTGAACAAAGACCAAAAACGCCAGCGCGCAGATCAGCGTTGGAAAGTGCGCGCGCTTCGCCCGTCCGAAATATTCCGCCATGGCATAGGCGGCCGCCGCCGCGCCCAAATAGGCCAAGCCGCCGCCTAACATACCGGTAATTGCCGCGACGCCGAGGGCGAGGACGATCAGGCCGACGCCGATAAACACATCGCCAAAACTGCGCAGGAATCGCAGATCATCTTCATTACCGATCATAGCATCTATTTTTGGGGCGTCTGTTTTGGCTTTCGGTCTGGCGGTATCCGGGTCTTGTGCGGCCAACTCGGCCAGCATGGCGCGGGCTTGTTTGCGGGACAATATACCCGCTGCCTCGGCCTGTTCGATCTGTTCGCGGGTCATCTGGCTCATGGTGGAATAGTGGCGTGCGCGCCCAAAAAGACAAGGCTGAAAAAGAGGTGTGGAAAGCACGCTTGACATGTAAAGGGAGCTTGTCTAAGTAAAGCTCACTTGACACATTGAGAGCCAGAACGAAGGAGACGCAAATGTCTGCGAAAACGCTAGAAAAGCCGCTCACCCCGAAATCGGCGCATCGCCAATATATGGGCCGGATGCTGGGCGCGAGTGGCGGCTATATCGGCGCGGTATTCGGCGCAGCCATGGTGCTGGATGATGGCGATCCGGTGAGCCTCATCACGCTGGCTGTGGCCGCTTTACCGGCGATTTTCATTCTGCTGATGCTGCGCGCGGTCTGGATCTATATCAACCAAGTCGATGAAGTGGCGCGACATGATCATGTCGAAGCCATGCTGGTCGCGCTGTTTGTTATGCTGGCCATTGGCGGCAGCTGGGGCTTGGTGGAAATGTTCAATGCCAGCGTGCCGCGCCTGTCGATCTTTTGGGTCTTTCCCGGCTTTTTCATGATTTACGGTCTGGTCGCTGTCATCCGCTATCGCCGCTGCGCGTAAGGAACGGGTCAATGGAAAACCAACTCAAAGCCTTGCGGGCAGAGCGCGGCTGGTCACAAGCCACGCTGGGCGAGCACCTGAATATTTCCCGCCAGAGTGTGAATGCGATCGAGACGGGTCGCTATGATCCGTCCTTGCCGCTGGCGTTCAAGATTGCGCGCCTGTTCGGCCAGCCGATTGAGGCGATTTTTAATGATGGGGAAGGGGAGCAGAAACTGGCTGCTGAATAAGGGGGTATCGAAACCCTGCTAAAGCCCGCCCGACGCTGGACGTTGTGGCGGGCTTTGCGTAGCGGGCGGGTATGAATACGCTCGATCAGCTTCCCGTTATCATTGGCGCCGGACAAGAGAGCCGCGCCGTGCCGGAGGATCTGGACACGGCATTCGGCCCCGCGGACCTGGCAGGAACCGCGCTGGACCGCGCCTTCCGCGATGCCGGGCTTGGTCCGCAAAATGTCGATCTCTGCCTTGCCGTGCGCCTGTTTGGCGAGAGCGGTCCGGCCTTTCCCAACCCCTTTGGCGGACCGGATAATTTTGGCGCAGCGGCACTCGCCCGGATCAGTGCGAAAGCCACGAAACATGTCTACAGCCATGCCGGCGGAGAGCAGCCCCAGACCTTTGTCGCCGAAGCGGCGCAAGCCCTGATCGCAGGCGAGGCGAAGATGGTCGCCATCCTCGGCGCCGAAGCCATCGCCAATGTCAAAGCGGCGGGGCGGGCCGGCGCGACACCGGACTGGCGCGAAACCACAGGCGTGCCAATGGAAGATCGCGGCCCCTTCGCGCCAGGCCCGTTTATGGTCAGCCCCCAAGCCATTGGCCACCGCATCGCCGCGCCCGTCTATTACTATGCCCTGATGGAAACCGCCCGCCGCGCCGCGCTTGGCGAAACACGGGACGCTTACGCAAAAAAGATGGGCGCATTATGGGAACACTTCGCAGATGTGGCGGCTGACAATCCTCATGCCGCCAACCGCACGGCGCCCAAAGCCGCAGACATCCTCACGCCCGGTCCGAAAAACCCCATCGTCACCACGCCCTACACCAAAGCCATGGTCGCGCGGGACGGGGTGAACCTCGGCGCGGCGGTGCTGATGACGACTTATGGTCACGCCAAAACGCTGGGGGTGAAAGACGTGACCTTCCTGCACGCTCACACCCAAGCGTCAGAACCCGCGCCCATCACCCGCGCCGCCTTCCACCGCGCCCCCGCCCAAGCTGCCGTGCTGCAAACGATCAAAGAGAAAGCCGACATGGTCGATCTCTATAGTTGTTTCCCCATCGTACCTTTGGAAGCGATGGCGGAGTTGGGTCTCTTCATAGGGGACAAACCCATTACGCTCACGGGCGGGCTGCCTTTCTTTGGCGGGCCCGGAAATAATTATTCGCTCCATGCGATCGCGGAAGCCCATGCCCGCGTGCGTGGGACAGAAAAGACCTGTGGGATTTATGCCAATGGGGGACTGGCGTCCAAACATGCGGCAGGGCTTTATGGGGGAGAGCCACCCGAAGTGCTGTCGATTGAGAAAAGTCCCGACACACCTGAAGCCGCGCCTGTCACGACTGACGCAAACCCCGAAGGCCGCATCCTCACCTACACGGTAGAACACCGCCGCGGTGAGGCGACCGGCGTGCTGGTCCTCGCGGAAACAAAAGACGGCGCGCGGTTTTATGCCCGTGGCGGGGCGGAACGCGCGCC
>CAZSUW010000112.1:0-4627 GCA_964610115.1 uncultured Algimonas sp.
GCGATATGTCCGGCGGTTATAACCCGATCAAGGATTTCTATAAGACAGAAGTCTTCGCGCTCTGCCGATGGCGGAATGAGACCCAGCCTGCGGACTTATTGGGTGGCCCCAATCCGATCCCGGAACGTATTATCACCAAACCACCCAGCGCTGAACTCCGCGCGGATCAAAAAGATAGTGACAGCCTGCCGGATTATCCGGTGCTGGATGATATTCTGATGGGCCTCGTCGAAGAGGAGCGTCCCGTCGAAGAGATCGTCGCGCGCGGTCATTCACGTGAGGATGTGCTGCGCATACAGCGCTTGCTTTACATCGCAGAGTATAAACGCCGCCAAGCGCCGCCCGGTGTAAAAATAGGGAGCAAGAATTTTGGACGGGATAGACGCTATCCCGTGACAAACAGATATCGCGATAGATACGGCGATTAGGCAATAAAAAAAGCCATGCAGCTTGCATGGCTTCTGCTTGTTTTTCAGGGCCTGATCACGCTTTCTTTGTGGGCTTCATGGGGGCAGGCGACCCGCTTTTCCGAGCGCATTTTCCATCGAAGAAAGCCCCATTAGCGATCATGAGTTGATCTTGGATAAGGTCAGCCTGAACATTCGCCGTCTCCGACAGCTCAATCGTATTTGCATCAATTTTACCGCTGACTTTACCGCGAACGTGAACGGTTGTCGCGATCACCTTGCCATTCACGGCGCCCTGTTCACCGATCGTAACTGTGCCCGCTGTCAGGTTACCGTCTAGACGGCCATCGATCTGCACTTCACCGTCGGTCTTAATGTCACCCGTAATGATTAAGTCACGACCGAGAAGAGACGGCGCCGAACCCGAACGCGCTGGTGCTGGCGAAATCGTCCGCTTTGCAGGCGCTGTTTCTAGTGCTGCAGGCGTATTGCCGTTTTGCTTATTGAACATGTTTGCCTGCCTTTAAAAAATTTTCCGGATCGTATGCACGACCATCAAACCGCACTTCGTAATGAAGGTGGGTGGCCGTACTCCGGCCGGTTGAGCCCATCCCTCCAATCTTGGTGCCTTTTTCGACAGACTGACCGCGTTTGACAAAGGTTTTCTTCAGGTGACCATAGCGTGTGGTGAAACCGTGCCCATGATCAATCTCTACCATAATACCCATTGCGCCGTTGCGACCCGCAAAAATGACGGTGCCTGGCGCAGTCGCTTGGATAGGCGCCATGGGACGCCCGCCAAAATCAATCCCGCCATGGAAAGTTGGACGCTTTGTGAAAGGATCAGAGCGGACACCAAAATCAGAGCTCATATACGTCTCGTCAACAATAGGATGCCCGAGCGGGAGAGAGCGAACGGCTGAATCAAGCGACTCACGCTCAACGAAGCGGGCTTGAATTTCATTGACCCGGGGCTGAAACTCACCCGGAATGACGTTAGCATCAGGACCATCAAGGGGAATGAACGGCCCGCCTGTACCGCCTGACCCTTGCGCTAGAACATCTGTGATGCTCATCTCCGTCTTTTCTATCAAAGCGCGGTTGCGTTCGATTTGATCCAGTAATTCGCCCTCAGCGGTCAGCAAAATAGCGTTTTGCGTGTCATCAAGAGACGTAAGAGAGTTATCAATGGGCAAACCCGTTGCGATATCAACGCTGTCAATCTGTGTCCGTCTGGCGACGCGCTCATTGGTGTCGCGGATTGTTGGCGCCATGACGATTGCAGCATCGGCATATTGTACTGTCTTTTGCGTTGCGGCTGTCGGCAGAACATCGGACGAAACAATGTGGGATATCGTTTGGTGTTTGGCCTCCAAATTGGCCGCCATGACCTCAAAGCTTTTACGTTGTTCTGCAAGTAAAGCCTGCTGGCTCGCTTGCTTGGCTTCGCTATCGGCAAGTAGTCGCGCATAACGCGCTTCAACTTCTTTCACAGCCGCACTCGAGGAATGCATCGGGTTGATATTGAAGATCATGTTGATGATCGAAAACACGCACCATAACGCCATGAGTGAAACGACAGACAAAGCGGCCAACTGCAAGCGCGTCGACAGATTGAAATAGCTAACTTCTCCACCTGAGCGCAAATAAATCTGGCGTTCGGGAAAAGTCGCAAGGATGCGGCGGCGCGTATCGCCTATAATGTCGTTAAGCATAAATCCCCATCCGGCTTTTTCGCTCTTCTGTCATACACCACAGCCTAAGTCAGTCTTACAAGGGGATTTGCCATACTTTACGGTTAATGTGAGGTTAAGAAAGCGGTTTAAGAGGCCAATTTCCCATAGAAATCGATGGGAAAGTGTGCGCGGTCTCTGGCTTCAACGTTAAAGGGTGGTTTTAGCCGACCGCGAAAGTGATCTTTCACCAAGTTTTGGAAGTAGGGCACGGGCCGTTGATTCCTTGCTTTCGCGACGTGACGGAACCACCGAATACCAGTCTCAACATGCGCGACTTCTTCGCGGTAGATCACCTTTAGGATCTCCGCACTGGCTTTATCACCGACACTTTCCAAGCGCTTGATCATACCCGGCGTGACATCCAGACCGCGCGCTTCTAGAACGAGTGGAGCGATAGCCAGACGCGCGGCGATATCATGGGCCGTGTCGCGGGCTGCATCCCAAAGACCATTATGCGCTGGAAAATCACCATAGGCATGACCCAATTCCCTTAAACGGGCCTGTATCATGGCAAAATGACGAGATTCATCGTCGCAAACTTTTGACCAATCATCGACAAAGCGATCACGCTCGCTTTCCAATTCCTCCGCATTCGCAAACCGTGCAATCATGTCGGCGGATAGGTCAATCGCGTTCAGCTCAATATGCGCAATAGCGTGCAGCAAGGCCGCCCGTCCCGCAGCCGTCCCTAGCCCGCGCTTAGCGACTCCAGACGGCGGAACCAATTCCGGTCTTAAGGGGCGGGCAGGGGTCAGGGCCGGCGGCGCGAAGGCCTTAAAATCAAATTGCCCGCCTTCAACGTTGCGGCGAAAAGCACGACCTGCCACAGCTTTTGCGTCTGCGTCCGCTGTGGACAGCACATCATTCGCACTGACGCTGGTGGCGGGCATTGGCATCATTAGGCCGCTTTCGCCTGCCTCAGGGCCTCCATGACGGCCTCGACATGGCCTTTCACCCGCACTTTCGGCCAGACCTGCAAGACGGCACCGTCAGGACCGATCAGAAATGTGGCGCGCTGGATTCCCATATAGGTCTTGCCATACATGCTTTTTTCAACCCACACACCGTAATCATCCAGCACACTGCCCGCTTCATCAGAAGCAAGCGAGACCTTTAGATCATGTTTGGCGATGAATTTATCATGCTTTGCGGGCGTGTCTTTGCTCATCCCGATAACTACGGCATCTAGGGCGTCCAGAGCATCACGCTCTTCAGAAAACCCGATCGCTTCTTTTGTGCACCCCGGTGTGTCATCCTTTGGGTAGAAATAGAGGATGACATGTTTTCCGCGATAATCAGCGAGGCGGATCGTTTGACCTCCGTCTCCGGGCAATGTGAAGTCGGGGGCGGTGTCGCCAATGTTTGGCATGGACATGAAGAGACCTTTCTGAGTGAGATTTAACCAACTGAAAGTTAATGGGTTGCGACGTGTTGAAAACTAGACGGACAGGCCTTGCTTCGTTAGCGCCGCTTTATGGCAGATAAGCCTATTACGAATGAAACGGTGGCGATAGATGCAGCCGATCACGAACCGCCGTCAAATCGCCGCGCCCGGCGATGGATGCGGGGTGCGGCAAACGTAGCGATTGAGGTATTTGGCGACCTCTTTGCCGTTTTGGCTGGTTTGCTTATCCTCTCATCTTATCTCGCCAACACGCTACTCATCAAACAGTCATCAAGCCTCGCCGCGTTTCAGCCAACGATTAAACGTCTTATGGCCCAAAGTTTTGATGGGGCCGATGCGCGTTATAAAGCCCTAGACCTCAAATGGTATCCGGCTCGAGATGCGCTCATTCTTCAAGCCGAAAACATTGACATATTGAATGGTCAAGGTGAGCGCGTTCAGGACTTAGCATTACTTCGTGCCGGTTTTCATCTTGATGGTCTTGTCGACCTTAAACCTGATCTGCGTAGTGTTGAGATTATTGGCGGCGATGTCACCTGGTTAGAACGCGATGATGGGTCTGTCATTGCAGGATTGGGACGACCCAAATCGGTCGGACAATTCGGATCGGTCTATCGCGGAACATCTGAGGGAGGACAGCGACAAAACCCTGACTGGCTGAGCCAGTTTTCATCCATCACGCTGCAAGATAGCCAGCTTTTCGTTGTCAATGAACGTAACGGCCTGGACTTGCTGATGAAAGTGAATGCCTTGCGTGGTCAACGCGACGGCGATCAACTGGCCCTAAATGTCTCGGGTACAGCCTTTACGGGTTCTGCTTTGACACAAGATGACCCGCCAGATCCAATTACAAGCGAGCTTGATCCTCCGTCCAGCGGGACACTCAATTTCCGACTCCGCTCACCAGATGCCTTGCAGACTCTTTCCATCGATTGGGAGCTAGACGACCTGCGACTGGATCAAATCGCGCCGCGCGACGGCCGTTTCAGTATCGCACGCACTTTTGCCCTACCAATCTCAGCCCAAGGGAGCGGCATCTACAGCCGCAAAGACGGGCTTCGGGCGATTGAAATGGATAT
>CAZSUW010000113.1:0-2306 GCA_964610115.1 uncultured Algimonas sp.
AAAATCGCGTTAAGGTTTAATTAACACAAAAAATTAACTTCGGCCTCACGCTAACGTGCGTAAGCGTGACTTAATTTAGTCAAATTTCCTAACTATATTAGAGACATAAGAGGTTAACAGGCGTTAACCACTTTGACACATAGTTAATAAGGTCGACGCAATCTGGTAACCTTCACTATGTGTATAAATCTGTGAAGGAAATAAGTTATGCACACAGTTAAATTAAAACGCGCCCCCTTTGCAAAGTTTAAATCTTTGCGCGCCCCTCTCTTATTTGGTCAGTTTCTGACAGACGTAAAGCAAATTGAACGGTCCATCCAGAAATATGGGTTGATGAGCCCGCTCATTGTAAGCCAAGCTGAAGGCAGCCTCATCGTGGCAGATGGGAAAAAACGTCTCGCCGCTATTCGCCGTATGATGTTTGCGGGGACCTTACCCCGCAGCCTTAATACCATTCCTTATATTTATTTGGAAGAAACCGGACGGATTGACTTCCACACCAGCGGGGTTTTGTCAGCCTATGATATGTATGAGTCTGTGATGCGTTTAAAGTCAGACGGGCAAGAGATAGACGTAATCGCGGAGACACTTTATCTCTGTCGCCGGACCGTTGTGGATATTATCAGCCTGTCGCATTTAGCGTCGCCCCTGCGTAAAGCCTTTTTCAATCGCGCGCTCTCTTTCGATCAAGCTAAAGCCTACGCGAGCTTGCCAGATGAGGACGCTCAGATTGCTATTCTAACGGCGCTTGGCCCATTCGCTGAACCGAAGGCAATTCTCAATGCTGTGCAGGACGCACGTTTTGAAACCGTCATTCATCAAGTCTCTCTGAGTGAAGATAATGTCGTCACCTTGCCAAAAAGCCCTAAAACCTATGTCTGGGAACAGGCGGCGTAGTACACAGCCATCAAAAACCCATGCGCGTTCCATTGAATTTTCAATTTAATACGATTGAAACTTCAATGAGCTTTAACCTTTTATTAACCAACTCACACCAATAAATAACTATCAATTACTTCACACTAAGGATAGGATGTGAATGGTTGGCGGGTGATACGCTATATTCTGCTCTGTGTATCACCCTCTATCGACTATGAGGTTTCGTTATGAACGATAAAAGCTTAAAAACGGCAAATTTATCAGATTTCAAATTCGCGCCTATTCCGCTCTTATGTGGCGAAGCGCTTAATGACATCAAACTTCTCGCGCGGTCTATTCAGAAAGTCGGCATTATTTGTCCGATTGTCGTGACCCGCGTCAAAGACAAATTAGTCGTTATTGACGGCCGTAAACGCTTAATGGCCCTCCAACGCCTCTCCTTTGATTTTGATGAGCAGGTTTCAGATTTTAAAATCCCTTATGTGACCGTTCTGGAATTTCGTCAGGGCTATTATAATACGCCAGATATCCTCTCAAGCGAGAAGGTTTATGATCATATCCAAAAGCTCAAATCCAAAGGGTTTTCGGAACAAACCATTGCCGCCACGCTTGGCCTTTGTCGTCATACAGTCTTTAAAATCAGTCGCCTCTCGCGCCTCTCATCCGAAGTCAGAAGTGCTTATTTCCAAGGGCTCTTGAGCTTTGATCAAACCATCGCCTATGGCACCTGTCCGGATAAACAAATACAGACCTATGTTTTCTTGCAGATCGGGCCATTGGTAAAAGCCAGTCATATTGTGGCCGTGCTGCGCGCCAGTGTGGGTCGGCTGGCAGGGTCAAAGCAATTCTCGACGGGTCAAGACAGCAATGTCGTACCCCTTCACAAAGACCCCTTGTTTCATTTATCAAAAATCGTCTTTGACGAAGATAAAGACAGCGGTGGGGATAAAGCCGCTTAAGGCTTAATTGAGCTTTTTCTCTGGCTTCGCTTCTTCCGGCACAAAAGGCTCGGGCAAAGGGGCAACGCCTATGCCTTCTTCGTGGAGTTCTACAGCCTCTTTAACAGAGGCTTGCCCATAAATGGGACGTTCGTCTTTTTCGCCGTAATGCATGGCGCGGGCTTCTTCGGCAAATTTTTCGCCGACAAAATCGCATTTTTCAGAAATCTCCGCTTTCACCGCCTCGGCCATTTGTTTGGCTTGTGCGCTCATCATGGCGAGGGATTTGGCTTTATCGGCGCGGGCAGCCTCTTTTTTGCGTGCCGTCGCGACATTCGGGGCCATAATGGCTTTTTCAACCTCAGACGTGCCGCAAACCGCGCAGCATAAGAGCCCGTCTTTGGCCTGACGGTCATAATCCGCAGAGCCTGAAAACCAAGCCTCGAATTGATGCTCATGCTCACATATCAAATCATATCTGATCATGGC
>CAZSUW010000113.1:2406-4573 GCA_964610115.1 uncultured Algimonas sp.
TCAAACAGATGGATCTTGTCATAGCGGGCGCTAATCGAACCCTCCGGCCCGAATAGAAAACTGCGATTAGCGACCTTATCTTTGACCTTAATGGCAAGGGAGCCAATCAACAAAGACACGGCCAATTCTTGCGCCAAATCGCTAAAAGCTTTGACGGCAATGTCTTCATCTTGCGTGGAAATCGCCGCCAAAAGCGCCGCCTTATCCTTTTGGACAAGATGCGTCATTTCCGGCGTAGCAATCAGCGTCGCACCATCGCCTGCGGCCTGTCGGATGAGCGCGGACGAGTCTGCAATATTCTCGGATATATCTGTGCCGGAACAGAGTTGGATAACACCAACGCGCATTGAGGATTAACCCGCTAAAAGAGGGTCAAGCCCGCCCTCTGCATCCAAAGCAACCAGGTCATCACAACCGCCAATATGTTTTCCGTCGATGAAGATTTGTGGGAAGGTATTACGCCCCGAGCGTTCATTCATTTCCGCACGCTTGGCTTTATTCATGGCGGCCGGAATATCGATAACCTCAACCCCTTTGCCTTTCAGCAAAGCTTTCGCACGGATACAAAAAGGGCATCCGAATTTCGTATACATTTCAACTTTGGCCATGGGGTGCATCCTTCTTGGGTTGTTCGGTTCTAATCACGCGGGCTAAACATAGGACGTCCACACGCTTTGCGCCAGTCACGAATAGGCGAGACGCGCAAGCCTCTACCGTTGCACCCGTTGTCATCACATCATCAATTAAAATAATATGCGCGTCTTTCAGTCGAGTTTTCGCCCTGTCCTCCACGGCAAAAGCGCCTTGCACATTGCGACGGCGTCCGGCCGCGGATTGCCCGCCTTGGCTCGGCGTGGCTTTGACCCGCCGCAAAATATCGGGATCAAATGTGGCGTCTGTAATCTTAGCCAGCGCCCGCGCCAAAAGAACCGATTGATTATAACGGCGTTTAATGCGGCGCGATTTATGCAAAGGTACGGGTACAATAAAATCAGCCTCTTGCAAAACCTCGCGCCCGACACGGCGGAGCTGCGCCGCAAAGCGAGACAGATTTTGCGTTTTTCCGCCATGCTTGAATGACAAGATTAGGGGACGAGACGCGTCATCATAGACCATAGCCGCCCGTGCCGTTGAATATCGCGGCGGATTGGTCACACAGGCCCCGCATAATGCGCCCTCGCCCATATCATACTCAAACGGCAGACCACATTGCGCACACCAAGGGGCGTCTAAAAATTTTATACCAGACCAGGCGCTCTCAGTCTCTTTGAACGGGTCTTGCGGCGGCAGAATAATATCCACGCTCTGTCGCCCCAGACGCATTGCGACATTGCGAGCCGCGCTTAAGACTTCCCTTTTGTCCATAGTCTGTCCATAGACAGCGCATGTCACAAAGTGAAGTGCCACAAATATTTGATGTTAAAGCGACGAGGCTCGCAAAGGCCCGCGCGAAAAAACGCATGGCGCGTTCCGGCCCGTCTTTTTTACTGACGCGATGCGCCGAAGACGCCGCCTCTCGTATTGCCGATATTAATCGCCGGTTTGCGCGCGGGGTACTGCTCTGCGCCACGGATATGCGCGAAACGATTCTGGCCGAGTTGCCGGATAACAGACGCCCCCAATCTCTGGACTGGGTCACCACTCTGGAAGACTTCGACGGGACTTACGATCTCATCATCAGCTTGCTCGAACTCCAAACAGAAAATGACCTGCCGGGCGCGCTACTGCGTTTACGCACGCATCTGGAAGCCGACGGCTTATTTATGGCGTCTATGTTTGGCGGCGAAAGCCTAGTGGATTTACGCCAGACCTTTTATCAGATTGACCAAGCTTTGTTTGGCGGCGCAACGGCACGGCTCTATCCGATGATAGACCATCAAAACGCCGCAGGGCTTTTAGGGCGGGCCGGATTAAACCTTCCCGTCGTGGATAAAGACCGCGTGAGCGTGACTTATCGGCAAATAAAAACACTGGTCGAAGATCTTCGTGATCTCGGCCTCACGAACACGTTGACCTCTCGACATAAAGCACGTCTTCCTAAAGGGATTTATGATTTGATAAAGGTTGCCTATCCCAAAACGGATGAAGGTAAATTCAAAGCCCAATTTGAAATTCTCTGGCTCACAGGATGGAGCCCCCATGAAAGCCAACAAAAACCGTTAAAGCC
>CAZSUW010000114.1:0-2963 GCA_964610115.1 uncultured Algimonas sp.
GCCGATTTGAGATCTGCTAGTTCGATTGCCTTTTTTAAGTGAGCCCGCGCCCGGGCCTTATCCCCGGCCATAATTAAGAGTTCTGCCAGGCGGTAATGAGCATGGGCCAGATATTCAGGGTCTTCATGGCCATTGCCGATGAAGGTTTCGAAGGCGGTTATACCGCCATCCGTATTATTACCGCTAAGATGTGAGGCTTTGCCGATTTGGTAGTGGCAGTCATAGTTTTCGGGAGCGATCAAGACACAGCGCTTGAACAGCGCCATGGCTTCGGAATATCGATCTTGTTGGAGGGCAATGAGTCCTGCGACGTTCAAAGCTTCTGTGTTTTCAGGGCTCGCCTCAATCGCGGCCTCAGCAAATGAGGAAGCCGCCTCAAAATCTTCATTCATAACCGCAAGCCGTGCCCGCATAAGCAGCCCGCGAGTTGGATGTGTTTGAGAAATCTCGTCAATGAGCCGCTTTGCAGCAGATTTATCTCCACCAACAATGGAAGGGGCCTGCGTGTGAAACATCACAAGGTTTAATTGAGCAAACTCATCATCAGGGTTGAGGTCGTAACACTGTTCCATTGTGCGAAGCATTTTCTTAGCTAGCCCTCGCTTTTTGAACATGTTCACTTGGTCAATGCGGTCCCCATAGGCGTCAACGAGGAGTTGGCAGAGTTCGAAGTTCTGGCTATCTTCCTCCCAAATTGGCTCAAGTTGCATTATCGCTGCTTTCGCCTCTCCATCGGATAAGAGAGCTTTCGCATCGCTTATAACTTGACTGGCTTGAGCATGCGCCAAATTACAAAATGAAAATAGGAAGAGCGATGCACTAAAAATCCGCAGTTTGTGATAACAACCAGTCATAAAAAGTACTCCATCTGAATCTCGAAAGATGTAGCTCTACCTATTTTGAAAAGCGTCCTTCCATGAGCGCAAGGACACTGCTCTACGACCACCTCTCATTCACACTCAAAGGACGGCTTCTCAAAGCCTGTAATCGTCCATCCGCCATTTGGGGCGGCGCTTGCATAAAAGGTATAGTTGCAGGCTGTCTCTTTGACATAGCCGCCAGACCGCACCTCGGACCCTCGGCGATATCCGCGCCCATTTTGATCATCATAAGTGATGGTCTCCGGCACATATGAGGTATCGATAATTTCCCATTGAAAGGCGCGCTGACCATTGGGGAGATCAAAACTGTTTATGGGCGGGCCGTAATTGGCCACAACAGAAGAAATGTCACGCGCGACATAGCCTTTCATGATTGTGCTGGCACAACCGCTCAAGACTGTGGCGCCTAGCGTGAGGATTACCGGGATTATTGTTTTGTGGACGGACATGGAACGTCTCCTTTTGTCATATTGCTAGGGCGTGCGGTTAACGTGTTTGGGTCAAATTGAAGATACTGCGCTCTTCATGTTCTTCGACTTTCTTGAGGGCGATTTTGGCCGAGAGATCAGTACTGAGGTCCGCCACATAGGCCCGGCCATCAGGTGTCACTTTGCACTGTGCTTCCATGCGGAACGATTTAATCTTGGCAATAAAGATGGGTTTAAAAGGACGACGGTTGCGCATCTCAAACTTTTGGATTGCGCCTGTGCTCCGGTCGATGGTGAGGTGCGCAATCATTTCAGAAAGGAATTTGCGATCATCCGCATCATCATCCGGACCGGGTTGGGGACTAAAGGCGAAAATAATCGCATTCCCATTTTGCGCGACTGGTTTGGTATCAGGGCCTAACAATGCAAGAAAATCTGTGCACCAAAACTCGTCATAAGGTGCCGCGTCAAACTCAGTCAGCATATCCCTGAAATCATCATCCCAATCTGAACGAGCCGGCTGAATAACATCGAGCCTTTGCCCCAGCGGCCGCGCCGGATTGACGAAGGCGCGCGCCTCTACGTCCTCATCGCGATAGGTCATCTCAAACGCATATTTCACAGGAAAGGACTGCTCTGCCAGCGCTCTTTGTTGGGCTAATCGCATCACAGGATGCGCCTGCGGCTGTCCGAAAGACGGCGTTGGTTCGGATTGAGCAAAGACCGCCGGGGTCGTTAGTAAAAGGGCGGCGCTTAGAAGCGCCGCTTGGATTTTGATTGACATGACCGCCCCCTAAAAACGCTTGAGAAACGCCACGCCGAATGTTGCATCGCGGTCCTTGCTGATAAGCGGGCTATCCGTCGCGTCAGAATTCAAGTGCTCATATTTTGCGAAAGCCAATATGCCCATACTGTCGCCGATGGGGTAAATGGCGTCTGCGCTGATATAGGGATACCAAGAGGCGTCTGGCGTATAAGCTGTTAGGCCTTCGCGGGCTTCTTCTGTACGAACGCCATAGAGGTGCGTACTAAGGCCCTTATCGCGGTAAGCATAGCCCACAGAGGTGCTCAGTTGCAGATCGCCGAGTTCAGTTTCAAAACCTGCTTCGGCTGATCCCTCAAACCCATTATGCACATCTGAGATATCGTGCAGGATATTACCGCCAATGAAGAAACCGCCGAGGCTCAGTTCGGCTGCAAGTCCGGCTTCGAGTGCTGTGTCTCGTTCAATATCTTCAAACAGAGGGGAGTCTTCAGGATCGCCAAACGACCATCGGGGTTCAAGTAGTGCGGATATTTCCAAAGCGTCCGTGTTGAAAAAGCTATAGCTAAAGCCATCCACTCCAAGGTGAGCATTCTCCCAATCATAGGCGAGATAAGGAATGGGGGTTGTTGACGGCGAGTCTGCACCTTCATAGGGGGACCAGTCGGCAATAACGCCAAGACCCACTGTAAAGCCTTGACTATCGCCAAAGCCGTTAACTTGGGCTTGGGCTGGATTTGCAATGAGGGCCAACGCGGCTGTGCATAAAAGCGAGGAAAGATATTTCATAATTAAACTCCAAAGTCTGGCTGACACCCAATGTGCAGCCATACGTCTGGAGGCTATTTGGCAGGCCAGTCCTTATCTGGCGTCTTTCTAGGACGGCAAAGA
>CAZSUW010000114.1:3063-4339 GCA_964610115.1 uncultured Algimonas sp.
AACGCCTTTATTGAGGCCGTATCAGTTCTAGGCGTCTTTCCGGAATATGGGTATCTTAAAAATTTGGCACAGATCGCTGAGATTATTTCAATCCCAGCCTTTCTTTTATTAGCGCCAGCACTTTGGTTCTATGTGCGCGGTTTGACCTCTGAAACTCGCCTCGCATTGACACGCAAAGACGCAAAGCACTTCATTCCCTTTATCTTGGGCGTGATTGCCTGTTCTTTTCTGCTGTTTTCACCGGCCACAATCCGAAATCAGATTATTGGTGATGGTGACGGCCCCGATACGGCGTGGATCATCGCCATCACATTGATGATTATATTTGTCATGTTCATGTGGGCTGGGCAGGTTATTACCTACATCATTGCCTTATTGCGCCGCATCTCAACTTACAGAACGCGGTTGAAGGATGTTTTTGCCAGTACAGAAGGACGAGAACTTAAATGGATCATTTGGATGATCGTGCTGCTGGTTGCGACGATCTTTATAATCTTGCCGGACCTATTTATAGGATTTCCAGACCCGATTAGTTTTATCCCCTCTGCCTTTAACGTGGTGCTGATCGGGTTCCTCTCTATTTGGGGCTTACGGCAAATGCCGGGATTTGTTCAATCTGGTGAGAGCGAACTTCCAAATTTAGAGCCCATTCAGCATGAGGTTGGCGCGCTTCAGTCGCCCACAATAAAATACGAAAAATCAGCTCTGACTGAGGAAGATACCAGCCGCATCGCTAAGAAAGTCGAGGCCGCGATGGAAACGGATAAGCTATATCTCGATCCAAACTTATCTCTTAGGACGCTTGCAAAACATGTCGCTGTGCCGCCCAATTATGTGTCTCAGACGCTGAACGGCCACATTGGCGAGACCTTTTTTGATTATATCAATCGCTGGCGTATTGAATATGCAAAACCGTTGCTCGCGGACTCAGATGAAACTGTCCTTAACATCACCTATGATGCCGGGTTTAATTCGCGCTCCTCATTTTATAAGGCGTTCAAAAAGGAAACAGGGCAAACCCCTACAGCCTATAGGACTTCGCAACGCGTTAAGAGTAAGGTTTCCTGAAATCTGTCCTTGCCGTCCTTGCGAGACAGGAAAGACATCAGAACAGGTCATAGTCGCTCCAAGACATCATTGGAGTTTCTCATGCCTAAATATAGTTTCCTATCGTTCATCACTCTATCTGTTTCTCTCCTTGCTCTTGCAGGATGCGAAACGTCTCTGAAAGCTAGACCTGTGGCAGACCTGCCGCCTGGCGTTGCGGGCATATGGC
>CAZSUW010000115.1:0-4301 GCA_964610115.1 uncultured Algimonas sp.
TCGCCATATCCTTCATCTCGCGCATATGCTCGATGCGGATCACGTCCTTATTGCCCGTTGTTGTGATAAAGATATCCGCGTCCTTGACCGTGTCTTCCAGCGTCGTGACTTCATAGCCGTCCATTGCGGCTTGCAGGGCGCAGATCGGATCGACTTCGGTGACTTTCACGCGGGCACCCGCACCACGTAGGGACGCGGCAGAGCCTTTGCCCACATCACCGTAACCCAAAACGACGGCGGTCTTGCCCGCCATCATCGTATCGGTCGCGCGGCGAATGCCGTCCACGAGAGATTCCTTACAGCCATATTTATTGTCGAACTTCGATTTGGTGACGCTGTCATTCACATTGATGGCCGGGAAGGGCAGACGGCCGCTTTTCTGCAGCTCATAAAGGCGGTGAACGCCCGTTGTCGTTTCTTCGGACACACCGACGATCTGGTCCCGCATTTTTGTAAACCAGCCGGGGGACGCCTCTAGACGCTTTTTGATTTGCGCGAAGATTGCGCCTTCTTCCTCAGAGCTTGGCTCCCCTTCGATCAAATGGGCTTCGCCGTTTTCAACCCGCGCGCCAAGAAGGATGTAGAGTGTCGCATCACCGCCATCATCCAGAATGATGTTCGGGCCGTTTTCGAAGAGGAAGGACTTATCCAGATAGTCCCAGTGCTCTTCGAGTGTTTGGCCTTTGACCGCAAAGACTGGAACGCCAGCCGCAGCAATCGCCGCCGCCGCATGGTCTTGGGTCGAAAAGATATTACAGCTCGCCCAACGCACATCTGCACCAAGATCAACCAATGTTTCAATCAGCACCGCTGTCTGGATCGTCATGTGCAGCGAGCCGACAATGCGCGCGCCTTTTAGAGGCTTGCTCTGCCCGAACTCTTCACGCAGCGCCATCAGGCCCGGCATTTCAGTTTCCGCAATATCCAGCTCTTTACGGCCAAAATCCGCGAGTGAGAGGTCTTTGACAACAAAGTCAGAAAAATCGTGTGGGGCGCTCATGAGGCAGTCTTTCACGTCAAGTCCAAAGGACGGGTCGAATGAAGTTTCGCGGCCCTTATCGCAATCAAAGCGATATAACAATTCCTTTATATACAGATAGGTGAGCCTCCTTTTCCTTGTGACACTCTGTGTCCGCATTGATAGGGCAAGCTATATGTCGCCCTCCGCCTCTATTCTGATCGTCAACTATAATGGCGGTGAATACTTATCGCAGTGCGTGGCGGCGCTGCGCGCGCAAAGCTTTTCGGATTTCGAAGCCATCCTCGTCGATAATGGCTCGACAGATGGATCGTTATTCGGGCTCGACCTTGATAAGCGTTTTACCGTCATAGAAGCGGGGGGAAATCTGGGTTTCGCGGCGGCGAATAACCTGGCGGCGAAACGGGCCAAAAGCGACTGGATTATCACCCTCAACCCGGATGCCTTTGCGCGCCCGGATTGGCTTGCCAATCTTATGCGCGCAACCCAACGCCATCCAGGCGTGACACTCTTTGGCTCTATGCAGATCATGGCCAATGAGCCTAACCGCTTTGACGGAGCCGGGGATGAATTCAGCCTTTGGGGCATTGCCTATCGCGCCCGCTATGGCCATGCCGTCGAGACGATCACCGAAGACTTCCCCGTCTTCGGCCCTTGTGCCGCCGCAGCCGCCTATCGCCGCGATATTTTTGAAAGCCTTGGCGGCTTTGATGAACGCTTTTTTTGCTATCACGAAGATGTCGACCTCGCTTTGCGCTTCCGCCGTGTCGGACATCGGGCCATTCAAGTACATGACGCCATTGTCGATCATGTGGGAAGCGGCCTGACGGGCGACGCTTCACCTTTTTCCGTCTATCACGGGACGCGCAACCGTATCTGGACGTGGGCGAAGTCAATGCCAGCAAAGCTCGCTATTTTGCTGGCCCCGCTCACAATAGCGGCCAATCTGGCCTATCTCTTCTGGAGCGTGTTCCGCCCCGGGCGATTTAAGCCCACAGCCAAAGGGGTTTGGCACGGCCTGCGCGGTTTACCCGCCATGATCCGCAGCCGAGGAGCCGCTGTTCCGCCTAGCCCCCATCGCAGCACGGTGTGGCCCGCACTTATTCGCTCGCCAATCTCCGTCATCAAACGCCGCAACCGGTGGCGACGCTAGCCGGCTTTAACGATCCCGTTCCCGCGCGCGCATATTCGACTTTAGCGCCTGCATAGCCGAGCGTATCCGCGTCTTGACTGTGCCGAGTGGCAAGCCTGTCGCTTCGGCGATTTCCTTATGCGTCATAAATTGCATATAGGCCATGCGGATTGCTTGCTGCTGGGACTCCGTTAGAAGCTCGATCTCTTCGGCCAGCCAGCTTGTCTCTTCCTGCTCCATAAAACCGACTTCGGCGGACGGCACCTCGTCATCCGCTATCGTCTTCATCAGCTCTGGATCGCGCACGTCCATGCGGCCATGTTTGCGCTGGTGATCGATCCAACGATTGCGCGTCATCCGGTAGACCCAGGTCGCAAAGCTCGCTTTGGTCGGGTCAAACATTTTCGCCCCCGTCCAGACTTTCAGCATCACATCCTGCACGACATCTTCCGCCGTCGCCGCACCCGCGCCGCGCGCCATCAGCCAACCTTTCAGCTTTGGCGAATACACATCAAACAAAGCCGTCAACGCCTTCGCGTCGCGATCATCGGCAATAGCCGACAGCCAAAGCGCATCCCGCTTGGACGCGGATAAGGACTTTTGTGTCTGAGGAGGGGCGCGCCGTTTTCGTAACACAGCTGGCGCAGCTGCTGACGTAGCAGGTGCGTGTCGGTCCGTTTTCGGCGCATCCCCTTTTGTGGGGCTAGCCATAGCCTCTCCGTCGTCTGGGAGGTTGCGTGACGATCAATCGTATAGGGCGTCTAATACGATCATCGACCCCTTTTGAAGGACTTTAGACCAAGACCTTGCAAATGTCATCCCGTCATCTTGGTTTATCCAAACCGGTGCAGCGCAGAGACGATCGCACTCTCAACGCGCTCACCCCGTCCGAGTCTTAGGGCGAATAAATCGTATAGGTCACATCTGCCGCCAGCGTCCCTGTGCCGAGCGAAAAATCGAAATTATTCGCATTGGCGGCCGCCCCAGCTTGACGCAAATTATAGCGCGCCTGAAAGCTGACCGCTTGTTCCAGAATATTGCCGCGACGCGCCGCCGTGCGTCGACCGCCGTCAAATATCTTCACCGGATTGGCGCCCGACAAATCATCCAAAGTCGCGAGCGGACCGGGCGTCTGACCGATCACAACACCGCTGCCCCCGATAGACGGATCTTGAGCGGCCGTTCCCCAACGGTTTGTCCCGCCACCGCCTGTGGTTTGCACGCGAAAGCGGAAGCGAATGTTTTCATAGCCGAGCGAACTAAACCCGCCCGTATTTGTCAGGTTTGACGCGCGCGCAAAAATATCAAACGGCGCATTAGACGCCACGTAAAAGCGCGACGCCCGCCCGCCGCCGCCCTGGCGTGTAATATCCGTCGTCTCATCCAGACCGAAGGCATCATAGCTATCATTACCGTCCAAGGTCTGGTGCGGACCGACACTGTTAAACGCACCGCCAAAGGTCGGATCCGTAATCGTGTATTCAAAGCCCGCTTCTTCGGGGCTGTTGATCGGATTAAAGCGTTGCGTATTGTAATTGATCGGACGCAGATCACCGGTGATTAAATCCGTCCCGGCCTGTCCTGACCCCCCTGTTGAGGCATCATCCAATAAAAGAAAGTCGCCCACAACCGGCGCGACGCCCCCCGCTTCGAGATAATCACTGGCCCCAAAAACGATCACCACAGGACCGGTGCGCAGGTAAGGGCGGTCAACGACATCGGCGGATACTGGCGGCGTAAATGTGAGACATAGTCCGAGCGCTGCCAGCGAAATCCGCTGCCATTTTTTGGCGTCAAACCGCTGCCCCACACAACGTCCCGCATCCCTCCCATCCGGATACATACGACCCCCATGACAGGACTGTACGAAGGTCAGGTCAAAAAATAGGGTTAACTGGACCCTAATTTTCTACACGCCGTAGGGTCAGATCTTCGTTCGGGCATTCGTTCCCAGCCTCGTCCCACCTTTAAACCTTATTACCGCCCTCGGCACGTATTGCCGGGATCTGGGTTGCCTTCTCCCCACTTCACCCTTACCCGTCCCCGGCATTTATTGCCGGGGTCTGATTGAGGTCACTTTCACAAGACGAGCCGTTCTGTTCGCCCGCCATTTTGTGAAATATCCCGAACCCAGGCCCCGGCAACACGTGCCGGGGACGATGTTCTGTTAGTTTTAAGCACACGCCCACG
>CAZSUW010000116.1:0-4002 GCA_964610115.1 uncultured Algimonas sp.
GCAGGGTTGGAAGACAAAGCCATGTGAACTCGTCCCCGGCATTTATTGCCGGGGTCTGACTGATGGTTTTTCACAAAGTGTTTGAAGGACAAACGACTATGTCGACTAACTGGGTTTACATCGCAACGAATGACGCGCGTGAACCCCTTTATCACGGCTCCACATCGGACCCAGCCGTTCGATTAGCGGAACACGATCAAGGCATAGGTTCGAAAACGGTCCGCCAATATGGCTTGCATAAAATTGTCTGGTTCAAAGCCTTTCCGGACAAGGAAACGGCTTTGACTGTCGAGCATCGATTGAAACGAAAATCGCGGGCGCGGAAACTGCCCATGATTGAAGCCTTTAATCCGGATTGGCGTGATATGCGGGCGACGTGGTTGCGTGAGGCCGCAAGAGAGTTGGGCTAAGGCTCTTGTGAAATCGACTGAGACTAGACCCCGGCAATAAATGCCGGGGACGAGGATATATTGAAGTTCTGAAATGATGACCGAACACTCGCATAAGATGACCACCCCCACCCTCCTCTTCGATCTGGGCGGGGTCATCGTCCCTTGGGTCGGGTTTGAAGCGCTCGCAAAGATGACAGGCTTTGACCGGGAGGAGATTGACGATCGGTTTCAGATGGACCCGGCGACGCGGCGCTATGAGCGCGGACACGCCACCACGGCGGAGTTTTGTGAGGCCTTCCCGCGCGTGTTCGACCTGGACCTTACCCCCGAAGACGTGCCGGCCCTCTGGAACAGTTGGGTGCATCCGCCTTTCCCCGGCGTGGTTGAGGCGATCCAATCTCTAAAAGCCACGCATCGCACGGCGTGTCTGTCCAACACCAATGCCCTGCACTGGGATCATGTCGGCGCGATGATTGACCTGCCCGGCCTTTTTGATCCGCCTATGGCGTCGCATATCCTGCACGCGGCCAAACCGGACCAGGAAATCTATGAGATGGCCCTGGTCCAGCTCGGCAACCCCAACCCCGCAGATGTTTGGTTCTTCGAAGACACGCAAAAAAATATAGACGGCGCGCGGGCAGCAGGCCTGACCGTGCATCCCGTGGACCGCAAACACGGCGTTCTGCCGGTGCTGGAAAGCTTGGGTCTTATCAGCTAAGCGGGGCTATGCGCCGCTTTCTTCTGCTTTCGACCCTTATCTTGGCCACGGCTTGCACGCCCGCTACAGATCTTTCTGTGACAAAAACTGAGCCCATCCCTCTTCCTGCACCCACATTGGAACCTGAGGTCGCGCAGCGCTTCGGCCAGCTCGCGCTCGATTGCGTGCAAAAAGAGTTCCCGAACAAGATTTCCCGCACGACCAATGATGCCGAGTCTATCGGCGCGCCGTCAGAGATTTTCCCTGTCTTCTACGGCTGCTTCGACTGGCACAGCGCGGTGCATGGGCATTGGCTGCTTGTGCGCTTGCTGCGCCTTAACGCCCTCACCCCGGAGCAAGCCGCCGACGCGCGCGCCAAACTCGAAGCCAATTTTGCCGTAGAGAATGTGGCGGGCGAGCTGGCCAACTTTCGTCGCCCCGAGCGCGGCTCGTGGGAACGGCCTTATGGTTGGGCGTGGTTCCTGCAACTCGCAGCAGAGCTGCGCGAATGGTCCGCCGAGGGCGATACGCAAGCCGCAGAATGGCTCGAACGGTTAGAACCATTAGAAGCCGACATCGTCGCCGCGACCAAAGACTGGCTGCCCAAGCTCGCTTATCCCATCCATCTGGGCACGCATAACCAATCCAGTTTTGCCTTCACCCTGATGCGAGATTGGGCAGTGGTTGCGGGCGATTCGGAGTTTATCGCACAGATTGACGCCAAGGCGCGGCAATTCCATGGCGGACAAACGGACTGCCCGCTGGCTTATGAACCGTCCGGCGAAGACTTCCTCTCGGCTTGCCTGATGACGGCTGACCTGATGCGGCGGGTTTTGCCCCAATATGAGTTCGAGCAATATTTGAAAGCCTTCCTGCCAAACATCCCAACCGATGGCTCCGCCGACTGGCTCGCCCCGGCTATTGTGCTGGACGCCAGCGACGGCAAGCTGGTCCATCTGGACGGGGTGAATAGCTCGCGCGCCTGGAACCTCTACCATATCGCCCGCGCACTGCCGGAAACAGACCCGCGCCGCGCCAGCCTGCTCGCCGCCGCCGAAGCCCACCGCGATGCAGGCGTGGCGGCTGTTTCTGATGAGCATTATTCGGGTAGCCACTGGCTGGCGAGCTTTGCGACCTATCTGATGACGGATCGGGGATGGTCCAAATGATAGGGTCAAAGATCAAATCACTATGGCCTTATCCCCACGAACGAAAAAACATCGATTTAAGACGCCATTCCAACGTTAAATCTGCACTGAAAGCAACTTACCGAAGACTAATGATCTTCGTGCCTTTAGCCTTTTTAGTTTTCTTCCCACTTTCCATTGCTCTAATCCCTAACGGGGAGGCTGAAACATATTCGGGATCAATTTACCTTGTTCCACTCTTGTTGGTTTGGATGTTATTCTTTTTTAGAATGAACGGAGAAATCACAGCATTGAAACGTGCGCGAGGAGCGTCTTGTGAGAATTGCGGGACAAGTCTGGTCGGATACTTTGATTACACGCCGCGCAAAATCTGCTCTAAATGCGGAACAAACGCTGAGGACGCATGACCGACGATCTCGACAAAAAAGCCCGGATAGAGCGCCACAAAACCATTCGCGCATTCCTCTGGCTCGTCGCCTTGATCATTGTCGCGGGCCTTCTGATAGGCATTTACCGTTTCGTCACGGCGCCCGTCCGTGCCGCGCAAGAGACCACGGCGAGCGTCACCGCCAGCGTGGACGAGGTCGCGACCAAAGTCCTGACCGTGCGTCATGTCGAGGTGAAATCCGGGCGGCGCTTTGCGCAGCTGGCCGATCGCGCCCATGCTTTGCTGGTCGACTATCCCGTCACTGAGCCGGACAATATCGCCCAGCGCGCCTTTCGCGTCGGCAATCTGCGCGGAAGCCGCGATCAGGTCTGCATGTTTGAAATGAGTTTTGGCGACACACCCGTCAATGTCTTCACCGCCGCCGACAATGATGATTACGCCGTCAACAAAGCCATGGGCGGGGACGCCAAACGGCAAATCCGTCTTGTCTTTGTGACGGATGAAAAAACGATCGGCCTGAATGCGGAATATGACGAAAATGGCTGGCAACTGCTCTGGCGAAGACGCAATGCGGCGCGCAAACCGCTGACGGACGACACGGCTTCAGCACGGGTTCAGGACGCGCTGTCTATGGCGCTGCAAGAATGCTCGCCAAGCTGAGCATTTTCGGTTAGATCGGAACCGAAATAATCGAAAAGGGACACTTTCATGGCAATGACTTTAATGGACATGCTGTCCAGCGTGGCAGGCGGACAAATGCAACAAGCGGGCAGCGCGCACGGACTTAACGCGCAACAAAGCCAGCAAGCGATTGGGGCTTTGCTCCCCGCCATCAGCTCGGCCATGAAGCAAAATGCCAGCACGCCGCAAGGTCTCGCGGGCCTTCTCGGTGCGCTGCAAAATGGCGGACACGACCGTTATCTCAACGATGCGCAAGCGCTGCAAAGTAATGCGCAAACGGACGGCAACGCCATTCTCGGTCATCTGTTTGGGTCCAAGGATGTCAGCCGCGCTGTCGCGGGCCGTGCCGCGCAGCAGACCGGGATTGATAGCTCTATCCTGAAGAAAATGCTGCCTATGGTCGCCATGATGGCGATGGGCGCTATGGGTAAGCAAGCCCAAGGCAATCAGGGCCTGCAAGGCATGTTACAAGGCGCACTGATGCAGCAGTTGATGGGCGGCGGCGCAGCGCGCGGCGGGCTGGGCGGTATGCTCGGCGGTCTTCTCGGCGGCGGCGCGCGGGCGCAACAACGCCAGCAACAGCAAGCCCATCAAGGCGGTCTTGGTATGCTAGCCGGTATGCTTGACGCCGACGGCGACGGGAATGCGTTTGATGATCTGCTCGGCATGATGGCTAATCGGCGATAGCCAAGACGG
>CAZSUW010000117.1:0-3963 GCA_964610115.1 uncultured Algimonas sp.
AAGAATGGCGGCTTTATCCCGGGCATCCGTCCGGGGGCGCGCACGGCAGACTACCTCACATATGTTCTGTCGCGCCTGACCTTTATCGGCGCCGTCTATGTGGCCTTCGTTTGTGTCGTACCGGAAATCGTGATCGCCCAGAATAGCGGCATCCCGCCAAGTGTTGCGATGTTGATCGGCGGCATGAGCTTGCTGATTATCGTGTCCGTGACACTCGATACGGTCAGTCAGATCCAATCTCATCTGATCGCGCACCAATATGAGGGCCTGATTAAGAAAAGCCGCATGCGCCGTCGCGCCAAAGGGAAGACCTAAGGCGGATAGACTCGCAAGTTTCAAGACTGCATGTGATTGACCGAAGGGGGGTCACTCTGATGGCTGATAAAAAATTCGCTGATGCAAAATTCAATGTGATCCTGTTTGGCCCGCCCGCGGCGGGTAAGGGCACACAGGCGAAGAAGCTGGTCGCGGATTACGGTCTCGTGCAGCTTTCAACGGGCGACATGCTGCGCGCGGCTGTGAAGTCTGGCTCAGAGCTCGGCAATCAGGTCAAGAGCATTCTGGAAGCTGGGACTCTCGTATCGGATGAAATCGTCGTGGCGCTGATCGAAGAACAACTCGACACGCAAACAGATGTTCCGGGCTTCATCTTTGACGGCTTTCCACGCACGGTTGCGCAGGCGGAAAGCTTGGACGCCGCACTGTCTTCCCGCGGCATGAAGATCAATACGGTCATCCGCTTGAAAGTCGACGACGGCAAATTGCTGGAACGCATCGCCATCCGCTTTGAAGAGCAGGGGCGTAAAGACGATAATCCCGAAACGTTTAAGGATCGCCTCGCGACCTATAACCGCCAAACCGCCCCGCTGCTGCCTTATTATGCGGAGCGGGGGAAGCTGTCTGAAGTCAACGGCATGGCGAGCATTGAAGAGGTTTCTGCATCCGTCGCGGATGTTGTAGATCATGTGAAGGCGGCGACCGCGTCCTAGCTCTTCTATAGGGCTTTCTAACTGCCGGAAGCTGACTCATCCCTGTTGACGTCCTTAAGACTCGGGCCTATGTGGGCGCACTTGCGAAAGGGCGGCGCGTAATCCGCCCTTTTCCCTATGGGAAATATTCAACCAGAGGCCTAGCGAAAGCGGGCTGAAGCGGTCCCGGTCATGGTGACGAAGGGGCACGCCAGGCGAAAAAGGAACGAACCACGATGGCTCGGATTGCCGGGGTCAATATCCCCACTAATAAGCGCGTGACCATCGCGCTTCGCTACATTCACGGTATTGGCCCCGCCAAAGCCCAAGAAATTTGCGATGCCGTTGGTATCGCTTCTGATCGCCGCGTCCAAGATCTGACCGATGCGGAAGTCCTGAACATTCGTGAAACGATCGACCGCGACCATATGGTTGAAGGGGATCTGCGCCGCGAGGTCAGCCAGAACATTAAGCGCCTCATGGACATGGGTAACTATCGCGGTCTGCGTCACCGCCGTGGCCTGCCGGTCCGGGGTCAGCGCACACACACGAACGCTCGCACCCGCAAGGGTCCCGCCAAAGCCATCGCTGGCAAGAAGAAGTAGGGAGGGCTGAGATCATGGCAAAAGAACCAGGCCGCGTCCGCCGTGCGGATCGTAAGAATATCACGTCAGGTGTTGCCCACGTGAATTCGACATTCAACAATACAATCATCACCATCACTGACGCGCAAGGCAATGCTGTCTCTTGGAGCTCTGCTGGTGCAATGGGCTTTAAAGGCTCTCGTAAGTCTACACCGTATGCGGCGCAGGTTGCGGCCGAAGACGCGGCGAAAAAAGCGGCCGATCACGGCATGAATACGCTTGAAGTCAATGTGAACGGTCCCGGCTCTGGCCGCGAAAGTGCTGTTCGCGCGTTGCAAGCGGCTGGCTTTACGATCACGACCATTCGTGACGTGACACCTATCCCGCACAATGGATGCCGCCCGCCTAAGCGTCGCCGCGTCTAACACCGCCTCTCGGCGCGCGACGGAGACGTCTTTCGCGCGCGATCGCCGCTCTTCGACGGAAGAGCCACTCTAAATCAGAGAGATATCATGATTGAAAAGAACTGGCAGGAACTTATCCGCCCGATCAACCCAGAGATCGAGCCCTCCAAAGCGCCTGAGCGCAAAGCCACCATCACCGCTGAGCCGCTAGAGCGTGGCTTTGGCATGACCCTCGGTAATGCGTTGCGCCGCGTGCTGCTCAGCTCGCTGCAAGGCTCGGCCGTGTCTGCCGTCCAAATTGACGGCATCGTCCACGAATTTACGTCCATCCCGGGCGTGCGTGAAGACGTGACCAATATTATCCTCAACATTAAAGGCCTGACCGTGCGCTTGCACACAGACGGCCCGAAGAAAGTGCTCCTGCGCAAGCAAGGCGCGGGCCCTGTCACGGGTCACGATATTGAGGAAACAGCCGATGTTGAAATCCTAAACAAGGATCACGTCATCTGTACCGCCGACGAAGGCGCAGACATCCGCATGGAATTGACGGTCACCTCGGGCAAAGGCTATGTGCCTGCATCCGCCAGCCGCCCCGAAGACGCACCAATCGGCTTGATTTCCGTCGATGCGCTTTATTCGCCCGTTAAACGCGTCGCTTACCGCGTCGAAGACACACGCGAGGGCCAAGTGCTGGACTATGACAAACTGCTGATCGACATTGAAACGAACGGTGCCGTCTCTCCCGAAGATGCGGTCGCCGTTGCGGCGCGGATCCTGCAGGACCAGTTCCAAGTCTTTGTCAACTTTGACGATCCAGAGGACACGGTTCGCGGCGAAGAGAAACCAGAGCTCGACTTCAACCCGGCGCTGCTGCGCAAGGTGGACGAGTTGGAACTGTCTGTGCGCTCGGCGAACTGCTTGAAGAACGACAACATCGTTTACATTGGCGATCTGATCCAAAAATCAGAGGCCGAAATGCTTCGCACGCCGAACTTTGGTCGGAAGTCACTGAACGAGATCAAAGAAGTGCTGGCCGCTATGGGTCTGCACCTCGGCATGGATGCGCCAAACTGGCCGCCGGAAAATATCGAAGAACTTGCCAAGAAATACGACGACCATCTCTAGCGCTTGCCGCCAGAAATAGTCGCACGTTTTAACGCTGAAGGAATAGACAAATGCGCCATCGCATTGCCCATCGTAAACTGAACCGCACGGCATCACACCGCAAAGCCATGTTCGCCAATATGGCGTCGAGCCTCGTTGAGCACGAGCAGATTGTGACCACCCTGCCTAAGGCGAAAGAGCTTCGTCCATTTGTGGAAAAGCTCGTGACGCTTGCCAAAAAAGGCGACCTCAACTCCCGCCGCATCGCGATTGCCCGCATGCGTAATAAGGAACAGGCGAAGAAACTCTTCGACGTCATCGGTCCACGCTATGCCGAGCGCTCAGGCGGCTACATCCGTGTCATGAAGGCCGGTTTCCGCCACGGCGACAACGCCCCAATGGCCGTCATTGAATTTGTCGATCGCGACGAAAGTGCCAAAGGCAAAGTCGATCGTGAGCGGGCAGACGCCGAAGCCTAAGCGCTCCACGGTAATGACTTAAGAAACCCGCCCTTCGAGGCGGGTTTTTTTCTGGGCCAGACGCATAGGTATCCGGACAAAGCAGCAATGCTTGACAAATGTTATGTAGTTACGTAATGAAACTATATAACATAAAGGAGTAGGCTATGCCCGGTTCGTCTCAATCTAAACGTCCTACATCTGGTGCGAACGGATCGGGGCGACGGTTTGTTGGCGTGGTTATTCCCGCCGCTATCGTGACGGGCGGCTTGTTTATGGTCATGGCCAGTATGATCCGAGACGAGTTCCAGCCCGAAGACACGGTTGAAATCGCTGAGTTTGAGATCAATCCAACGGTTGTGGAGACCAAGTGGGAAGAGCGCGAAACCAAGATCGCGAAACTTGAAACGATTGAAACCCCGCCACCGCCGCCCGTGCTAGAGCG
>CAZSUW010000118.1:0-3946 GCA_964610115.1 uncultured Algimonas sp.
CAAACTGAACAGGCCCGCCTCATTTCCGCCCTTTAAGGCAGACGTGCCCTCAAAAGCGCCCTGAAATCAGCACGCGCTGACCCTAAGCCCGCCCTTTCCGGCCGCGATGAAAGCTGCATCGACACCAAAGCTGGAAAGGGCTGAGCTATGAAAACACTAATCCGAACTGTCGCGACGGCAACCTTATTGAGCGCGTGGGCTGTGGCCTCGAATGCCGGCGCCCCCGGACCTGAAACCGGGGCGTTTTATGATCTGACGCCACTCGCGCCGATCACAGAGACCCATGCCGCTTTAGAGTCTAAAACGGTTGCCATCGCCACATTGCCCCAAAACGCCAAGATTGCTGTCGCGCGTTTAGATGGTGGGCGGTTAATCCCAACCCCGCACGGCGAAGCCTTTGACTGGACCTTACTAGCGAAACGTACTGGCGTCCAAATTGAACCGCTTAGCGCCGGAAGAGCGCTCGATTATGTCCCGGAAATCCCGTTCGGCGGATATGACAGCGACAATAAGATTGACGAAATCCGCTTGGCCGCCGTTGGCGAAGGCTATTCACATGTCATCCTATACGGTGTCGGCCCGGACGCACGCTGGTCATCATTCGGGGGTAAAGCCCTAACGGAAACCGGCTTGATCGTCGGTGATGATTGCGACAGCTGGAAATCCGCAAAAGCCAAGGCTCTACTGGTCGATGCATATAATGGCCAGGTTCTGGGCGCGGCCACAGCCGACAATATCGAGTTCCATATTGGGGAACTCGCTGATGAGGTCGAAGCCCTCATCACTCGCGTAGCGGAGAATTCTACAACCTAAAACCCGACAAGAACCCGGACCGCTGTTCGCGCTCTGACCCCCAACTTGGGTGCGTGCGGCGGAAATGGGGGGGCAAGCCGACGCGGGAATAGTCTCTCCCCCCGCGTCGGTATTTTACCTCAGCGCCCTATCCCTCATCATCCATAACGTAGCTGCCGGCCTTCCAACCGCGCTCCCGCGCATACCCTTCTAATTGCACCAGATAATCCAGTGTATTATTTTCCTTGGCCAAGCCCTTCATCTTTTCATAGATTTCGTCGGCTGGTAGCCCTTCCGCAATCCAGAGCGGCAGGCCATGAAATGTCTGTGCCAAGGCTTTAGCGTAATTTTGATGCTCATTCGTGCGCATCTCTTTCAACACAACATAGAGCATGTTGAGCAGGTCGCTGTGGCGTAAAGCTATCTTTTCGTATGTCATGTGACCCCCACTGCCCGAACACGGCCATTCCCGCAATTCACAGGCTGTGGATTGTATGAAGTCGTGTATAGGATTATGTTCCTGAAGCGATCGCAGCGCAGGCTGTAGCGACTCGCTCACGCAAATGAGACAGAAGCTTATGGCTGACATAATTGATACAACGGAAAGCCCCTTCCCGCCTGAGGACAATGTCATTGAGGCGTTTGATGAGGTTCTCGATACGACCCCACACAGTATGGAGGCTGAACAGGCGATCCTCGGCGCGCTGATGTATGACAATGAAGTCTATCATCGCATTAGCGGCATCGTAGAAGCCAAGCACTTCTATAATCCGATCCATGTGAAAATTTTCACAGCGATGGCCTCGCTGATCGAACATGGCAAACTCGCCGACGCCATTGTTCTGAAAAACCGTTTCTCCAAAGAAGACGCGCTATCGGACATTGGCGGGATCGAATATCTGGCCTTGCTATTGGAACAGGCGCCGCCGGGGTCCACAGCGCCGGAATATGCCAAGCTAGTCTTTGACATGGCCATGCGGCGGGAATTGATCCGTCTCGGCGGGTCAATGAGTGAGATGGCGAAAGACCTGAACAGCGAGGATGATGCCTCTGACCAAATTCAGCAGGCGGAGATGCAGCTTTATAATCTCGCCGAAATTGGCGGCACACAGACGGGCTTTGTGTCGTTCGAAGATGCGCTAATCGACTCGATTGAAATGGCCTCCGCCGCCTATCAACGCAAAGGCCAGCTTTCCGGCATTTCCACAGGACTGGATGATTTGGATCGACAGCTGGGCGGGCTGCATAAATCTGACTTAGTCATTCTCGCAGGTCGGCCGTCCATGGGGAAATCGTCGCTTGCGCTGAATATCGCCTTTCATGTCGCCAAGAACCACAAGATCGAACGCGACGAAAACGGCATTGAGAAAACGACCAATGGCGGCGTGGTGGGCGTGTACTCGCTGGAAATGAGCGCTGAACAGCTGGCCACACGTCTGCTAGCTGAACATTCTCAAGTGCCGAGCCACGCCATTCGCCGCGGTGATATATCCCCTGATCAATATGAACATCTCCGTGATGCCGCAGACGAGATCAGCCGTATCCCACTACATATTGACGACACAGGCGGCCTGTCCATCGGGGCGATGGCGGCACGCGCACGGCGGCTCAAGCGTATGCAGGGCCTCGACCTTATCGTGGTCGACTATTTGCAGCTCCTCACGGGCGGGGCGATGATGCGCAACTCGACCAATCGCGTGCAGGAAGTGACGATGATTACGCAGGGCCTCAAAGCTTTGGCGAAGGAACTCAACGTCCCGGTCCTCGCCCTCGCCCAGCTCTCCCGCCAGGTGGAACAGCGCGACGATAAGCGCCCGCAGCTCTCTGACCTGCGCGAATCCGGCTCGATCGAACAAGACGCCGACGTCGTCATGTTTATCTATCGCGACGAATATTACCTTGCACGTGAACAGCCGGACGAAGACGATCCTGAAGCGGTGATGAAGTGGCAAACCAAAATGGACAACGCCATCGGCAAAGCCGAAGTCCTCATCCAAAAGCAACGCCACGGCCCGATTGGCAGCGTGATGCTCAGCTTTACGCCGGAATTGACGAAATTTGGGAACCTGGCGGTCGAGGATGATGGCGGGGGGTATGGAGGGTATTGACCCTAGACGGTCAAACACCACTCACAACCCCGCAACAAATTTGCGGGGGTGCCATTTCTTCCCACAGAGCATGAGACTGAGAGTGCGTCGTGATATTCACCTAAGAACAAATTTAGTCCTTTAGGAAAAACGCAAAAGCGCGGTCCGCAACCAAACAGATATATATAAAACCGGTCGCGAAAAAAGCTGGGACCGCAATCAGCGCAAGAAGCGCGACGCTACGGTAAACGGCGTCATGGATTTCTTCTGCACCCTCACGACGTTCAGGCTCCAAACCCGCCATTATTTCGAAAACAGCGTTTTCTAAATTCAACGTCACTAGCGAAAAGACAATCAGCGCAAGCGGGAATGTTATCATGACCGCAATCGTCATACCGGACATACCCGCAAAGTATCTGAGAAACGTGACGTAGAGAGCAACCCGCCAAATCGCGACGATCGCTAAGAATAGGACATTAAGATCAATCGCAAGCTCCATGGGCATGAAACGTTCCACGGGAATGGCATATAGCCAAGCTAAGGGCGATGTCAGCGCTACGAAGATCAGGACGCTGCTATACGACCATCGCATTTTTTTCAGCGGTAGCCCGATCATCCATATTAGAAATGATAAAACAAAGATGTAGGCCACCGACCCCAACCCGGCATATTGCCATGACTCCGCACTTGGATGATCCCAATATCGGCCAAGTCCAGCGATCCAAGAAAACAGAATGCCCGCAGCGATCAACAAGAGAGCCTCTGCTCTCGACGTGGTTTGAAGTCCTCGGAAACACAGAAGCCTGACCGTTTGCTCTATGACGAATCGAACGTGTCTGATCATAATCAGGCGTTTCCTACAGCATCCTACAAATTCAAAACAGCGATCTAAATGACAAGGCTTACGTATCCGTGGCTATAATGCTATGGGGCGTGCGTTCAGACCAAAGGCACGCACCCCTCCCCCTTGACTCCATCCGGCCCCCGCGCCTAACGCGCGCTTGGGCCACCGCTCCCCACTGAGCGGCACTTCGAAGGCGTACAAAAACGCGTCTGATGGAGACATT
>CAZSUW010000119.1:0-3945 GCA_964610115.1 uncultured Algimonas sp.
AGGTGAAGGATGTGGAGCGCACAACTTTCATAGAACTAGCCAGAGGTCTGCTGGACTTTTTTGGTCATCCGCCTGTGTCGAACGAAAAGCTCTTGGAATGGTTCATGGCGCAACGGGCAACCTTAGAGGACCAACTTTGGGATAAAGGCGGGAATACACTCGTTCTGAGAGCCCTCACCGCGTTCAAAGATGACGCGGAATGTGAAGCGGTTTACGACGCTATGGTGACGCTTTCATTGTGTGACGATAAATTCGTGACAGAGGAATCCCGTCTCATCAAATCGGCGGCGAGCATTTATGGCTACCCTCTGCCCCCCAGAAAGATTGACCGATAAGTCCCATTCGTTTGGTGCGTTTACACTTTGTATCATTTCGGCCTAAAAGCAGGCGATGTCTGACCTTGTTGATCCGGATGCGCTTTTCGAAACGGTGGCAACACTCTTTGCGATCGCCGTCCTCGCTGATCACCGCATTAGGGACGTTGAGTTGGTGGAATTTGTTCACGCCTGCAGCGTTCAAAATCTAAAAATTCGTCCCGATACGCTACTATCGCGGCGAGAAATCCTGGACTGGTTTAATCGTCACAAAGAAAAGATCGAACAGGCTTTGAACAGCCCTGATCACGATGCCTACAAAACAGAAGTGCTTTCGCATATTCTGGATATGGATCTGCAAAGAAGCGTCCTGTCCTCGATTTTCACGATCAGTATCTGTGACTACGAACTTCACGACGAAGAAAGCGCATTTATCACCCAGGCCCTAGATGTTTGGAAGACATCCATGCCCCTACCGAGCGAGATAGAGCGTGTGGCTTAAATCGCCCTAGGTCGCATTTGCGGCCGCTTCCAGGGCTTCGCGGGCGCGACTATCTTTCTTCCGCTCATGTTCCAGGAGATAGCGCTTGCGGATACGGATATTGTTGGGCGTGACCTCTACGAGTTCGTCATCATTGATGAATTCCAGCGCAAATTCGAGCGTGACATCAACAGGCGGCGTCAAGACAACCGCTTCGTCAGAGCCCGCTGCGCGAATGTTGGTGAGCTTTTTGCCCTTTAGCGGATTAACTGTCAGGTCATTATCACGGCTGTTCACCCCGATCACCATGCCTTCATAAACCTCGGTCGCGTGACCGATAAACAGCTTGCCGCGTTCCTGTAGGTTCCAGAGCGCAAAGGCCAAAGCCTTACCTGTCTCTTTTGCGATCAGTGCGCCTTTCTGGCGGCGACCAATACCAGCGGCGGCGCGCGGGGCGTAGCGATCAAAGGTGTGATACATCAGGCCATTGCCTGAGGTCAGCGTCATAAACTCGCCCCGAAACCCGATAAGGCCGCGCGTCGGGATTTCATAATCCAAACGGATACGCCCCTGCCCGTCAGGCTGCATATTCTTCATCTCGCCCTTGCGCTCATTCAGGCGCTGAATAACGGAGCCTTCCGTACCTTCTTCCAGGTCGACGGTCAGCGTTTCCCACGGTTCGGACAGCACGCCATCGATGGTCTTATTGATCACTTGCGGGCGCGAAATGGCGAGTTCATAGCCTTCACGACGCATATTTTCGATCAGGATAGAGAGGTGCAATTCGCCACGTCCCGATACGCGGAATTTATCAGCCTCCGTCAACTGCTCGACGCGCAGCGCCACATTGTGGATCAACTCCCGGTCCAACCGGTCCTTGATATTGCGCGAGGTCACATATTTGCCCTCACGACCCGCAAACGGACTGTCATTGACTTGGAAGGTCATAGAGAGTGTCGGTTCATCCACGCTCAGCAGCGGCAGTCCTTCAACATTTTCCGGATCGCAGACCGTGTCGGAAATGCCGAGGCCTTCAATGCCGGTAAAGGTCACAATGTCGCCCGCTGTGGCGGCGTCCGTTTCAACCCGTTCCAAACCCATAAAGCCAAAGAGCTGCGCGATTTTGGCCTTGCGTTCCTTCCCGTCGGCGGCTTTCACAACGACCGGCATGCTTTTACGCACGGTCCCGCGTTGCACGCGACCAATACCGATCACGCCTTTATAGCTGTCATAATCAAGCGCGCTGACTTGCAGCTGTAGCGCGCCGTCTGGATCCACGTCGGGCACGGGCACATTCTGCACGATGGTTTCAAACAAAGGCGTCATGTCTGTGCCGGTCGTTTCCGCATCCAACGCTGCCCAACCATTCAGGCCAGAGGCAAAGACGGTTGGGAAATCCAGCTGTTCGTCTGTCGCGCCGAGGCGGTCGAACAGATCAAAGGTCTGGTCCACAACCCAATTAGGCCGCGCGCCATTGCGGTCGACCTTATTGACGACGACGATGGGTTCCAGCCCGCGCTCTAGGGCTTTGCGTGTCACGAAGCTGGTTTGAGGCATCGGGCCCTCGACGGCATCGACGAGCAGGACAACGGAATCGACCATGCTCAAGACGCGTTCCACCTCGCCGCCAAAATCGGCGTGGCCGGGCGTGTCGACAATATTGATGCGCCATTCCTGCCCGTCTGGCGCCGTCCAGCGGATCGCTGTGTTCTTGGCCAGGATGGTGATCCCGCGTTCGCGTTCAATGTCGCCACTATCCATGACGCGCTCGGCTTGCTCGCCGCGTTCTTCTAGCGTACCGGATTGGCGCAAAAGCTGATCGACAAGGGTCGTTTTCCCGTGGTCAACGTGAGCCACAATAGCGACATTGCGGAGATATTTGATGGCGTCTGACATGGGCGCGCCATAACGAGCCACTGGCGAGATGCAAGCGCCAGAGTTAGTTTGATAGCGGCTAGCGCCTAATCGACGGCGGCGGGCACAATCGTGACGCTTTCCCCGCAGCCACAGGCATCCGTCTGGTTCGGGTTGCGGAAGATGAATTTGCTGTGCAGCAGCGTTGTTTCATGATCAACCACAGAGCCCAAGATGAACAGCACAGCCTTGCTATCGACCACGATCTGCACGCCCTTATCTTCGACGATTTCGTCAAACTTTTCCGGCGCGGACACATAGTCCATCATATATTCCATGCCCGCACAGCCGCCATTTTTGACGCCGACACGAAGGTAACCCTCGCCGCGTTCTTCCAAGATCGTGCGGACTTGTTCCGCCGCCGCATCCGTCAGCGTGACGAGTTTTGGGCGAGGACGGCGGGATCGTGTTTTGGGTGCTTCGCTCATAGCATATTTAGCTCTAGGCGAGCTTCCTCACTCATCCGGTCGGGCGTCCAAGGCGGATCAAAAACCATATCGACTTCGACGTTGCGGACGCCTTCGACGCGCGCGCAGGCATCACGGACCCAGATCGGCATTTCACCCGCGACCGGGCAACCGGGTGCGGTGAGCGTCATATCGACCTTGAGGGTACGGTCATCTTCCAGCTCAACTTTATAGATCAAGCCCAGCTCATAAATGTCTGTCGGGATTTCGGGGTCATAAACGGTCTTGAGCGCTGTCACCACGTCGCGGGTGATACGGTCAATTTCAAGGTCAGTCGGCGGCTCCACGGGCGCGCCAGACAGATCGATCGTATCGCGTTTCGGTGCTTCGGCAGCCGGTGCAGGCGCAGCATCATGCGCCGCCGGATTATAGCCCGGGATCTGCGCATTAGCGAGTTGTTCCGCCCGCCGTTCTCTGTCAGTTACGTTGTCCATCGGATCTCCTATATAGGCGCAAACGCCTAGCTGAGAAAGAGGGCGGCTTTCTTCACCGCAGTCACAAACCGGTCCGCCTCGTCAACCGTATTGTAAATCCCAAAGCTGGCCCGCACAGTGGAATGCACGTCAAAGCGGGTCATGAGCGGTTGGGTGCAATGCTGCCCCGCGCGTACGGCAATGCCGTATTTATCGAGGATTTGCGCCACATCATGGGCATGTGCGTCCTCTAAGTTGAACGCTAAAACAGGTCCCTTTTCAGGGGTTTGGCCAAATATCTTCACGCTATTCAGTCCAGCCAGACCGTCGCGTGCCGCATGATAGCAGGCCATTTC
>CAZSUW010000120.1:0-3836 GCA_964610115.1 uncultured Algimonas sp.
CCAATAGCGATACTCATCGCATCGTCTTGCCCTGTTTTAGACCGCGCTTTTTTCAGGCGGTCCGTATATTTTTGGTCATCTTTAAATTTCAGTGGGTCAGCCGCAACAGAGGGTGTTGGCAAAGCCTCATACTGGCCGTGATCGAATGTGTAGGCAAAGCGAAGCTCTGGCCCAATGCGCATATGATGACCGGCGGGCGTGACGTGGAGCAGTCCTTCGAGATCGGCCGTAAAGACCATTTCACCGGATTTCGGGCATTTCAGCCAGAGATTATCCGGCGTGTCCCGTTTGGTGAAAATCGATTTTACACCCGGCGGTGTTAGCTTGGTGAGCCAGTTCATAAGGCGGGCTTATGATCATCTTCGCGCACTCAAGCAAGACTGCGCTCGCAGCTTTATCGCGCGCGATTACCAAAGACGAGGGCCGCTGTGATTGCAGCAGCGCCGAAGTCTTCTTCGCGCGGGATCGTGCCGTTTTTGATATAGCGCAGCACGTCTTTATTTAAGGATGCGGTTAGCGACCAGTTCCAATAGCGTAAGACGGTCTGGGCTTTATCCGTGCTGATCGTGTCAAAGGTTTCGATCACGCGGGCAAAATCGGGATGCAGGTTTTCATCGACGTCATACATGGGCCGCTTGAGACCTTTCCACAACGTCTCAAGGTGGTGACGTTTGAGACCCGGTGCTTTGCACAAAATGGCCAGCGACTCGCCTGTCTTGTCGGTTAGAATTTGCGCGCCGGTGGCGGGTTTAATCCCGGCCATATAGCTGATTTCTTCGGTGATCTCTCGCGTCAGTCCTGTCTTTTCGACTGAGGCGATGGCGTCTTCAAGTGACGCAAAAGAAGAGCGTTCAGTGGCGGCCCGATTGCGTTGCCGCCTTTCGATGAATTGCAAGGCTTTACGCACACCGGCATCTTGCCATCCGTCTTTGGCGGCGAGGGGATAGAGATCGCCGCAGCTTTCTTGCAGGACTTCGCGCGTCACCGCGAAACGGTGCAGGATCTTTTTCCGGTTGGCCGGACTTGCCCACCAGAACATGGTCAATCCATGACTAGGTCTGACTTCTTCACGTTTGGTGAGAAGTTGCACATAGGGTTGATGCGTGCGCGAAACCGTCAGGAGGCGTTGGATGGCTGTTTCTGACAAAGCCGCATTTTCATTTTTGAGAACAGTTTCGCATACATCTTCTTCCAGGAATTCGACCAATATGTCGACCACAGCATCAGAGAGGTGGCGGCGCTGTGCGATAACTTTGCGATGCGCGCCAGAGACTTTCCGTGCGATCTGGATCAGGTCGGAGTCGGTAAGGGATTTGCTTTTTTCTAAAACGTGACGGGCGATTTCGATGTCGTCTTTCGCCAAAATCACAAGAATTGTTCGTGGAGCCTCGTTGAGCATGGTCAGGCGTTTCGCGACCGCTTCGCGAATATCCGTCTCTGTTGAGCGGAGAAGTTCGACTAAGACATCGCCAGCCATATGACGCTCTTGCGGGGTCAATTTTGACGCGGGCAGGCAGATGGCATCGGCCAGCCGCTTCGCCAGCTGCCGCCGGACCGTATCTTCCACGACAATAGGCGCCCCGGCCGGCACGGCCTGAGCGTTTGATAGGTCTAGCGCTGGAGCGGTTTGGCTCATGCTGCTCTCATTTGCGTCGATCCGGCCCAAACGTCGGACATTCCTTTCCAGTTCGTATGCAAAAGCCCTTAACAGTCTGTGACTGTCGCAGTATCGCCTGCGCCATGAAAACAAATGCATTCTCGGCCAAACCGCCCTCTGCTGACAAGAAACCTTTGATCCAAAACCGCTTTGGACACTCTTGGACCGATGACTATGCGTGGTTGAAGGATGAAAATTGGCAGTCGGTTCTGATAGAACCGTCGAAGTTGGATCCCGATATTCGCGCCCATTTGGACGCTGAAAACGCCTATACAGAGGCGGTATTGTCGCCTCTGGCGGATTTGGAAGCGACCCTGTTTGAAGAAATGAAGGGGCGGTTGGAGCCTGCGCAAAGTAGCGTGAAACTTCCCGATGGTGGTTGGCGCTATTTCCACCGCTTTGAAGACGGTCATGAACATGGTCTTTATCAGCGCGAACCGAGAGAGGGCGGCGCTGCGCAAACCATGGTCGATGCAGAACGCCTGAGCACGGGCCATAAAGGCTTCTTCGATGTCGGTGATGTCTCGCATAGTCCGGATCACGTTCATGTCGTTTATGGCCTTGATCAGAAGGGGTCTGAAAACTATCTCGTTCATTTGGGACCTGCCGACGGGTCTCAGCCCGCACAGAAGACGGACATTGACAAAGCGGCGGGCTCGCTTGTTTGGGCCGCAGATTCGCAAACGCTTTTCTGGGTGGAACGCGACGCCAATCAGCGACCCAGCCTGGTTCATGCCAAAAATCTGTTCGATGGATCGGCGACCCGTTTGGTTTACCAGGAAGATGATCCCGGCTTTTTCGTCTCCATCGGCGTCAGCGATGATAACCAGCATATTGTGATCAGCGTGCATGACCACACCACCAGTGAAGTGCATACAGTGCCAACCCATGACCCAAGCGCTGCGCCGATCAGTGTCACACCGCGCCGACGCGGGATTGAATATAGCGTCGTACCGCATGGCGGGGCGAGCTATATTTTGTCCAATGATCAAGACGCAGTCGATTTCGCCATCTTCCGGTCTGATACCCCGCTGGGCAAGGTCATTAATCCCGCCGACTGGCAGGATTATATCGCGCACAAGCCCGGTCGGTTGATCCTCGGCCTTGAAAGCTATGCCGGCCACCTTGTGCGGCTGGAACGTGAAAACGCCCTGCCACGGATCGTCATTCGCGATATGGCGAGCGAGGAAGAGCATAGCGTGGCAATGCGTGAGCCTGCCTATTCGCTCGGCCTGATCAGCGGCTATGAATATGACACGACCGAAATCCATTACAGCTATTCCAGTCCGACAACACCAAGCCGCGTTTACCGCTATGACATGGCGAGCCGAGAGCGCACGCTGGTCAAAGAACAGACCGTTCCCAGCGGTCACAATCCCGACGACTATGTGACCGAGCGCGTCTATATTGACGCGCGGGACGGGGAGAGCGTGCCGGTCACACTGCTCTATAAGAAGGGCGTCAAACCCGATGGCACCAACCCGCTGCTCCTCTACGGCTATGGGTCCTACGGCATCACCATCCCCGCGGCGTTCCGCACGGCCCGCCTTAGCCTTGTTGATCGCGGCGTTGTCTATGCCATTGCCCATATTCGCGGCGGTATGGCCAAAGGCTATGGCTGGTATGAGGCGGGCAAGCTCGCCACCAAAACGAACACATTTAACGACTATGTCGATGCCGGTCGCGCCCTGTGCGGTCTTGGCTGGACCGCGCCCGGCAAAGTGATCGCCCATGGCGGCTCCGCGGGCGGCTTGCTCGTCGGGGCGGCGCTTAACCAAGACCCGGACCTGTTCGGCGCAGTGATTGGCGCTGTGCCCTTTGTCGATGTCCTTAACACAATGAGCGATAAGGACTTGCCGCTGACCCCGCCGGAATGGCCGGAATGGGGCAATCCGCTAGAGGATGAAACCGCGTTCCAGAATATCCTTTCCTTTAGCCCCTATGACAATATCGAAGAGGCGGAGTATCCGCCCGTTTTGATCACCGGGGGTTTAACGGACCCCCGCGTAACCTATTGGGAGCCGGCGAAATGGGCGGCGCGCCTTCGCGATCATCAGAGGGGCGAGGCGCCGATCCTGCTCAAAATGAACATGGAAGCGGGCCACCAGGGCGAAAGCGGCCGCTATCAATCGCTCAAGGAAACGGCGACGGAATATGCCTTTGCGCTCTGGGCGGTGGG
>CAZSUW010000121.1:0-1163 GCA_964610115.1 uncultured Algimonas sp.
GTCCTTGTGTCATAGCGCAGGCGATCGGTCGAGACTGTGTTGCCGCCAGGTTGAACGACGCGAACATCGCCCGTCACGGTGACAATGCCTGTATCGCGCTGATAGACGCCGCGGTCTCCGCGCACATCATTGTCTTCAGAGACATAGCGGAAATCACCCGTGCCTGTGATCTGCTGGACAGCCCCGAGATTGAGGCTGCCGGCGGCCGAGTTGTCTTCGGCTTGGCGCAGGATCACCATGTCATCAGAATAGACGGTCGAGCCGTCTTGGATGACAACCACATCGCCGGAGAGGTCCGTGCGACCATCTTTATAATCGGCGCGCTCTGCTGTGATATTGATGGGCCCTTCGCCGGCAGGTCCGAACGCCCCTGTTGCACCGTTACCATCCGCGGGGTCCTGTTCGATAATGCCGGTCATTCCGTCTTTGAAAACAAAGACGGTGTAGTTCTCGTTCACCTCAAAGGCTTGGCCGGTTACGACACCGAAATTACCGGTACAGCGGATGGGCTCTTTTCCTTCAATGCGTTTGTCGCGGGCAAAGATGCGGGCATGCGTCGTCACGCACCGTACGCCGTCATCGGTTTCCAATACAACGTCCTTACGCTCCCCATCCGGCAAGCTCGCATCAATGCGCAGGTCGAGCACTTTAGTGACATCGTTATACTGGCCTGCATCCGCCTCGACATAGGACGCCTCAGCGCCCGACGCGCGAATGAACTCCAGCACGGGTTTCACCAGCGCAACTTCATTGCGGCTATCCTGCTGCCGCGTGGCCGTGTCAGATGTCAGGAAATAGGGCAGGCCGTCTGCCGTGCGTCCGCTATAGCGCGGATTGACCATGCGGACCGATGTGTCGGGATCATCTTCCCATTCAGTCTGCGGACCTTGGGTCAGGAAATAATAAACCAACAGCCCGACAAGCCCAGCCGCCAAGACCAAGAGGAGCCGGCGCAAGAATTGAATCCGGGATGTATGGGCGCGTGCCGCCGCCAAGGTCAGCGTCCGTTTCGGCTCCCATAGGCCGAGCGCATCCGCCGCAGCGTGGGATCGATTGGGTGATATTGACGTCGTTACATCAGCCATGACTCGCACGCGCTATAGCAGAGCCTACCCATTTGGCGAGAGGCGCAATGCGGTCCCTTAGGGATTTGTCATAAACCG
>CAZSUW010000121.1:1263-3765 GCA_964610115.1 uncultured Algimonas sp.
ATGATGATTCATATCGTCTTTACCCTTGGCCGTTACGTTTCATTAACACACTCTAACCGACCGAAGTCCTGGAGATGCCATGACGCCGCCGCCTGCTGCGACCGCCGCTGACACCCCGTATGAGGAGTATAGCCCCGAAGCCATTCAGGCGATGATGGATGCGGTGACGGCGCGTGAGGGCGAGGCGTGGAAGCGGGCGCTAAGTGCCATTCTGATGGTCTTGTTGGGCTTAGGGCTCAGCTTGGCGTTTCTCAGCTATTCCCCCTTTGATCCGACGGCGGACACAGCGGGTATCGGTGTCGTGACGAATTGGCTTGGCGCGCCGGGGGCGTGGCTGTCAAATATTGTGATGCAGACCTTGGGTTGGGGCGGATTATTGGCGGCTGGCCTGATCCTCATTTCGGGCTTGCGGCGCCTCTTTCGTCGCAGCCCAAGAGTGCAAACCAAACGGGACCGCGCCAGTCGCGCCTTAATCTTTGTCGGCGCGGTTATTCTTGGGGCAGCAACGCTGTCAGCTGTACCGATTCCGCAAAGCTGGCCCATGGGGTCTGGCTTGGGCGGCTGGTTTGGCGATTTGATGCATTTTGGCATGAAGCGCTGGCTGGATGCGTTTAATATCCCGCTGTCTGGCGGAATTGTGGCGCTCATTACCTTCCTAGGCTTTGGCACATGCCTGGCGCGTCATCTAGGAATTGTGCGACGTGACGTGGTCGACATTATCGATGCGGCGGGCCTTGTCTGGGCCTATATTCGTGTCGGCGTTGATGCTGTCGCCGCGTGGGGTGTGCGCACCTTCCGCAAAGGCTATGTGGAAGAGGTTGAGGGCAGCGATGTGGGCCTCCGCGATATTCCGGATGTGCCGCAGCCCGCCCCGATTGCGCCCGCGCCCACACCTGTCGTGACAGCTAAGCCCGTGGCCAAGGTGAAAGCGCCCGCTACGTCCAAACCGAAAACGGTCGCTAAAACCAAACCGAAATCCCGCAAGGTTGCCAAGCCCGTTCGCGGTGCACCGCAATTTGATTTTAGCGAGAGTGACGGATGGGTCCTGCCCACACCAGATCTGCTCAACGCGCCGCCCCCTCGCAATACAGTCCGTGATGAGGGCATGCTGCGCCGCCAAAGCGAGCTGCTTCACCGCGTCATGGGTGATTACGGCGTGGAAGGCACAATGGGGGATGTGCGCCCCGGACCCGTGGTCACTTTGTTTGAATTTGAGCCCGCGCCGGGCGTGAAATCATCTCGCGTGATCAATCTGGCCTCTGACATAGCGCGGAATATGAGCGCCCAATCCGCGCGGATTGCTGTCGTGCCGGGCCGGAATGCGCTGGGCGTGGAAATGCCTAACCGCAAACGCGAAATCGTATGGTTGCGTGATATGCTCGAAAGCCGCGCTTTTGCGGAAACGACCGCCAAACTGCCGCTAATTATGGGCGAAGATATTGGGGGCGATCCCTTTGTAACAGACCTCGCGGCCATGCCGCACATGCTGGTCGCGGGGACGACCGGTTCGGGTAAATCTGTCGCCGTCAATGCGATGATCCTGTCGCTGATGAGCAAGCTCACCCCGGATGAATGCAAGTTCATTATGATCGATCCAAAGATGCTCGAACTGTCTGTTTATGACGGCGCGCCGCACCTGCTGACGCCGGTGGTGACAGAACCGAAAAAGGCGGTCGTGGCGTTGAAATGGGCCGTGCGGGAAATGGAAGACCGCTACCGCAAAATGAGCCAGATCGGCGTGCGGAATATGGAGGGCTTTAACGAAAAAGTCCGCGATTTCGCTGCACGGGGAGAGACATTATCCAAGACGGTCCAGACCGGTTTTGACCATGAAAGTGGGGAGCCGATTTTCGAAACCCAAGAATTTGAATTCGAGCCTATGCCCTATATCGTCGTGATTATCGACGAAATGGCGGACCTGATGATGGTCGCCAAAAAAGATATTGAAGGCTCGGTCCAGCGCCTGGCGCAAATGGCGCGGGCGGCGGGCATTCACCTGATCGTGGCGACGCAGCGCCCGTCAACGGACGTTATTACCGGCACCATCAAATCCAACTTCCCGACCAAGGTCTGCTTCCGGGTGGGCTCCAAGATCGACAGCCGCGTGATCCTCGGCGAAATGGGCGGAGAGCAATTATTGGGCAAAGGCGATATGCTCTTCCTGTCCACCGCCGGACCGAAGCGCTATCACGGGCCGTTTATTTCCGACGCCGAGGTAGAGCGCGTGGCCAATTTCGTCCGCGCCCAAGGCGCGCCGCAATATATCGATGCCGTCACCCGCGAACCCGAAGAAGCGCCAAGTGATCCCACGGCAGCGGGCGGAGGCTCCGAAGGCGGCTCGCTCTTTGATCAAGCTGTGGCGATTGTCGCGCGCGACCGCAAAGCCTCAACCAGCTACATTCAGCGCCGGCTTTCCATCGGTTATAACCGCGCGGCCGACCTGATCGACCGCATGGAAGCCGACGGCATGATCGGCCCAGCCGGCAGCGGCGGAAAACGCGA
>CAZSUW010000122.1:0-3460 GCA_964610115.1 uncultured Algimonas sp.
ACTGATCGACCATAACCTGTGCGCCATTGGCGAAATCGCCAAATTGCGCTTCCCAGATGGTGAGCGCGCGCGGCGCTGTCGTTGAAAAGCCATATTCAAAGCCAAGAACCGCTTCTTCGGACAGGTGCGAGTTGAGCACCTGATAATATTGCTGTTCTTCGGACAAGTTGTTTAGCGGCGTATATTTCGCTTCTGTCTCTTGGTCGATGAAGTGAGACTGACGCTGCGAAAACGTCCCGCGCTCAGAGTCCTGCCCGGACAGGCGGACCGGATGGCCTTCCATCACGAGCGAGCCAAAAGCGAGATGTTCGGCGAGGCCCCAATCGAGTGAGGTGCCTTCTTCAACTTTTTCCGCGCGGCGTTGAATGATCTTCTTCAGCGTGCGGTGAATTTTTACATCATTCGGCACGCGGGTAATTTTCTGGCCGATCTCTTTGAGGGTTTCCACGGCCACGCCCGTATCCCCGCGACGTTTCTGATCCGCCCCTTCCGGCAGGCCAATCCCGGACCAAACCCCGTCTAGCCATTCCGGCTCTTGCGTTTCGAACGTCTTCGCCTTTTCAAATTCTTCGTCGAGGAAAGCGTAGAAATCATCCACCCGCTTTTTATGATCAGCTTCTGTCATATCGCCTTGGGCGATCAGGCGTTCCGCATAGAGTTGCCGTGGTGAGGGTTTTCCATTGATCACATTATACATGATCGGCTGCGTGAAGCTTGGATCGTCTCCTTCATTGTGACCGTAGCGGCGATAGCAGACAATATCGAGGACGACATCGCGGCCAAATTCCTGGCGATATTCTGTGGCAATCCGCGCGGCATAGACGACCGCTTCCGGATCATCGCCATTGACATGGAAGACCGGCGCTTGGACCATATAGGCCACGTCCGAGCAATATTCACCCGAGCGATATTCATCCGGCGTCGTTGTAAAGCCGATCTGGTTATTGACGACCACATGGATCGATCCGCCTGTGCGGTAGCCCGCAAGCTGGCTCATCTGGAAGGTTTCCATGACGACGCCTTGACCCGCAAAGGCGCTATCACCGTGCAGCAGAACGGCCATGACGCGCTTGGGATTATGCGTGCGATATGTGCCAGACAGCTGCTGTTGTTTCGCGCGCGCCTTGCCAATCACAACAGGGGCGACAACTTCGAGGTGGGACGGGTTCGGCGCGAGGCTTAAGTGAACTTTATTGCCGTCAAATTCGCGGTCATCAGAAACGCCGAGGTGATATTTCACATCGCCAGAGCCAAAGTCTTCGCCGCCTGACGCGACGCCGCCCGTAAATTCATAGAAGATGGCCGAGTAAGGCTTCTTCATCACGGATGCCATGACGTTGAGACGCCCGCGATGCGGCATGCCGATATTAATGTCTTGCAGGCCCAATTGCCCGCCGCGTTTGATGATCTGTTCCAGCGCTGGCAGCAGCGCTTCGCCGCCATCAATGCCGAAGCGTTTTGTGCCGGGGTAACGCTTATGCAGCAGCTGTTCGAACGCTTCGCCTTCGATCAGTTTTTGCAAGATTGCCAGACGCCCTTCTTTGGTAAAGCTCACGCCTTTATCGGGGCCTTCAATCCGTTCCTGAATCCAGGCTTTTTCCGCCGGGTTGGAAATATGCATGAACTGCACGCCAATGGTCGAACAATAGGTCCGGCGGACGATCTCTAGGATTTCATTGACTGTCGCATATTCCAGGCCCAGCACACCATCGATGAAGATCGGGCGGTCGCGGTCGTCAGGACCAAAGCCGTAGGTCTCTGCCTTCAATTCTGGATGCTCATCGACAACACGCAAACCGAGCGGATCGAGGTCCGCAATGAGGTGGCCCCGTACGCGATAGGCACGAATTAGCATTAGCGCATGCAGGCTGTCTTTCGCCGCAGCCTTCACCGCATCATCCGAGAGGTCCGGCTGCTTGGCCGCGATCTTGGTCGCCGCCGCAGCTTCCGTGTCGCCCCAATCGCCCGTTAGAGCGCCCGTCAAATCGCCATTGGGTGTCGGCGGCCAGTTGGGGCGCTTCCAAGAGGGACCGTCCGCATTCTTCTTTGCGTTTGCTTTGTCCTCACCAAGACTTTCAAAATAGGCCCGCCAACTGGCGTCAACACTGGCCGGGTTTTCGGCGAAACGCGCCTGCATTTGTTCGAGATAAAGGGCGGATGCCCCATCGAGAAAATCCGTGTCGATGAACTGCTGGTTCAACGCGGTGCGGTCAGACATGATCGGTCCTTGCTAGCCAAAAGCGCGGACGTCCTAACACTGAGCGCACACGCTGTCATGGCCTAACTCTTCACAATTGGGACCGTTCACACAAGGGGTCTCTGTCAGGTCAAGGCGTACAAAAAAGCCGCGCTGGGATGGCGCGGCTTTTGAGATAGATTATCGGGTGGAGGCTTTAGCCGTTCAGCACATCCATCAAGGTCGTGCCGAGGCGCGCGGGGCTGTCAGAGACTTTGATACCCGCTTTTTCCATCGCTTCGATCTTGTCTTCTGCGCCGCCTTTGCCGCCGGAGACGATCGCGCCGGCATGGCCCATGGTCCGGCCTGGAGGCGCTGTGCGGCCCGCGATAAAGCCGACCATTGGCTTAGCGCGGCCTTTCTTGCGCTGATGGGCGATATATTCGGCGGCTTCCTCTTCGGCAGAACCACCGATCTCCCCGATCATAATGATCTGCTTGGTATCGTCATCGTTCAGGAACAGCTCCAAGCAGTCGATGAAGTTGGTGCCATTGATCGGGTCGCCGCCAATGCCGATGGCCGTTGTCTGACCCAGACCCACTTGGGAGGTCTGATAAACCGCCTCATAGGTCAGTGTGCCAGAGCGTGAGACAACACCGCACGTGCCTTTTTTGAAGATCTTACCCGGCATGATGCCGATCTTGCATTCTTCTGGCGTCAGCACGCCGGGGCAGTTCGGGCCAATCAGGCGCGACTTAGAGCCTTGCAGCGCGCGCTTGACTGGGATCATGTCCGCAACCGGAATACCTTCGGTGATGGCGATGATGAGTTCGACCTCTGCCGCAATGGCTTCCATGATGGAGTCAGCGGCGAAAGGCGGCGGCACATAGATGACAGAGGCTGTGGCGCCTGTGGCGTGGACCGCTTCTTCGACCGTGTCGAAATTTGGTAGGCCCAAATGCTCGGTCCCGCCTTTGCCGGGCGTCACACCCGCGACCATTTTCGTGCCGTAAGCGATGGCCTGTTCCGTGTGGAACGTACCCGTCTTACCCGTCATCCCTTGCGTGATGACTTTCGTGTCTTTGTTGATGAGGACTGACATTATTCTTCCTTAAGCCGCAACAGCTTTGACAATTTTCTGGGCCGCATCGTCGAGATCGTCGGCGCTGATGACGTTCAGGCCGCTATTATCGATAATGGCTTTGCCCGCTTCGACATTCGTGCCTTCAAGGCGGACAACCAGCGGGACTTCGAGGCCGACTTCTTTAACCGCATCGACCGCAC
>CAZSUW010000123.1:0-3393 GCA_964610115.1 uncultured Algimonas sp.
CCAAAGCCGCCATCCACATCACCGCGCGCGTCGATCGAAACTGTTTCAAGCGCTGTGACGGATGTCAGCGTGCCCTCACCCCAGCCCAGATTGACTTTGAGGTTTGCGCCGAAATTGGCCACGTCGAGAAGTTGCGGCGCGTCGGCCTGCGCTGTGAAGCGATCAAAACCATCGACCAGTCCGCCCGTGCCTTGCTGAATGGCATTGGCGCGGAATGTTCTTGATCCACCGTTCAGCTTACGGCCGTGAACGTTGACCAGAATGTCCACATTCGCGTCCTTAGGTTCGATCAGAAGCTGGAAACGACCGGCCAGTTCATCAAAGCCTTCGAAGTCTTCCTCTGGTCCAGCGGGGGCGACATTTTCGACATAGGCGTCACGGGTTTGGTAGAGGCCTGACGCACGTGCAGACACTGTATCGGACAGGCCGCCGGAGACTGCGGCTTCGAGCGTGCCGGTTTGGAAGCGACCATAAGAGGCCTTGGCATAACCTTCGAACTCTTGTGTTGGACGCGCGCTTTCAAATTTGATCACACCTGCGGGCGTGTTGCGTCCAAACAGCGTGCCTTGCGGGCCGCGAAGGACTTCAACGCGCGCCGTGTCGAAAACAGGAAACCCTTTCAGGATTGGGTTTTCGAGAACGACATCGTCATAGACCAAGCTCACAGGTTGGTTGGCATTCAAATCGAAGTCCGTATTGCCGAGACCGCGAATATAAAAGCGCGGGAATGTCCGACCGAAAGACCCTTCCGCGTAAACGGACGGAACGCGTGCTGACAGGAAGAGAATGTCTTCAGCCGAACCCCGAAGAGCGTCTAGCTCATCACCGCGCACAATATCGACGGATTGGGCGACATCTTGGAGGTTTTGTTCGCGCTTTTGCGCGGTCACGATCACTTCATCCAGGGGCGATTGCGCAAAGGCAGGGGTAAGGGCAGTTGATGCCGTTAGCGCAGCAGCAATCCAGCTGGCGCGAGTTACAATTTTTGTCACGGGGAGACTCCGGTAGGGAAACAACGCCGCCCCTAAGGAATAGTCTGATTGTTAAATCAAGCGCACACACGCAGTTGTGATCGCATAACGGCCCTCTGTGACTGAATCTGCCCAAGATAGTGGCATATGTGCCACATAAACCTCTTTCAAAGATATCAGACCAAGCGGCTTCTTTTTACGGCCGCACCAATAAAGCCCTTAAAGAGGGGGTGGGGATCAAAGGGGCGGCTTTTTAATTCCGGATGAAACTGCACACCCACAAACCAAGGGTGGGCTGGGATTTCAACAATCTCTGGCAACACACCATCCGGAGATAACCCACTAAACGTTAAACCCGCAGCTTCAAGCTGCTCTCGATAATCGACGTTCACCTCATAACGGTGGCGGTGACGCTCACTGATTTCCTTAGCCTCATATTCCCGTGCGACGAGCGAGTCTTCATTCAAAATAGCCGGATAGGCCCCAAGGCGCATTGTCCCGCCCAGGTCAGTCTCTTTTGTCCGCTCAAAGCGTTCATTCCCTTTGACCCACTCCGTCATCAGGCCGACAACATTTGTACCGTCTTCCCCAAATTCAGAGCTACTCGCCGCAGGCAAGTCTGCGAGATGGCGCGCCGTTTCAATGACCGCCATTTGCATACCGAGGCAAATACCAAAATATGGAATACCCTTTTCGCGCGCATATTGGACGGCTTTGATCTTGCCTTCGGTTCCGCGTTCACCAAAGCCCCCCGGCACGAGGATACCGTTTGCGCCTTTAAGAACCTGCTCGGGTTCTTTTTCTTCAAAGTCTTCCGCCTCAACCCAGCGGATTTTGACCTTCACCCGATTGGCAATGCCGCCATGAACGAGCGCTTCTGTGATTGATTTATAGGCATCCGGCAGGACCGTGTATTTCCCGACTACGGCGATCTTCACTTCACCGTCGGGGTTTTGCAGCGTGTCGTCTATTTTCTCCCATTTCGTCAGATCCGCTTTCGGCGCGCTGACGATGCCGAAGTGATTGAGAACTTCACGGTCTAAACCTTCATCATGGTACGCTAACGGCACAGCATATATGGACGCCGCGTCCAGACCCTGAATGACAGAGCTTTCGCGAACATTACAGAAGCGTGCTATCTTTGCGCGCTCTCCATCCGGAATGGGGCGTTCCGTCCGGCAAAGCAGAATGTCAGGCTGAATACCGATTGAGCGCAGCTCTTTTACACTATGTTGCGTCGGCTTAGTTTTCATCTCACCGGCGGCCGCAATATAGGGCAGCAAAGTCACATGTAAGAAACAGGTCTGACCGCGCGGTAATTCTTGGCTGAGTTGGCGCAGCGCTTCGAAGAAGGGCAAACCTTCAATATCGCCAACCGTCCCGCCAACTTCGCAGAGAACGAAATCAACATCACCGGCATCAGACAATACGAAGTCTTTGATTTCATTTGTGACATGCGGAATGACCTGCACGGTCGCGCCAAGATAATCGCCTCGGCGCTCTTTGGCGATGATATTGGAATAAATGCGGCCTGTCGTGATGTTATCGGCTTGCGTGGCGGACACGCCCGTAAAGCGCTCATAATGGCCGAGGTCGAGGTCCGTTTCCGCCCCGTCATCGGTGACGTAGACTTCGCCGTGTTGATACGGGCTCATCGTTCCGGGATCGACATTAAGGTAAGGATCGAGCTTACGCAGGCGGACGGAATATCCCCGCGCCTGCAGCAAAGCCCCGAGCGCCGCAGACGCCAAGCCCTTACCCAATGACGAGACCACCCCGCCCGTAATGAAAATATAACGCGGCTGCTTTGCCATGAACTACACATTCCCAACGCTCACGCCGAAGCGCGGCATTGCGCTGGGGCGAGCGATTATTCGTCTGTGTCGGCAGGGTCCGTTGTATCAGTTGCGGATACGTCTGGCGCGTCCGAAGTCGCGTCCTCCAACGGGATTGCCGTATCTGTTGAATCGGGCGCTGCCGTCAAGCTCTCAACTTCACCGTCTGTCTCCAAACGGGATTGTTCACGAATTTCCTGTGCAAAAACTACAGATAGAAGAAGAGAGAGGACCAAAAATACGGTCCCGAGGATCGCTGTCATGCGGGCAATCGACGTTGTTGCGGCGCGACCAGACATAAAACCGCCTCCACCGCCGCCGCCAATCCCAAGCGCCCCGCCTTCGGAACGCTGAATCAGGATCAAGCCTGTCATAATGACAGAGATAATCAGAAGAATGACAAGAAGAACGGTAGACATTGCGGACCCGTAGAAGAAACCAGAAAACTAGTAGGACGGCGGGGCCTTAGACCGCGCTTACGCCTTAATCCAGCGTCAATGTCGGTTATGGGTCGGGTCTTTTCAAGACGGCTCTATCAAGCCTGAAGTTGGAGAACTCGGCACGGCATAGCGTTTCTTTTCAATGCG
>CAZSUW010000124.1:0-3340 GCA_964610115.1 uncultured Algimonas sp.
GCGAAGGCGGCCGCACCGTCGGCGCCGGCGTCGTGTCAAAAATCACTGAGTAGGGTGACTATAGGGGTATAGCTCAGTTGGTAGAGCATCGGATTCCAAATCCGAGTGTCGAGGGTTCGAGTCCTTCTGCCCCTGCCACTTCACATCGAGCGTCTCGCCCCCTAAATGGAACGGGTTAGCGAACAGGTTCGAAATCGATTTCGCGGGTGGTATTTAGACCGCCCGCGTTTCGACGTTTAAAGGTCAAGGCTTCAAATTTTGAAGATTTTGGCGAGCGAAGGAAAGCCGTGATGGCCAAAGGACAGGCGGAAAAAGGGAAGGCGGCGGAAGCGCCAGCAAAAGTCTCCCCTGCAACCTATCTGCAGCAAGTGCAGCAGGAGGGCCGCAAGGTCGTTTGGCCGACATGGAAGGAAACGCGCCAGACAACTGTCATGGTTATGATTATGGTCGTGATTATGGGCGCGTTTTTCTTTGCGGCGGATTATCTGATCGGCATTGTTGTGCCGTGGGTCTTGAGTTTCGGGGGCGCCTAATGGCTGCGAAGTGGTACATTGTTCAGGCCTACTCGAATTTCGAGAAGCGGGTGAAGGAAACGCTTGAGCGCGACGCCGAAGAGAAAGGCTTGTCGCATTTGTTCGAGGAGATTCTGGTCCCGACTGAAACCGTTGTTGAGGTTCGCAAGGGTCGCAAGGTCGAGAGCGAGCGCAAGTTCTTCCCGGGCTATGTCTTGGTGAAAGTGGACCTCACGGATGAGGCGTATCACCTGATCAAGAATAGCCCAAAGGTAACAGGCTTTTTAGGGAGCTCTAACAAACCGCGCCCAGTGCCTGAAAAAGAAGTCGCGCGGATTATTGGTGCGCAAGATGATAGTAGCGAAGCGCCGCGTCCGATGATCACCTTCGATCTGGGCGAAACGATCAAAGTGATCGATGGGCCGTTTCAAAGTTTCAACGGCACAGTGGAAAGCGTGGACGAAGAGAATGCGCGCCTCAAAGTGCTGATTAATATTTTCGGGCAAGGCACACCAGTCGAGCTCGATTACACGCAGGTTGAGAAGGGCGGCTAGCCCGGACGGTCTGCATAAATGGTCCGTGGAAGGTGGGCGCGAAGTCCCGCGTTGCCGCACCACGGTCTCCACAGCGCGCTCGGCAATGGTGTCGTTTGCGTTATTCGCGTCAATTTTGGCGCAACCGCTATAGGAGTGGAACATGGCAAAGAAGATTGACGGCTATATTAAGCTGACGATCCCGGCGGGCTCCGCCAATCCGTCACCGCCGCTTGGCCCTGCATTGGGTCAGCGCGGCGTGAACATTATGGAGTTCGCTAAGGCGTTTAACGCCAAGACCGAAGAGCTGGAAAAGGGTATTCCAACCCCAACCATCATCACAGTATTTGCGGATAAATCCTTCACCTTCGTCACGAAGACAGCCCCGGCGAGCTATTACTTGAAAAAAGCCGCTGGCAAGACATCCGGGTCTAACAATCCGGGTTCAGAAGTCGGTGGTACGGTCACGCGCGCCCAGTGCCGCGAAATTGCAGAAGCGAAAATGGCTGATCTGACCGCGAACGATTTGGATCAAGCAACAAAGATCATTGAGGGCTCTGCCCGCTCGATGGGCTTTGAGGTGACGGAGTAGATCGATGGCGATGACAAAGAAACAAAAGGCCGCGGCGGAAACGTTTGACCGTGAAACGCTGTATTCTGTCGCTGATGCGGTGAAACTCGTCAAAGACAATGCGACAGCTAAGTTTGACGAAACCGTTGAGTTGGCTATCAATCTCGGTGTCGATCCGCGTCACGCTGACCAAATGGTCCGCGGTGTGGCGAACCTGCCTAATGGTACGGGGCGCTCGGTTCGTGTGGCCGTTTTTGCCAAAGACGCCAAGGCGGACGAAGCCCGTGAAGCGGGTGCCGATATTGTCGGTGCTGATGATCTTGCTGAGCGCATCCAGAATGGCGATATGCCGTTTGATCGCGTGATTGCGACGCCAGATATGATGCCGCTTGTCGGTCGTCTAGGTAAGGTTTTGGGACCGAAAGGCATGATGCCGAACCCGAAGGTTGGCACAGTTACGCCAAACGTCGCGCAAGCTGTTAAAGACAGCAAGGGCGGCGCGGTCGAATATCGTGTCGAAAAAGCAGGCATTGTCCACGCAGGCGTCGGCAAAGCGTCGTTTGAGGCTGACAAGCTGGCAGAAAACGTCAACTTCCTGCTCAACAAAATTCAACGTGAGCGCCCCTCTGGCGCAAAAGGTACGTTCATTAAGCGCGTTACGCTCAGCTCGACAATGGGCCCGGGCGTCAAGGTCGATACGACGGATATTGGCGCTTAAAATTTCAGGGGCTGAAATCAGCCTCTGAGTAAACGAGATTTTCGACGGGGTTCGCTTCGTCGAAATAGACTGTCCGAGACCGTCGGTGAGGGGATATCCTCTCATAATTCCGGCGCAGACAGAGCAAAGACCTCATTTTGGTGGGTTTGCCTGCCAGTTTTGGGTTCGAGCTTTGGGACAGACACACCGCATGGTCGCTCTGCCCCAAAGGTCGTGCGGCGGTGCACTCAAAGAGGGTTCGGGGCAATGGTGCTTTGAACTCGTCAACAACGGAGACCGCAATGGATCGCACTCAAAAAGCGGAAGCCGTCGAAGAGCTGAAGAGCATCTTCGCGGAAGCCGGATCCGTGGTGATGGCCGAATATTCGGGCATGACCGTTGCGGAAATGACGGATTTGCGCGCCAAGCTACGTGAGCGTGGCGCAACGATCCGTGTTGTGAAAAACCGTCTGGCAAAGATCGCCTTGAAAGATCAACCTTTCGAGGCGGCCGGTGAGATGTTCCGGGGTCCTGTGGCGATTGCCTGGGCTGAGGATATGATCAGCGCGCCGAAAGTGGCTGTGGAGTTCCAAAAGGACTCTGACGCCTTTTCGATCATTGGCGGATTTATGGGTGAGGAAGTGTTTGACGCCTCTGGCGTTGATGCGCTGTCCAAACTGCCGTCCCGCGAGGAGTTGATTTCAATGGCCGCCCAGCGTTTGCTGAGCCAAGCTACGAATATCACTTCCGCCCTCATGTCGCCCGCCCGGAATCTATCCGGTGCGATCGCGACGATCGAGGAAAAGGCCGCGTAATTTTCGCAACATCATTCTCGCAAAACTCGAACCTAACCGCCCTCGTAAGAGGGCAAACTTACAAGGAAATACATCATGGCTGATGTGAAAAAATTGGCGGAAGAGCTGGTCGGTCTGACTATCTTGGAAGCAAAAGAGCTGAACGACATCCTCAAAGATGAGTACGGCATTGAGCCGGCAGCGGCTGCTGTCGTGGCTGGTCCAGCTGGCGG
>CAZSUW010000125.1:0-3293 GCA_964610115.1 uncultured Algimonas sp.
GCCTATTTTTTCGGCGCGTTCAAATCCCAATCATAATGGCTGCCCTTGAACCGCTTGCCGGCGAGCAACGCCTCGCGCTTTTCGCCTGTTGCATAGGTCGCGAAGTGGGCGCGGAGATCATCTTTGGAGCCGAAGTCTTCGGAATACCATTTATAGATTTTGGATATGGCGAGTGTTTTGCCATTCCAGGTCAGGCCGCGATCTGAATTGATATAATCCGCCGCGGCGGCTTTCTGGTCAGCTTCCAACGTCTCAGCGTCCCACAGCTCAGCGCGTAAATTCGGGCAGCCAATGCTCGCGCAATTGACCATATAATGGATGTAGGGCGAGGGATATTGCTCGCGCATTTTGACATGTTCCATATCGTTGAGGCTCAACACTTCGCCTTCAACGGTCAGAACCTCGCGGTCCCAAGGCCCCGTATTAAAGGCTCCGAACTGGCGGATTGATTTAATCGGATAACCATCCAAAACGACATCCAGCGTCACCGCATTATAAAGGTTCGCCCAATAGGCGAGGGCTTCGGCCTCGTTCATTTCGGACGGTGTGGCCTGGGCCTGCTCTTCAATATAGGCCTCGATGATGGCGTGATCACCATTGGTGTGGGCGGCAGCGTAATCAAACAATAAGATACCATCATCGCCCGGCGTCAGATTACGCTCTAACACTTCGGCATAAGCTTTTGTCGCCTCTGTCATATCCATAGCCATAGCCGGCAAAGCAGACGCGCCCAAAGCCAAAAGGCTGAGCAGTGTTGGTTTCAGTTTTGTCTTTTCAATCATGGCCATAAGGTCCTGTAATCCGTGTGAAGCCCAGCCATAAACGAACCGGGCCTGTTTGTCGCAACCTATCGGTCCAGAATAGAAAAAGCTCTACACGACATGTCACAGATGGGTGAGCGGCCCGCGACGAATGCGTGAACACTCTCACGCTCTGGGACAAGGAGGGGCGCAAAACTCTGCCTTCATTTACCCCGTAATCAGCAATGACATGATCTCGATTGGCATATTATGTGAATAGAAATCCTGATCTTAACCCGTCTTTGAAAAGGCTAGTCTATGAAAACGCGTTCTCGGCTCACCCGATTTGTTTCTTTATTTGCCCTTGGGGCCACACTTGCGGCAGCGCCCGCCTTGGCCGCGCCGATGGAAATCGAAGATCTGGCCAAGATCCAGTCCGCTGGCAACCTGACGGTCGCGCCGGATGGGCAGACCATCGCCTTCACCGTGTCCAAATATCCGGACATGCATGCGGGTGAGAAAGATGGCGGATCGAAAAGCCAGCTTTACCTGCAACGCGGCGGGGATGACGCACGGCTCTTTGCAGGCGGTGCGTCCAGCATAAGCCGCCCATCATTTAGCCCGGACGGCACGGCGATACACTTTATGACGCGCCGCGATGGCGATAATCAGACCTCGCTATATTCCATTCCGCTTTCCGGCGGCGAAGCGACAAAGGTCTTCGAATTTGAAAGCGGAATGGGCGACTATGCCGTCTCCCCTAATGGCAGCACGCTCTACTTTGTCGCGCGCGCCAAAGATGAAAGCCGTGACGCGCTAAAGGGCAAGGGCTTTGACGCCTATGCCTATGAAGAAGATATGCGCATGGCCTCTGTCTGGTCCGTCAACCTGAATGATGACGCGCCCGAAGCGGAAATCCTTTTCGAAGGCAAACATGTCACCGGTCTGGAGCTCTCGCCGGATGGACGCAACCTTGTCATCTCCGCCGCGCCGACCGTCTTAATCGACGATGTTCTGATGAAATCCAAGCTGCATGTCATCAGCGCAAGGTCCGGGCGCGTGCGCGCCACTGTCGACAATCCCGGGAAGCTCGGCCGTTTCAAAATCTCGCCTGATAATCGCCGCATCGCTTTTCTAGCAGGTACAGACATTAGCGACACATCAACCGGCGTGCTGATGGTCGCCAATATGCGTGACGGGTCTTTCGAACAGCTAACCCCTGACGCGCTTCAGCATATTGTTGACGTGGAATGGCTGGATAATGACTCCATTCTGGCTAACGCCCATCGCGGTGTTGAAAGCGTGCTGGTCGCTTATGATTTGTCCGGCGATGAAGAACAGACTTTCATGACGCCTGAAGACATTGTGGTGCGCAATGCCGAAGTTGGTGAAGGCGGTCGCCTCTTCTTTACCGCTGACAGCCCGAAGCATCCATCCGAGGTCTTCACCGCCGCGCGCGGCACGGTTGAAAAGCTGACCAATATGAATGCTTGGCTCCAAGACATCGATCTGGCCCCGCAAACGACCTTCACCTTCACCGCGCGGGATGGCCGCGAAGTCGAAGGCGTTTTGGTCACGCCGTCTGGCCGCAAACCGGCCGGGGGCTGGCCGCTCATTATGACCGTTCACGGCGGCCCGGAAGCGCATGACTCAGATGGCTGGGTCACCGCCTATTCGCGGCCCGGGCAGTTTGGCGCGGGCGATGGTTATGCCGTCTTCTACCCGAACTATCGCGGTTCTACCGGACGCGGCGTCGCTTATGCCAAAGAGCATCAGAACGACTATGCAGGGGCTGAGTTCAACGACCTTGTCGATGCGAAAGACGCGCTGGTTGAGGCGGGCATCGTGGATGGCGACCGGGTCGGCATTACGGGCGGGTCTTACGGGGGCTATGCCTCTATGTGGGGCGCGACAGCGCAGACCGAGCATTTCGCCGCGTCTGTGGCTTTTGTGGGGATTTCCAACCAAATCTCTAAATTCGGGACGAGCGACATTCCTAACGAAATGCACCTCGTGCATTCGCTGAAATGGCCATGGGACGGTGAAGGCGAAGACCAGAACTGGATGAACCTGCTCAAGCGCTCACCACTCTATCATGTCGGGCAGTCCACAACGCCAACCCTGATCCTACATGGGGAGCGGGATACGCGCGTCCATCCCAGCCAGTCCATGGAGCTCTACCGCTCTATGAAAGTGCGCACGGACACGCCTGTCCGCCTCGTCTTCTATCCCAATGAAGGCCACGGCAACCGTAAGGCGGCTTCACGGCTTGATTATGCCTATCGCCTGATGCGCTGGATGGACACCTATCTAGACCGGGGGGCCTCCCGCGACGATGCTATGCCACCGTTTGATTTGGACATGATGGACAAGCTCGGTCAGAGGGATGAAGACTAGGGATTCCATCCCGTACACCGCAGCAGGCTGACGTGAAGCCTGTGCTTGACTTAGGGCGCGTGCGCTCATATTGCGCGCGCCTGTTGTTCTGGCGATGGATGAATATGTCCTGCGTCAGTGTCACCCGATTATTTGAGACGTCCGATGAAACGCACA
>CAZSUW010000126.1:0-1867 GCA_964610115.1 uncultured Algimonas sp.
CCGCCGCTCATCGCGACAACCACGCGCGTTTCGGCCTCCGGCTTGGCGAAACCGAGCGAATTACGCGCTAGAGGCGCATCTTTAGCCGTCTTATGAGAAATCGTTTTCACCATAGAACGGCCCATATAGGGACAGGCGGATCACAAGTCGATGGCAGGGCGCGCCCGTAAGGCAGACTGGCCTTGGGGATTCTTCCAATAGATTCAATTCGCTACCGAAATAGTTAAGAAAACCTTTTCTCTACTGAGGATAGCATTAAACAAGGTTTACATCCGTTAATCTTCGTAAACATCTGAAATCATTGATATTTTTTGGTCTCGCTTAAGAGGTTTTTAAACCCCTTCCCCTAGAAGGAAATCAAATGAGAGAGAGCAGCCGTTCGGGTGGGGGACGGCTCGTCAAATGAAGGCAAAGACCTGATGACAGACCGTATAAAAAAACGCGAACACATGGTGATCGGCCCCGAAGGCACCCCCTTAACCCTCGCGGACCTGCCCAAGCCCGACACTGTGCGCTGGGTCATTCGTCGCAAGGCTGAGGTTGTGGCGGCGGTGCGGGGCGGTTTGCTAACCTTAGAGTCCGCCTGTGATCGCTATGGTCTCTCATCCGAAGAATTTATGAGCTGGCAGCGTTCCATTGAAAGCCACGGTATTAGTGGCCTTCGCACGACGCGTTTGCAGCAATATCGGTAAGCCAGAGACACCGCTGATAAAATCAACCCGCCGGAAGGCGGGTTTTTTTGTGGCTCAGACCAGCAAAGCCCGGGTTAGCGCGTCCAAGACAGGCCGTCCCCTATCTGTGGCGCGCAAACGTTCGCCTTGAACCTGCAAATAGCCGTCTTCGATCAGATGAGGGTCAATCTGGATCGGGCCGCCCTTTATCTGCGCTAATCGGGATAGGCTAAGGCCCTCTTCAATCCGCAATCCCATCAGCACATATTCTTCTGCGGCTTGCGCAGGGGAAAGTGTTTCACGTGAAACAATCGCCGTCTGATCCGCCCCGACCGCTGCGATATAATCGGCGGGCTTTCGGGCGGTTTCAGTCGCCACGCGCCCGGCCCCCGTCCAAAGCCGCCCATGCGCGCCGGGGCCGACGCCGACATAATCCTCGCCACGCCAATAGGCCAGATTATGCTGGCTTTCATGGCCGGGCCGGGCGTAATTGCTGATTTCGTAATGGCCATAGCCCGCTTGGGTGAGTTGCGCGTCTATATAGGCCATGCTCGCCGCGCTGTCGTCATCGCCAACCGCATGGTCCGTCCCGCGCGCTGCATCCCGCGCGAAAGCCGTTCCCGGCTCAATCGTCAGCTGATAAGTGCTGATATGCGGCACACCCAGATCCTGAAGCGCGTCCAGATCAGCCGCTAATCGCCCCTGCGCTTCACCGGCCACGCCAAAGATCAAATCCGCCGAAACGGAGCGAAAAGCCTGCGCCGCCATGGCGACCGCCTCTCGCGCTTGCGCACCGTCATGGTCACGACCGAGGCGTTTTAACACCGCATCGTCAAAGCTCTGCACACCCAAAGACAGCCGCGTCAGCCCCGCCGCCTGCCAGTCTGCAATCTTGTCGACACTGGCCGCATTGGGATTGGCTTCGAGAGCGATTTCCGTTCTCTTCATCAGCCCCCATTGCCGGTCGATCGCCTCTAACACTGTCGAGAGCTGGGAGCGCGTCAGCAAGCTCGGTGTTCCCCCGCCAAAATGCACAGAGCCGATTTGTCGCGCCCCCGTCCAGTCCCGCCAATAGGCCAAGTCCTGCACCATGGCGTCGATCAGCGCTTCAGCCTCCCCCGCCCGCTTGTCCAAATAGACGTTGAAATCACAATAGGGGCAAATGCGCGCGCAATACGGCCAGTGCAGATAGATAG
>CAZSUW010000126.1:1967-3267 GCA_964610115.1 uncultured Algimonas sp.
TCCGGAAACTGAGCGGCCATAAATTTCGCAAAGGCGTCCGCGCGGTGGCTTTTGGCGTGCTTTTCTGCGGGATCGATTTCGCCGAACGTTTGTCTGTCGCCGGTCGCGACAAAAATCGGATCATAGCCAAAGCCGCGCTCGCCGCGTGGCGGCCAGATGATCGTGCCGTCACAAAGGCCTTCATAGACCACGGTTTCCCCGTCCGGCCAGGCCAGACAGAGCGCGCAGACAAAGCGGGCCGAGCGGTCGTCCGCTTCGCCCAGCTCGGTCTGGACACGGGTCATGGCGCGCATGAAATCGCGGTTGCCGTCCGCATCTTCCGCCCAATCGGCGGCGTAAATGCCCGGCTGACCGCCAAGCGCATGAACTTCCAGACCGCTATCATCTGATAAGGCAGGCAAGCCCGCCGCTTTCGCCGCCGCGATAGCTTTCAATGTCGCATTGCCGGCAAAGGTGTTTTCCGTTTCCTCTGGCGTTGGCAGGCCCAAATCGGCATTGGACAACGTCGTCAGCCCAAAGGGCTCCAGCAGGGCGCGGATTTCGCGCACCTTGCCCGCATTATGGGAGGCCACGACGATTTTATCGCCGGACTTTAATCGTTTTTCTGTCATAGCGCGCAGATAGGCGGAGTTCAGGCTGTGCGCAACGATCGCTTGCGTGTGCGACAATATCGTTTACCAATAAGGACCTATGGACACGGCCTTAACACAGACCACACGACCCGTGGCGAAAACGCTGGTTTTGCTCTTGCGTGTCGCGCAGAGCTTTCTGGTTATCGCCGCGATCCTGCTGCTTCTGATTGGCGGACTGTTTCTCATTCCAAACGGGCCGATGAGTTCCGTGATTGAAACTTTGGCCGCAGAGGGCGCAACACCGCCTCAAGCCGGGGCGCTCGCCTTTGCCTTTATCGCCAGCGCTATTACCGCCGCAGCGTGGTTCGTCGTCCTGAATATTTTGGTCAAGATCGTCCGCACTGTCCAAGCGGGCGATCCGTTTGTTGAGGCCAATATTGCGCGGTTGCGGACGATGTGGATCCTGATCGCCGGGACCGAGATATTCAGAATGATCGTCCATTCCGCCGCTGACCTTAACCTGGCGGGGACATCTGTCAGCACCGCCGATACGGGCCTGGATATACGGATCGGGACGTGGTTCCTTGTCCTTGTGATTGCCGTGCTGTCCGAGGCCTTCCGCCACGGCGCCGCCATGCGCCGCGAACAAGAGCTGACGATCTAGCCGTGGCGATTAAAGTCAATCTTGATCAGGTCCTGGCCGACCGGGGCATGAGCTTGACCGCTCT
>CAZSUW010000127.1:0-3237 GCA_964610115.1 uncultured Algimonas sp.
ACCGGTCTCGTAACGAAAAAGCGTGTAAGCTTCGTTAGGACGGCAAATTTCAGGCCGCGATCCGTTTGAGGCGGGAAAAACGACCGCCTCTTCGCATGCGCGATATTCACGCACTGGGCTGACGTGTGGCGGGCAGAGGTGCTAGGGCGCGTCTATGAAAACACTTCTCGTCTCTAAAACCGACCCGTCTGATGTCACGCTTGCAAACGTCCCGCCGCAGGATTTGAAAGCCGGGGAGGTCCGGCTGTCCATTGATAGCTTCGCCCTGACCGCCAATAATGTGACCTATATGATATTTGGCGAACAGATCGGCTATTGGCATTATTTTGATCCCAAGGCCTACGGTTTCGGCGAAGACGGGCTGGGTCGCATGCCGGTGTGGGGTTTTGCGACCGTGACAGAGTCCCAGCACGATGACGTACCTGTTGGGACCGAGGTTTACGGCTTCTTGCCTGTCGCGGATGAGATTGTGGTCAAGCCCGTGAAAGTCGGCCCGCACGGTTTTCACGATGGGGCCAATCATCGCGCGGCGCTTCATCCGATTTACAATAGCTATGCCCGGACGGATGCGGACCCCAGCTATAAGGTCGAAACAGCGATCCAGCCCGTGCTACGACCCCTCTTTATGACCAGCTTTCTGATCGATGATTTCCTGGCGTCTGAAGACATGTTCGGCGCGGGGCGCGTCGTTATTACCAGCGCGTCGTCTAAAACTTCACTCGGCACGGCCTTCTGTCTGTCCAAGCGCGGCGGGGTAGAGGTCATTGGCCTGACGGCATCGGGCAATAAAGCCTTCGTTGAAGAGACAGGCTATTATGATCAGGTTGTGAGCTATGACGATGTCGAAGACTTATCGGACTTCCCCACTGTCATCGTCGATATGGCGGGCAATGGCGCGCTGATGTCGCGCCTTTATGATCATCTGGGCGCAAATATCGTCTACGCGTGTTCGGTCGGGAAATCGCACTGGCAAGGCGACGCCGCGCCAAAGCCGACCGCAGGCGCGCCGATGAAAATGTTCTTTGCGCCCAATAATGCCAAAGCCCGCATCGCGGATTGGGGTCAGGCGGGCTTTGCGCAGAAAGTTGCAGAGCGCTGGATCCCGTTTTTACAAGACGCCAAAGGCTGGATGCAGGTTGGCGAACCCGCCGGGGTCGAAGACATGCTCGCGACCTATAAGGACTTGCTCAACGGCACGGCCGACCCCAAGCGCGCGGCGCTGTTCACGCTAAAAGGATAGATCGATGACGGACACGATGAAAACCGATTATGAGTGCTTCACCGTTAGCGTAGAGGATGGCATCGCTCATATCCGCCTCTCCCGTCCGGAAAAGCGCAATGCGATGAGCCCGTCTTTCTGGACGGACTTGCCCAAGATTGTGCGCGATATTGATGAAAACGCCCGCGCGAGGGTCATCGTGCTCTCGGCCGAGACCACAGGCGAGCGCCCAATTTTCTCGGCTGGCATTGATGTGTCCATGTTTGGGTCGGGCGATGTGTCAGGCAATGACAAGAACGTCCCAACTTATGGCGCGGAATTTTATCAGAATGTGCTGCGGCTGCAGGATAGCTTTACCGCGTTGGAAACCTGCCGCATTCCTGTGATTGCCGCGATCCATGGCGGCTGTATTGGCGGGGGGGTCGATCTCATCACGGCCTGCGATATGCGCTATGGCACAGACGGTAGTTTCATCACCATCTATGAAATCAATGTCGGCATGACGGCGGATGTGGGGACCTTCCCGCGTATCTTGAACCATATGCCGGAAGGCATTGTGCGCGAACTCGCCTATACAGGGCGTCGCATGCCCGCGGAAGAATGTGTACAGCGCGGCTTGTTCAATCAAAGTTTCGCAAGCGAAGCTGAGATGATGGATCACGTCATGGCCGTGGCCAAGGACATTGCGTCCAAACCACCGCTGGCGGTCTATGGTTGCAAGCGCATCATCACCTATGCGCGCGATCACAGCACAGCGGACACGCTGGATAACATTGGTGTCTGGAATATGTCTATGCTGATCCCGTCCGAAATGATGGAAGCGATGATGGCAAAAGGCCAGAAGCGGCCCGGTCACTATGCCGATCTGCCGCCCGTGAAAAAGACAGGCTAGGCGGGCTTAAGAGCGAAGCTTAGTCGCGCGTAAACCGGATTTTTTCGCCCGTTTCTGGGTCCAGTAAAAGAAGTGTGATCTCGTCCAGCTGCTCGACAATGAAACGGGCCGGCGGGCTCGCGTTCAACCCTTGTTCGTAAAGCGCCGCGAGCTCTCGGCTCTCCTCGCTATCCTGATTGGCGGTGACGCTCATGGTTTCCAATGTGCGGGTCAATATGGTTTCGTCTAAAACCCAGCGGACATCCCCCTTCAGGGCGAAGGTCGAAACCGACCCGACAGGGTCTGCGACCCGCATCGTGGCAAAATAATCCGACGTCCCATCCGCGTCATAGATGACCTTAACCGCGTTAAGCGTAATATCCTGTGCGCCGCTATCAATGATGACGTCTTCAGTCATCGACCAGCTGCCGATCAGATTAGATGGCTTGGGCCCAACGCCGCCATCACTGCATCCGATTAGGCCCAAACCTAAACCAGTGATCATGAAAGCTGAAACGAAACGGGACCGGATCATAAGACGACCTTTTATGAAGCGTGATCACGCACTCTCAGCGCGCGCCATACCCCAATAGTTATAAGACAAGATTCGCGGACCAGGAATATACATCTGATCCAATGTCTCAACCGAAAGCCCGGCTGCGACGAAAAGATCTGGAATGTTTCGGTTCATATGGCACCCGCCTGCGATACGGTTCCACATAGGGTTTAGCCGATTTTGCCAGCGTGCAACATTAGCGTCCGGTGCGCGGCCATGTTCCGTGAAAATAATCTTTCCCTTAGGTTTCAGAATCCGGGCCATCTCTTTCAGGGCGGCAACTGGATCAGGGATTGTGCATAACGCGTAGGTCACAATAACCGTATCGGCACAGGCCGTTTCCAAAGGCAGGGTTTCACCTGACAGACTCAGATGATTTACCGGAAAGGCACAGGCTTTGACTCGCGCCTGCGCTCGCGCCCAAAAGGCTGCATCGGGATCGATCCCGGTGAGCGATGTGACCTTGTCAGGGTCATAAAGAGGAAGATTAAGTCCAGATCCAATGCCGATTTCGACAACGTCCCCATAGGCGAGCGGGATCACTTTCATCCGCTGTTTTTCGATCGGCCCCACACCACAGGCGGCGTCCAA
>CAZSUW010000128.1:0-3125 GCA_964610115.1 uncultured Algimonas sp.
CATCCAAGGTGGAATCCAAATTGGTGATCGAAGCCGGCGACCTCACCCCGCGCTCCGCCGTGCGCAAGGCCTCAGAGGCTGCCAAGCACATCGCCGCTATTGGTTGCTATCCAGCGGGGCTTCGCGATCGACGACGCATGGTAGAAGAGACACTGAAAGACTTAGGGATAGGCGTCAGCCCGGATGCGCTCGACCTCTGGGTGCCTTTGCTAGAAGGCGATCATGCTCTGGCGCGCGGCGAGGTCGAAAAAATGGCGCTCTATAAAGGCTATGGGCGCGAGCCTGGCGCGCAGGTGACGCTAGACGATGTCCGTGCCTTGGCCGCAGGGGCACAGGGCGCATCTATCGAGCCCATCATTCAAGATGCGATGAGCGGGCGCATGGACAGTCTTGACGCCCGTTTTCGACGCGCTGTGGAATCCAAAATCTCCCCCGTTGCGATCCATTTCTCCCTGCAACGCCATGTTCTTCGTCTCTGTGAGGCGGCCGCCAAAATGGAAAGCGGCGAAAGCGCACTATCCGCGACGCGGTCCTTACGCCCCCCCGTCTTTCGTATGGCAGAAGATAGTTTCGTCGCAACATTGAACCGATGGACGCCCCGCGCGTTACGATCAGCGCTAAGTCAGTGCCAGACCGTTGAACGCCAACTTAAAAGCACAGGCGCACCCGCCGAAGCGTTGACTGAGCAGCTTCTCTTCGGTCTCGCTAAATTCGCGCAACGGAGACGTTAATCATGGACGCCCTGATAGATCTGTGGACGCAGCTTCCAAACCGGTTTCCGATTATTCTAAACTGGGTTGGCAATGCGGTCGCGGCCCTCCTCATTCTCGTTTTGGGGGTCTTTATTGGGCGGTTTTTATCCAAGCGCTTCCGCCGTTCGACCTTTGGTGGAGCCCATTTGGATAAAACCTTACGACCCGTCCTCGCCTCAGCGGTTTTTTATGTGATCCTCGCCATGACGGTTTATGCCGTGCTGATCCGGATCGGCGTTCCAGCAACCTCACTGATCGCTGTCTTTGGCGCGGCGGGCCTCGCGATCGGTTTGGCCTTGCGCGACACGCTCGCCAATGTAGCGGCGGGCGTGATGCTGCTGATCCTGCGTCCGCTGGAAGTCGGCGATTTTGTTTCGATTGGATCCGATACAGAAGGCTCGATCGAACAGATCGACCTCTTCACCACCACAATTCGAAATTCTGAAAATGTCGCGATCTTTCTCCCCAATAGTTTGATCTGGGGAAACCGGATTCAGAACTTTGGCCGCCACGCCCAGCGCAAAGCCAATGTCACAATCGGCGTGGGTTATGACACGGACTTGGACCACGCCAAAACGGTACTGATGTCGGTGCTAAAATCCCAAGACGGCCTTATCCCCTTTGCCGATGCGACGACGCATAAGGGCGAGGATAAAATCGGTCCGCCTACGGGCCTCTCTGCGCCGACCCCGCCCGAAGTCTATGTCATGGGTTTTGGTGAGAGCGCGATCACGATGTCCTGCCGCTGCTGGCTTCCGGCCGATGGTTGGCTGATGCGGATGAGCCGCCTACGCATGGATATTAAGCGCGCGCTGGACAAAGCCGAGATCGACATCCCCTTCCCGCAGCGCGTGGTGCATGTGCGCCCCGAAGCCTCTTTGAAACCCGAAGTCTCTTCGAAGTAAGACTAAGCCTTCGCCGCTATCCTTCTGCAAGGCAGGCTGCGAAGGCTTCGGGATCGCTAAGCCCCACAATCGGCGCGCCGCGCAAGGGTTCGTCAGTCGCGATAATGTCCAGATTGGCAGCGGCGAGAGCGTCCTCACTCGGCGGGCGTTCCCACTGACTACCGATCATATAGTGCTTGGCGGCGAGGTCCGGCTGCGCATCCTCGCGCCAACGGCTACCGACCCAAACGCCTTGCTTGGCGCCCGGGCCTTGCTTGCGGACACGGTAAGGCAGGCTGAGCACAAATTCATCGCCGTAAGATTTCAATTCTTCGCCTTCTTCATCGCGGGACGCGATCAGCACGACTTCGTCTTCCATCTCCATCGCGCGGATCATTTCGATCGCTTTGCCGATGTTGGCGGAGGATTTAAAATCGAGCTCCAGATAGATGCGGCCTTTGGCGGCTTCCAGCATTTGCTGGAGTGTCGGCACGCGTTCGCCGCCAATCGTGCCGCCCTCGCTCAGGCGCAGGCGAATGCGATCAAACTCTTCTGGCGTTGTGGCCACGACAGGGCCGCGACCTGACGCCTTTTCTTCCCAGACACCGTCGTGAAAGCTGATCATCGTGCCGTCTTTAATGGACGCAATATCGATCTCCGCCATCATCACGCCGCCTTCGATCAGCGCCTCTAGACCTGACAGGCTATTCTCCGGCGCGCCGACATTCTTGCCCGTTCCGCGATGGGCGGCCAGCAAGCCCGCTTCCGGCGGCAGGCAATTCAGATAGGTGCGGATCGGTGGCAGGCGGTCCGCCTCTGCGGCCATGAGCGGCGGAGTCACACCACTCGCCTCTTGTGGCGGGGCGGTCTGTGTACAGGCGACCAAACCAAACAAAGTTGCGGTCAGGAGTGCGAGGGTCTTTATCTTCATAGCGCGCTCGCTATAGCCCCACTCTATGACAAGCAAGTCACAGCCACAAAGTTTTGCGGCAGACCGCGACACGATTTTTGCGCTGGCCACCGCGCCGGGTCGGGCGGGCGTGGCTGTCATCCGTGTTTCTGGCCCTGAGGCTATCGCGACTGCCAAGACGTTGAGCGGCAGTCGCCCCCTGCCCGCGCGCCGCGCTGTCTTGCGACGCCTCTCTTACAAAAGCGAATTTATCGACGAAGCCGTGCTGATCGCCTTTCCCGCGCCCGGCTCTTTCACAGGCGAAGATGTGGTGGAAATCCAAAGCCATGGCAGCCCCGCCGTGATCGAAGCCATTTCCGAAGCGCTTCTCGCTTCCGGCCTCCGCCAAGCGGGACCCGGCGAGTTTACCCGCCGCGCGGTGGAAAATGGCCGGATGGATTTGACCGAAGCGGAAGGCTTGCTCGACCTGATCGATGCCCAAACCCAAGGCCAACACCGCCAAGCGCTCAGCCAGATGGATGGGGCGCTACGCCGGACCTATGAAGGCTGGCGCGAGGGGTTGCTCGACGCGCTGGCGCA
>CAZSUW010000129.1:0-2966 GCA_964610115.1 uncultured Algimonas sp.
CATATCACGCAGAAATATATCCTTGAGCGTCGCGAACATGGCGCGCGCTGGGAGGCAGCCTTGCAGGCTTATCCCGGACCGACCCAACTCATTTGGGGGCCGCTCGATCCGATATCCGGGTCTCACGTTCTGGCGCCGCTTAAGGACCTCTTGCCCAAAGCAAAAGTCATGGAACTTCCCGGCATCGGCCATTTCGTGCCGGACGAAGCGCCAGAATCTGTGAGCCGTGCCATCCGCGACTTTGTCAGCCGGGAGACGATTAATGCCTAAACCTCTCACCACCATCACCTCCCCCACCGTCGTCCTTTCCACAGAGAATATCGACACAGACCAGATCATTCCGGCGCGGTTTTTGTCTGTCACCACGCGCGACGGGTTGGGCGTACATGCCTTCCACGACTGGCGCTGGAATGAGGACGGGTCACCGACCGATCATCTGCTTAATTCGGAGGATGCGCAGGCGAGCCAAATCCTTATTGGCGGGCATAATTTTGGCTGCGGATCGTCGCGCGAACATGCGCCTTGGGCCCTAACCGATTATGGCTTCCGCGTTGTGATCAGTTCTGAGATCGCGGATATCTTCCGCACGAACTCGGTGAAGAACGGCCTACTGCCCATCGTGATAGAGGCAGCCGCCCATCAATGGTTGCTGGATAATCCGGGCGCGGAAGTCACCGTCGACCTTGCCGCCCGCGAAGTCCGCCTGCCCGGCAATCACGGAACCTATCGCTTTGAGATCGACGATTTCTCCGCCCACTGCCTGATGGAGGGCGTGGATGAGCTGGGCTATCTGCAAAAGCAAACCGACGCGATTGCGGCGTTTGAGGCGGCCCAAGGTCAAACGAGAGTTTAGCCCAATGAATATCAATTTCACCTACCTCCCCGGCGACGGCATCGGACCGGAAGTCGGCGAAGCCGCACTGACCGTTCTGAACGCAGTCGCAAACCGCTTTGGCCACACGCTGGAGCCCGAACATCACTTGGTCGGCGGCGCGGCGATTGATGCGGGGTTGAAGCCGCTGCCGGAAGAGACATTCGCGTCCTGCCAGAAAACGGGCGCGATTCTGCTCGGCGCGGTCGGCGGGCCGAAATGGGACCATTTGAAAGGCGCAGATCGGCCCGAATTGGGCGCGCTTCTCCCCTTGCGCAAACGCCTCAATCTTTATGCCAATATCCGCCCCTGTGCGCCGCATCCGGCCCTGATCGACCGCGCACCGATCCGGCGGGACGTCTTAGAGGGCACGGACTTTGTGGTCATGCGCGAACTGACGGGCGGAATTTATTTCGGCGATAAAGGCCGCGACGATCAGGGCGCGTTTGACGTCTGCCGCTATTCTGAACCTGAGGTCGAACGTATCGCGCTTAAGGCCTTTGATCTCGCGCGCCAACGCAAAGGCAAAGTCACATCAGTCGATAAGTCCAATGTGTTGGAAACGTCCCGTCTTTGGCGTGAGGTCGTAGAATGCGTGGCGAAAGACTATCCCGACGTGGAATTAGAACACCTGCTCGTCGATGCCATGACCATGCATATGTTGACCAAGCCCACCAGTTTTGACGTGGTGCTGACCGAAAATATGTTCGGCGATATTCTGACCGATGAAGCCAGCGTCTTGGCCGGGTCCATGGGCGTGGTGCCGAGCGCGTCGCTCTCAGACGGGTCGGTCGGAATGTTCGAACCGATCCATGGCAGCGCGCCGGATATTGCCGGGCAAGGCAAAGCCAACCCGCTCGCCATGATTTTGTCTGCGGCCTGGATGCTACGCCTGAGCTTTGGCTTGTCAGAGGAAGCGGACGCGATAGACGCCGCCGTTTCTGCTGCGTTGGAAGCGGGGCAAACGACGGGGGATTTGGGCGGATCGCTGTCAACGCGAGAGGTCGGCGATTGGATTGCGGCGCAGGTTCACGCCGGTGGCTGATCCGGTCGACCTTGATGATCTGGCCGCGCGCATCCGCGCCGCCAAGGTCTATGCGCTGGCAGACCGCACGCCCCTGCAATTTGCGCCGCAACTGTCCGAAGAGCTGGGCCGGAATGTCTGGCTGAAACGCGAAGACCAACAAGACGTCTTTTCGTTCAAAATCCGCGGTGCAGCCAACCGCATGGAGGCGTTAAAAGACGCGCAAAAGTCCAAAGGCGTCTGCGCGGCGAGCGCGGGCAATCACGCGCAAGGCATCGCCAAAGCCGCCGCATATCACGGCGTTGACGCGCTGATCTTTATGCCGGTGACGACGCCGTCCATCAAAGTCGCGGCGGTCGAAGCGCGCGGCGCGCAGACGCGGTTGGTCGGCGACACTTATGACGCAGCGTGCGAGGCGGCGATCGCTTGGGCGGCAGAGACCGGGGCGACCTTCATCCACCCCTTTGACGAAATCGACGTGATCGCCGGGCAAGGCACAGTCGGGCGCGAAATCTTTGACGAGGCCCCGCGCGACGTGGCGGCGATTTATGTCTGCACAGGCGGCGGTGGCCTTGTCAGTGGCATTGGGGCTTGGGCGCGGCATGTTTCGCCTAAAACCAAAATCATCGCGGTTGAACCGGACGGCGCAGCGACATGGGCGGCGGCGAAAGCCGCTGGCGGGCCTGTCCCGCTCAACCATGTTGACGGTTTTGCGGACGGTGTGGCTGTGCGAACTTTTGGCCGCCTAACTTACCAGATTTGTTCGCAACTGGATGTCCGCAGCGTGACTGTTTCCAATGACGCGATCAGCGCCGCCGCGCGCGATATATTCGAACTCACCCGCACTGTGGTCGAGCCCGCTGGCGCGCTGGCCCTCGCCGGACTCCGCGCCGATGTGGCGGCGGGCACGGCGCCGGAGGGTGACTGTGTTGTCACGGTGTCTGGCGCCAATGTGAACTTTGACCGCATCGGCCATATGGTCGAACGGGCCGAATTTGGGGCGGGCGAAGAAATGTTGCTGGCCGCCATTATCCCGGAACAGCGCGGGGCTTTCATGCGCTTTGTCGAGGC
>CAZSUW010000130.1:0-2883 GCA_964610115.1 uncultured Algimonas sp.
GGATCGAGAGAAATGTCGGATCCGTGTGGAAGATACGATCACAGCGTGGAAAGAGGGCGAGCTTTTTGTCTTCGATGATACTTATGATCATGAGGTCTGGAACGAAACGGATGAAGAGCGTGTGATACTCTTATTCGATTTTGATCGCCCGATGAGTTGGGGCGGCCGCGCGCTTAATAAGACCTTTCTTCAGATCATGAAAATGACGGCTTATTATCAAGACCCGAAGAAGAACCTGCAAACAGCAGAAGAACGCATGGAAGCCGCGATACGTACCGCTGATGCCAATATCGAGGCGATGAGTGATTAGCCTTTAGGCAAAGTTTCCAACGCCTCGACTAATCTTTTGTAGTCTTGGGGTGGATCCGTCTCAAAGAGCATGTCTTCTTTGGTAATCGGGTGAACAAATCCGAGTAAACGCGCATGAAGCGCTTGGCGTTTGAAAGCGGTCACGGCCTCGCGGACTTTGTTCTCATCTTCTGATGTATCGGAGAGAAAAGCCCGGTGGTTACCGTAAAGCGGGTCACCTAAAAGCGGGCAGTTCAGGTGTGCCATATGCACTCGGATTTGGTGCGTGCGTCCAGTCTCAAGGCGGCATTCCATCTCAGCTACAGCCGGCGTTCCAACGCTGGCATTGCGCTTTTGTCCGAAACCACGAAGATAGGCGTAGTGCGTAATGGCGTGGCGACCATGATCGGATGCATCGATATCATTTACCGTTCCTCTTACGACCGCCATTTTTTTACGATCATGTTGGCTCCGCGCCAAGCGGCTGACCACGCTGCCTGTGTGTGGATTAGGTCGGCCACGGACTAAGCATTGATAGGCGCGCTGCATACTATGGTCTGCAAACTGTTTGGCAAGACCGCGATGGGCTTTGTCGGTTTTAGCCACGACCATCACGCCAGATGTGTCTTTATCAAGGCGATGGACGATCCCAGGGCGCATGACGCCCCCAATGCCGGATAGGCTTTCTGCACAGTGATGCAGCAAGGCATTTACCAGCGTCCCGGACCGAGAACCAGGGGCTGGATGGACGGTCATGCCAGAGGCTTTGTCGAGGACAATCAGCGCCTCGTCTTCATACAGAATAGAGAGCGGTAAATCTTCGGGGGTCGGTGTGTCGTCGACAGGCGGAGGGACATGCACCGCATATTCAATTCCGGCTTGGACTTTCGTTGTGACCTTGCGAACGATATTGCCATTGGCGCGCACGTCACCGGCCTCAACAAGCGTTTTGATCCGAGCGCGCGATAGCTCAGTCCAGCCGCTCAGCCAACGATCAAGCCTTTCGCCGGCGTCATTCGGTTCGGCTGTTTGCGTATGCCAGCGGGACATGGGCGCTTAGCTTTGCAGAGCCGCTGAACATAGTAGGAAAGCCCGTCCGCTGGCGCTGCCTAAGGTCGCGCGCATTTTATCGGGATCAGAGATGGACGAGACTTGTCCGTCCATTGAACGGACAAAGCTTTCAGCGCGCAGTTTGAACTCCAGGTCAGCCGCAAGGACGCCACGAAGATGAGCAACCGGGCCATCCAGTCGATGCGAAACAAGCTTTGCCATCTGCTCTTTCCCAACGGTCGTCTGTGTTTGAGAGGCTTCGATGATCGTGCCTTCGTCAACCACTGCGGAGGGGGCAAGCTGGACTTCGCAGAGGCGGGCTACGACATCAGAACCATCGGGTAATTGCGGTGCAGGAGGAATTGGCGAAAGCGGAACGCCAGCCGGGGGTCGGATAATTTTTGGATTGTTATCTATTATGTTTTTTGAACCGTCCGCCTCACTGTCTAACGGGTCCATACCGCCCAACATATCTCGCCAGCGCCAGCCGGAGCGTTCTTTTTTCGACTCTTCGTTTGCTCGGCCAAAGCTACGGCGCTTCTTCGAAGGTTCTGGATCACCAGGACGACGAAGCACGTCGCGGTTTCCGCCTCTCGACTCGCCAAGTGGGGTGTCCGCCTCTAGGCTTATATCGTCAGTAGACGGCTGGCTGTCATCCTTTGTAAGCTCAACCAAATCTAGAGGTGTTTTTTCACGCTCATTATATGTCGGATGTGGGGGTTCTAATGAGGGAAAATCCGTTTCGAGCGGGCGGAGTCTCACACGTGAAGAGGGGCTTTGAGAGGGCCCCGCTGTTAAATCTAATTCGGCGGAGGCGTCGTCCGTTGTCCGTAATCTCACTTGCAGGGCGCGCAAGTCCTCTTCCATCATTGATATGTCGCGGCGGGCGTCGGCAACGGCATCAGAGACCCTATTGCTTAGATCGGCCGTAAAACGCTGTGAACGCGCATCAGCACTATCGAGCGTATTGTCGATGGCCGTAATTTGTGTCGAGAGCGTTTCGTGAATAGACCTGGCGTGATCGACGAGTTGCGACAAACGGGATTCTGTGATTTCAATTTGGGCATCGATCGCGCCAAGGCGTTCCGCCTGAGCGAGTAAAGCGGCTTCGGTACTATTTTTTTCGTCGATGGCTTTCTCGTTCAACGCCGAAAGCTGTGCTGAGTGTTTCGTGTAAACCGTGTCCAGTTCGGTTGTCGTGCCTTCAACTTGTATGATGATTTCGGCCAAACGATCGCGCGCCGCGTCAAGCGTTTCTTGGGCTGTTTTCGTGCTGTTAGTCGCTTGAGAAATTGTATCCGACAAGGCGGTCCCAGCCGCTTCTATAGCCGTTTTCGAGGCTGTGAGGTCAGCTTCAGCCTTTGCGGTTGTACCCTCAAAGTCCGTGCGTTGAACGCTCATTTGTTCAGATAGGCGTCCCATTTGCGCATCGAAAGTGGTCGACAAGGAGTCAAAAGCTTGGCGATGTAAGGTTAAAGCGCGTCCGACAGTTTCCGACCGTTCAGCCATCGTCTTTGTTGTTTTGTCTAAGTCTTTCCCTTGTTC
>CAZSUW010000131.1:0-2685 GCA_964610115.1 uncultured Algimonas sp.
TTTACGGGCATGCTGACCATCGCCTGCGTGCTTTGGTATAATCTTTACGCCAGTAAAAAGGTTGAACGCCGTGGTGCGATTTTCCACGCCTATGAACGCTTGGGTCGTAATGCCTATGAGGGTCTTGAGACAGAGCTAATGACGATTATTAACGATCGGACGCAAGCGCAAAACCTCTCATATGAAGCTGTGATTGCGCGCTCAGTCGTAACAGACTTCCGTTATGGTCATTACAGCTGGGACGAGCTTGTCGATGCCATGGCAGAAACGGGTGAAGAGCGCTACGGTCTGGCGCAAGACATTACGCGCGATATTTTGAAAGGTGGAACGCCAAACTTCCGTAGTCTCTCTGAAGGCGTGCGTTTAGCGACGAGGCTCGATGCGCGATTGGAAGAACCCGAACTCTTCATCTTCCGGTTTGGGCCCAAAGCTCGCCTTGATTTCGAAATCGCGGAACCTGACGAAGTCCATACGGTTATGGTTTTGCTCTGCCCACCCAAGCCGGCGGGTCTGGATATGCGAATTGCCGGTCACGTGGCTGAAATCGTTCAGGGGGAGGGGTTCACCCGCCGTTGGCTCTGCGCGCAGACCGAGGCGGATCTGACAGATGTGTTGGTTCGGGATGATCACTTCCTGCATGTGCCGATTTCGACCCTGCCCACACTGGCCGGGCAAGTTGGCAAAGCGATCCGCGATGTGGAACTGCCCGACGATGTGTTGATTGCTCTGGTCGAACGCGACGGAAAAACGATCATCGCCACGCCTGCTCTGGAGCTCGCCTTGGACGATCACGTTGCCCTTATCGGTGAGCCGGAAGCCTTGGAAGCGCTTCGTCGCGATGGGTAGTCGCCCCGTTTTCCGTGACAGCTCGACGTAACAATAAACCCTTGCCACAGCGCCTCTCGCAGACGCAGTTCTGGGGTTTGGTGCTTGTCCTGTTTTTCATCATGCAAGTGCCGGAAATCCGCACACCGATCCGGTTTCTTTCGACCTGGATCCATGAACTTGGGCACGGCTTTGGCGCTCTGCTGGCGGGCGGGCGTTTTGAAAGCCTACAAGTGTTCCCTGACTTTTCGGGTGTCGCTTATACCGCAACGTCCAGCCCGTTTGGCCGGGTGCTAACGGTCTCTATCGGTTTATTAGGGCCCGCGATTATGGGGGTGATCCTGTTATTCCTGTCCCGGGGGCTAAACTGGAACAGGGCCGCTATCATCCTTCTGGCCGCACTTTTGGGACTGTCGCAAATTTGGGCCGCCGACTTGTTTACCCGCGCCCTGCTGGGTGGATTTTTCCTGATCTTTGCGCTGTGCGCCTGGAAACTGCCGGATAAGCCTATGCTGTATCTGGCGCAGATTATTGCCATTGTGATCGCCTTGAACGTGCCGTCCGATTTCAGCTATTTCTTCATAGGCGGCGGCATGGTTGATGGACAGATTTTCCGGTCCGATACAGGCGTGCTGGCCAGCCTTCTTGGCGGCCCCCACTGGCTGTGGGGGACCGTCATGGCCGGTTTGTCAATCCTGATCCTGCTCGTCGGCGTGCTCGCGTCTGACCGTTGGGCGCGGTCTCACCCGCGCGCAAACTAGCGCGGCTTGGTCGTCCCGAAAAAGCGGCGGAAAAAGCCGCGCACACCTGACGCCCCAGCGCTGACGCCCTCGCCAACATTGCTGGCCACATCTTCGATTTCGTCGCCAATGCGGTCTGTCACAGGATCAATCCGTTTTTTTTTGAATTCACGAATGGTGCGCCAGATCGTCAGCCAGATCAGCACAACAAAGGCGATAAAGACGATGTTGAACCACGGGATCAGGCGTACATCCGGCCCACTGACGGCCTTCATACTTGTGGCATTGGGATAGAGCGAGAAGAGTTCAATTCGCCAGCCGTAATGCCGCACGGCCACCCATTGTTCATTGTCGCGCTCAAACGCCTTCGCTTCCGTAAAGACATTGTCAGAATCGAATTTCAAATAGGGCGGCCAGCCCCAGCCCGTATCCTCATTCCGAAAGACCATGGGGCGTCCATTGGCCCGCTGCGTATTGATGAGTCGAACATCGCGCGTGCGGTTCACGCCCTGATTGGCGGCCTCTTGGTTTAGACCTCGCAAGGGGTCATCCTCTTTAACGTCAAAGCGGATAACTTCCGTACCGACAATCCGGACAATATCGCGGTCGGGCAGGTAGTAATGCATCAAAATGGCTGCGATGATAATCAGCAGCAGGGCCGGCACGTGGCGTAAGTGGCGCATGGGAGTCTCCTATCCGTATTGCGCGAGGTAAATCAGTAGCGTCGCAATGGCGCCGGGAATGACATACACGCCCAAAATCAATTTGGGTTTGAGCGAACGGTCATAGGCCTTCATGCCCCGGGCGATGAATTCGTCTTTGGGATCGACGGTCTTCTTTAACTTGATTTGCGTTTCCCATTCATCGCTTAATTTGAGACGGTGCTTGAATCGGGACCAAGCGGCGAGGGCGACATAAGCAATCGTTAGGACAACAAAAATTATCACGATGCGTAAGATTAGTGGTATCATAAATCCCATCCTCGCGTATTTGGTTTGCCCCAATTCTGGCTGTTAACACGTCCGCGTTTATCCCATGGGCTGCGGGATTGGGACCGCTTCCGGTCGCGGTCTCTGTCTCTTTCCCGCGACTTGCGTGATTTTCGACGGCGTTTGCGGCG